>CAZHKX010000019.1:0-18561 GCA_964532805.1 uncultured Clostridia bacterium
TTTTCCGCCGGCCTGCTTCATTGCAGCGATCCAGTCAGCCTACTTGATGAACCTGCCCTCATCCAGGTCTTTGAATGCCTGTCTTAGCTCATCCTTGGTGTTCATCACTATCGGCCCGCCCCAAGCTATCGGCTCTCCGAGGGGAGCCGCCTCAAGAAAGAGCATCCTGGCCCCGTGCGGGCCTGCTTTGACACTAACTTCATCGCCGTCTCCCAGCAGCACCGCGTGCTTTGCTTGCATATCCTGCGACCCTGCGGAACCGAACGCGGCAGATCCTTCGATTATGTAGGCAAAGGCGGTATTCCCTTTCGAAGTCGAAACCTTCCATTCGCATCCGGGCACAAGAAGCACATCTAGGTAATTGGGCCTCACATAGTCGCCCTCCATGGCACCCTTAGTCCCCTTATATGCTCCAGATATGACTCTTACTGTGGCACCGCCGTCAGAAACCGCCGGAATCATAGCCTCCGTTATGTCCCTGTACTTCGGCGGGCACATCTTGTCCTTTGCAGGAAGGTTGACCCACAGTTGAGCGCCGAGCATCCTTGGGCTTGCCTTGGGCATCTCCTGATGGATTATCCCCGACCCGGCGGTCATCCACTGGCAGTCCCCGTCTCTTATGCTTCCGCTGTTTCCAAGGCTGTCGCCGTGCTCGATGTCGCCTTTTATTAGATATGTGACAGTTTCGATGCCCCTGTGCGGATGCCAGGGGAACCCCTTGATGTAGTCTTCCGGGTTGGCTGAGTCGAACGCATCAAGCATCAGAAACGGGTCGAAGTCATAAACATCGGGCTTTCCAAGCACTCTTACAAGGCTTACCCCGGCGCCGTCCACCGTCCTGGTCCCAGTGACGGTCTTCCTTACTTCCCTTATCGCCATCTGCATCAGCTCCATCCGTAATCGGCAATCCCCAAGGGCCCCTTCGAATCATCTGAAGGCCAGGTTCACCAGCAGCATATATGCGACAGTGCCGCCTCCTATGCTAAGAAGCACGTTGCCCTTCCAGCGGTTGAGCCCTGCGATTACAAGGATAGCCGCCGCTTCTGGGATTCCGTGAGGGTACACAGTGAGCCTCACATCCTTCAGGCAGTAGACGACCAGCATGCCTATCGCCGCGTAGGGAAGGCTCCTCCCAAGATAAGATACGATCATTGGTGCCTTCTTTCCTTCCGGAAACAGGATGAAGGGAAGAAACCTCGTCATCATGGTAGCCCCCGCCATGATGGCAACTGTTATCGCAATCTGCCCTGTTGTCATTGCGACCCCTCCGTCCTGCTTGCCTCTAAGTTCCCTTCCCCGCCTCTTCGAATCAGCATCAAAGCTGCAAGTATCAGCCCCATCGCCGGAAGGACGAAGCTGTCCCTGCCGAAGGCCAGGAGCGCAACCGCCGTACATCCCAGCCCAATAAGCGCGGGCCTTCTGTCCGAAGCCCCCTTCCACTGGCTGAGGAAGATGACAATAAAGAGCGCCGTCAGCGCAAAGTCCAGCCCCTTGGCGTCGAAGCCTGACGCTGCCCCCGCCAAATGTCCGAGCACCGAGCCTAAAACCCAGTACAGCTGGTTCAAAAGGGCTATGAAGAACATGAAAAGGCCCTTGTCGACCCCTTGAGGCGGCTCTGCCGCAACCAGGACCGAGAAGGTCTCATCGCAAAGCGCGAAGATGATGTATGGCTTAAACCTTCCTGCGCCTTTCAGGCGATCGAGCATTGAGATGCCGTAGAAGACATGCCTTGCGTTGACCACCAGCGTCATGAGGAGGGCGAGCAGGGGGTCGAATCCAGCCGCCAGAAGAGGTATGGCCACATACTGCATGGAACCGGCGAACACGAAGATGCTCATCGCCGCGGTAAGCGGCAGGGGGAAGCCCTTCGCGTTCATCAGCATTCCGTATGCCATCCCCAGGAACATGAACCCTGTGAGTATCGGCACTGTATGGGGGAAGGCCCCCTTCAATGCTGCAGCCCTCCTGTCCAAACCGCCCTCCTAACCAAGCCTGCCGGCTTCTGCGTAAAGCGTCTTAAGTCGAGGTTTTCCGCCCTGCCATGGAACCTGCGCGTTCCCAGCAGTTTACATCCGTCTGTCGTAAATGGCTGCCGGAAGTGTTAATATCTAATATATCGCAAAACATCCTGAACGTAAGCATCCATATCGCGGCCTTTGAGGCGAGTAACGTCAATGGCCGCCGGAAGGAAGATGCGGGTATGCCCAAGCAGAGCGGAAGGCCCTCTTCTGCGCTGTCTTTTGCCATATTGGCTGTGATGCTGCTCACAATGGCAGCCGGGTCATATTACGTCTACTCCGTATGGAGAACCCAGACGAATACTATGAAATCAGAGGCTATCGGGCTTGCGGAATCTGCTGCGAGCTTCGTCTCGCTTTCCGATGTACTGGCGCTAGAAGGCAGCCTCCAAGACCTTGAGAAGCCGGAGTATCTTAGGACCAAATCGGCTCTCACAGATCTGAAGGAAAGGCTCGGGGCAGCTTTCACGTACATACTCGACATCAGAGGCGGAAGGCTTCTGATTCTTGCAGATTCGGAACCTGAGGGTTCTCAGGCCTATTCACCCCCTGGGGATGAGTACTCTGAAGCCGATCCGGCCTACTTTGAGGTGTTTACGCTAAACGAGGGCATACTCACCGATACGGTGACAGATAGGTGGGGTGCCTGGAGGAGCGCTCTGGCACCTATTAGGGACTCCTCCTCCGGTCTTTGTGAGGCAGTGCTCGCCATTGACTACCCCGCCGATTTCTGGACCGCCTCAGTGAACAGGTCGGTGCTGCCTTCCGTGATAACTGCGATTTCTACCCTTCTGCTTCTTCTGGCGCTATACTCCCTGGCGTCGCGGACTTCCATACTTAGGAGCACAAGCGAGCGGCTAAGACAAAGCGAGGAGTTGTTCAGGACGCTTTTTGTGGAGGCGCCCCTCGGAATCGCCGCCATTGACGATGACGACCGCCTGTCGATGGTCAACCCTGCATTCGAGAAGATCACGGGGAGGATGGCAGAAGAGCTAAAATCCATAGAATGGGGCGAGCTTACATATCCTTCGGACTCCGGTGAGTATGCAGGCATGATGACAAGCTATAAAAGCGAGCCCCATGGCCAGTTCAATATGGATAAAAGGATTGTGAAGCCCGACGGGACGTCCTCCTGGGTGAACATGTCTGTGAAGAAGTTCGCCTTAAGCCCCGGCCAGGAGGGTCGATACCTGCTGATGATAATGGACATAGACGAGCAGAGGAAGGCCTCCGATGCGCTTAAGGAGAGCGAGAGGAGCAAATCGGTGCTTCTTTCGAACTTGCCGGGGCTTGCATATCGATGCGACTATGACCGTGACTGGACAATGCGCTTCATCTCTCCCGGATGCTTCAAGCTCACCGGCTACAGGCCCAAGAGCCTTCTCGGAAACTCGGAGGTCTCCTACAACGACCTTATCGCTCCTGAGTACAGGCAGGCCATCTGGGAGGAGTGGGAAAGGGTCATATCCCGCAAGCTGCCGTTCAGGTACGAGTACGAGATAATCACCGCCATCGGAGACCGTAAATGGGTATTTGAACAGGGCCAAGCAATCCTCGCCACGGATGGCTCCGTGGAGGCGCTTGAGGGCCTGATAATCGACATAAACGACAGGAAGCGCAAGGAGGAGGAGGTGCGCTACCTTAACGACAGGGACTACCTAACCGGCCTGCATAATAGAAGGTATTTCGAGAAGTCTCGAAGGATAATGAACTCCTCCGGCAAGCTGCCCTTGTCGATAATCGTCGGCGACATAAACGGGCTTAAGTTCATAAACGACGCCCTTGGCCACGCCGAAGGCGACATCCTCATAATGGAGACATCCAAGCTCCTTAAGAACGCGGCAAGGCCGCAGGATGTGCTATCAAGGACCGGCGGCGACGAGTTCATGCTGCTTATGCCTAGCACCGGCCGAAGCGAGGCGGCAAGGGTCATGGAGGACATCAGAAGGAACGTAGAGCGGCATAACGCCAGCATTTCTGGCAGCTCTTTCTATATTAGCATCTCTTTGGGCTTCGCCTCCAAAGACCACCCGTTTGAGGACTTCGACAGGGTGATGAGGGAAGCGGAGGATATGATGTACCGCGGCAAGCTTGCGGACCACAGGCAGGCCTACAGGCTGATTGTTGATTCCATAATGGATAGGGTGTATGCAAAGAGCCACGAGAACCCCGAGCACGCCAAGAGGATTATGGTGATTTCCTCCTCAATAGCACGGATGCTGGGCCTTTCCGAACAGGAGATCTCCGACCTCGCCCTCACCGCAATGCTGCATGACATAGGAAACATCAGCGTAACAGGCGACATACTGGCCAAGCAGTCATCACTTACGGACGATGAATGGGCTGAGGTGCGGCGGCACCCGATGGTTGGCTACAGGATAGCCAAGGCGTCTGAGGAGCTTTCAGACATAGCAGATTATGTGCTGTCGCATCACGAGAGGTGGGATGGCACAGGATACCCCAACGGCAGGAAGGCTGAGGAGATCCCCCTTCTGTCCCGGATAATCGCGGTTGCGGATGCATTCGACGCGATGACGCATGACAGGCCATACAGGAAGGCGATGACTGAGGCTGAGGCGCTTGAGGAGATAGAAAGGCAGGCTGGCTCGCAGTTCGACCCTGAAGTGGCCTCTGCGCTTATAAGGCATTTCGCGCAGAAGCTTGTCTAGCCCTCATGGACAGGGCCAGAAAGAGCAGATGTCCGCACAGGGAAGTGAATGCGGAGGTGTTAATCGATGAAAGCAAGGTCAATGCTTGCGGCATGGATTATTGTCTGCCTCGCCTTCGCCGCCACCGTTGGCGCCAAGGCTGCAGGGATGGCAGCTGATCCGGCCGATTCCAAGTCATGGGGAGAGTCGCACACGCTGCAGTATGAGAGCTACCTTCTGAACTACAGGCAGATCCCTCAGCCCTTCGGTGGCTCCGATGCCAGGTCCCGGCTGGACATGTATCCTTCCGCAAGGGGCTTCTATGCCGGTCTGAGCTTCGCAATCGAGTTCAATGCGTCAAGGGGGCACATATACTCACTGGAGGACGTAATCGAAGTCAAGCGCCCGAAGGCGGCAGCCGTGTGCCTTACGTGCAAGACCTCCTCATTGCCACAGCTTGTGGAAAAGTACGGCGAGGAGGGATTCTACAGCGAAAGCTTCGATAAGCTGGCAAAGGAAGCCGAATATCCCATCGGCTGCGCAAACTGCCACAGTCCGGATGATATGGCAAGGGTCATCACCAACCCCGCCCTTAAAGCCGCGCTCACAAAGGCCGGCAAGGACCCGGAGGCGGCAGAGCAATCCGAGATGAGAAAGCTCGTTTGCGCCCAGTGCCACGTCGAATACTATTTCCTGTACTCCGACTTCGTGCTTACCCTGCCATGGGACAACGGCACATCCCCTCAGCAGATCGAGCAGTACTATGAGAGCATCGGCTTCACTGACTGGACGCATGCCATAAGCGGGATTCCTCTGCTTAAGGTGCAGCACCCGGAATATGAGACGTATACCGACAGCATACATGACATGATGGGGCTCTCCTGCGCGGACTGCCACATGCCGCCTAAGGATGAGGACGGCGCCGCCTACACCTCCCACTGGTGGACGAGCCCGCTGAACCACTTAAACGAATCGCCCTGCCTGATGTGCCACGACGGCACAGCTGAGGATCTAAGGCAAAGGGTGCTCGGTTTGCAGGAGGAAACGGCAGGGAGAATCGCCTCCATAGGCGAGGAGTTGGCGGCGATACATGTGCTGGTCGGAAGCAGACGGGCGGGCCTTCCCGCGGAAAAGTTCGGCGTCCTGGCGGAGCTGGTAAGAAAGGCCCAGTTCAGGCTGGACTGGGTATATTCCGAGAACAGCACGGGGTTTCACAACAACTCCATGCTAATGGGGCTTCTGGACGAGGCAGAGAACCTTCTGGACGAGGCCGGCAGGGCGCTGGAATAGCACAATAGGCCCTGCAGTGATAGAATCCCAAATATGACGGCCCGGCTTCAAGCGGAGCTTCGAGCCGGGCATAGGTTTGCGATTCTGGCTGGGCGGGCATCCGCTTCGGAGGTAGGATGGGTTACGCAGAGCTTCTGATGATAGCAGTGGGGCTTTCCATGGACGCATTCGCTGTGTCCCTGTGCAAAGGACTCGGCATGTCGGCCCTGGATAAGAGGGGGGCGCTTCTCATTGCCTCCTGCTTTGGCGGCTTCCAGGCACTGAATCCGCTCATAGGCTGGGCGCTTGGAAAGCAGTTCGAGAAGTACATCGTAAGCTATGACCACTGGGTGGCATTCATCCTGCTTGCCCTAATTGGCGGGAAAATGCTATTTGAGGCAGCCAAGAAGGACGAGTCGGATGAGCAGTGCAGGTTTGTCCTCGATTACAAGGAACTTCTGGGCCTCGGGCTTGCCACGAGCATAGACGCTTTGGCGGTAGGGGTTACCTTCGCCTTCCTTAAGGTGTCGATACTGCCCGCAGTGGCAATTATCGGGATCATCACCTTCGCCATCTCCTTCGTAGGAGTAGCGCTTGGGCACAAGGTCGGCTCTAGGTTCAGAAAGGGCGCCGAGTTCGCAGGTGGGGCCGTACTTATCCTTATCGGCCTTAAGATACTCCTGGAACACACCGCAGTCCTTTGATGCCGCCGCCAAAGCGGCAAGGGCGTTGAGTTTACTTAACCAGTACGGGGGAGCAGGTATGAAGAACATCATCGACTACGCTCTGGGCACGGCAGGTGCAGGTTTCGATATCAAGCCTATGTGCGAGGCGGACAGCCTTGTGCTATCACAGCTTTCCTACATGGACTTCAGCGGAGAGGTGCCAGGCCCGGCCGAAAAGGCGAAACCAGTTACCCTAAGAGACGCGATACTCTACAAAGGCATCAGGGCTTTGTGCAAGGACACCATTTTCCCCGAGAAGAACGAGAAGCTGCTTCAAGCCGTCCTGGACAGCAGCCGCTTCGGGGGCTTGAAGCTGAAGTCATTCGTAAACGAGGTGGATGACGAAGAGCGCAAGCAGTTCGCTGCGATAACCTACGTGCTGCCGGACAGGCAGGCATACATAGCCTTCAGAGGCACCGATACCACGCTGACCGGATGGCGCGAGGACTTCAACATGGCCTTCACCTACCCCGTGCCGGCACAGCAGGACGCGGCCGCATACCTTGACGCTGCAGGCAAGGCGAATGCAGGAACCCTGTTCGTCGGAGGCCACTCCAAGGGAGGAAACCTCGCCATCTACGCATCCGTGCGCTGCGAGCAGAAGGTCAGGGTAAGAATCGCAGGGATCTTCAACCATGACGGGCCGGGCTTCAAGGAGGACATCTACTCCGAGGAGGGATTCAAGCAGATAGAGAGCCTTGTGCGAACAAGCCTTCCGACCCACTCTGTCGTGGGCATACTGCTGCAGCACGACGACAATTACAGGGCGGTCAAGAGCAATGCAGTCGGCCTCCTTCAGCACGATCCCTTCACATGGTCGATAAAAGGAGGCGACCTTGAGTTCACGGATGGGCTGAACAGCCAATCCGTGTTCCTGGACAAGACGATAGGCACATGGCTTGCAGGTCTGGCGGACGACGAGCGGAAGAAGTTTGTGGACGCGCTGTTCGAGATAGCCGACGCCTCCGACTTCGAGACCATACAGGACGTCAGGAAGAACTGGAGGAAGGCTGCAAGCGATTCCCTATCCGTGATAAAGGACATGGGGCCTGAAACGAGGAAGATGGCAACCGAGGTATTCGGCATGTTCGAAAGGACCGTCAGCACGGGCCTTGCGCGCGAGATAAAGGGGCTGTTTTCAAGAAAATCCGCTGCCGTGAAGGACACCGATTAGGCGGCATGTCTAACAAGACGCAAGCTTGACGAATTCACCGCAAGAAGAAGGTATGACGATTGAAGGACTTGTTGGTTAGGCTGTTCATTAAGAACCCGGATGATGTGCGCCTTCCTGAGGTGCGCCAGAAGTACGGGCAGTTGACTAGCATGGTTGGTATCGTGGTTAATCTGATCCTCTTCGCCTCGAAGTTTGTTGTCGGTACCGCCTTCGGCATGATCTCAGTTACTGCCGATGCCGTCAACAACCTGTCAGACGCGGGATCCTCCATCATATCGCTCATCAGCTTCAAGCTGTCCGAGAAGCCGGCGGACAAGGACCATCCGTTCGGCCATGCAAGGGTCGAATACCTGGCCTCTTCGGTAGTCGCGGTGATCATACTCTTCATCGGCTTCGAGCTCGGCAAGGTTTCCATCGGCAAGGTCCTTGATCCTGACCCGGTCAGCTTCAGCGCGGTGACTGCAGTAGTGCTCCTGGCCTCGATATCTGCCAAATACTGGCTGTACTCCTTCAACAAGTCGCTGAGCAGGAGGGTGAACTCCACCATGATGCAGGCGACTGCAACCGACAGCCTGTCGGATGTGATGGCAACATCGGCGGTCCTTCTCTCTATGGTCATCAGCCCCCTCATAAAGTTCCAGCTGGATGGCTATATGGGCATCGTAGTGGCCGTCCTTATCGTGTTTTCAGGCTTCGGTGTTATCAGGGAGACCGTGGACCGCATGCTTGGCAAAGGGCCCGGCACAGAGCTCGTCGATGAGATACAGGGCTTCATCATGAAATACGACGGAGTAATCAACATCCACGACCTGTTGGTGCACGATTACGGGCCGAACAGGATATTCGCCTCTGTCCATGTGGAAGTGGACGCCAAGGTGGACATACTTAAAAGCCATGACCTCATAGACAACATAGAGCTGGACCTTAAGAGGGAGCACAACATCAACCTCGTCATACATCTCGACCCAGTCGTGATAGACGACGAGTATGTGAACTCGATGAGAAGGCTCACTGAGCAGATCATCAAATCCATGGACCCGGTGCTTTCCTTCCACGACTTCAGGGTCGTAAGGGGGCAGACTCACAGCAACCTGATCTTCGACATGATAATCCCGTTCGAGTACCCGAGGAGGAAATCCGAGATAGCAGCCGACTTCGCATCCGCATTGAGGAAGCGCGACTCCACCTTGAGGGCCGTGATCAACTTCGACAGAGGATAAGCCCCCCCAATCGTCTCTATGACTTCATGCAGCCCTTTTGGCGGGCTGCATTTTTTCTGCCGGCAGTTTCCCGCTGCTTCCGAGCCTTGTTCTCATAATGCCCCTATAGTTCACATGCCCGTAACAAGGATGTAACAATGCTCCCCTACTATGATGTTGAAAGCGGGAACAAACTAGGAACGAAGGTTCAACAGAAAGAGGGGAATTCTTGATGGATAAAGGCAGAAGGAAGGCCATTGCGATTCTGGCGGCGTTGGTCTTGGCGGCCGGGGCGACGATTGCAGGCTATGCTCCCGCTATGGCTCAAGGTTTGAGCGAAGGCGCGACTGAGGCCCAGACCTCGCCGATTAAGGCGGTGGACGTATACGCGGCAACAGATTATGCAATTGACTGGAAGAGCGGGGCAACCAAGACGATAACGCTTAACGGGATCTCAGCCGAGGTTAAGGGCGCAGGGGTCACGGCAAGCGGAAGCACAGTAAGCATAACGGCCTCAGGCATTTATGTTATAAGCGGCAAGCTTGCCGACGGCAGCATAACGGTCAATGTAGACAAGAAGAAGGACACTGGGGTCATATACCTGGTTTTGAACAATGCCCAGGTCACATCCAAGACAAGCGCCCCCATATGGGTATATGAGGGGAAGAAGGTGGTCATCCTTCTGGCGGACGGCACATCGAATACGGTGAGTGCAGGAAGCGCTGTAGTGCTTAACGCCGACGAAGAGCCCTCCGCTGCGATATACAGCAAAGCCGACCTCACAATCACCGGAAACGGGAAGCTTACGGTCGATGCCGGTTTCAATGACGGCATCACGAGCATGGATGACCTGAAAATCACGTCCGGCACCATAGTAATCGATGCCGCCTCCGACGGCTTGGTCGGAAAGGACGGCGTAAGCATAGCGGGAGGCACTTTCACAATCAACGCGGGCAAGGACGGAATCCGCGCCACCAATGACGAGGACGAGGGAAAGGGCAGCGTCACCATACACGGCGGCACCTTCGCCATCAAAGCCGGTGGTGACGGAATCCAGGCCTA
Organism: uncultured Clostridia bacterium; assembly: GCA_964532805.1. Classification (GTDB taxonomy): domain Bacteria; phylum Bacillota; class DTU025; order DTU025; family MWDF01; genus MWDF01. The sequence continues at coordinate 10,096 of CAZHKX010000019.1, forward strand.
CAGCCTGCTTCAGATAGAGGGCGGAGACTTCAGCATAACTACCGGCGGCGGTTATACCGGCAAGAGCATTAACTCGGGCAACGAGAGCTTCGGGCCCAAGATGCCCGCTGCCACAGCAGCTGCATCGGCTTCAGACGAGAGCATGAAAGGAATCAAGTCCGAGAAGAAGCTCGTGGTAAACAACGGTAATATTTCGATCTCCTCTTATGACGACAGCATCCATAGCAACTATGACATAGAGATAAACGGCGGAACAATTACGGCCAAAAGCGGCGACGACGGAGCACATGCGGAGAACAGCCTGACGGTAAACGGCGGGGATATCTTGATTGACAACTCCTACGAGGGGCTTGAAGGAGCAGTAATCACAATCAACAAGGGGAATACCTATGTGAACTCGACAGACGATGGCTTCAATGTGAACGCAAATGGAGGCAAGCTCATAATAAACGGCGGCTCCCTGAAAATCATAGCAGGAGGCGATGGACTGGATTCAAACGGGAGCATCGTCATGACCGGAGGGACGGCTTACGTCGACGGGCCCACGGCAAACAACAACGGAAGCCTTGATTACCAGGTAAGCTTCGCAATAAGCGGAGGAACGCTGATAGCCTCGGGAAGCTCAGGGATGGCCCAGGCGCCCGGTTCGACCTCGACACAGCCGTCCGTCATGATGTATTACACGAGCACACAGGCTGCAGGAGCCGCAATTGTACTGAAGGATGCCGGCGGCAACAAAGTGGCGGAATTCACACCGAGCAAGCAGTATTCATCGGTGGCAATCTCCTCCCCCCTACTTAAGGTAGGCTCAACCTACATTCTGTACTCCGGAGCAAAGGAGCTGGTCAAGTTCACACTCTCCTCGATGACTACATACATGTCTGAGACAGGCGTGGTAACAGGGCCGATAGGCCCCGGAGGGAAACCGGGAGGGCAAATGATGCCGCCTGGCGGGATGATCAAGCGCCCATAATCCAATCAAGGTGATTAAGAAGGTGCGGCCTCGCACCTTCTTTCTTTTTCTCTGACGCCTCGCTGCATTATACTTGCCTTGGATGCACTCTGTTACATGTAAGGGAGGATGCGGGATGCTCATCAGGACACTTGCTGAGAATACTTCTCTTGACAGCAGGCTGGGCTGCCAGCATGGCCTTAGCCTCTATATCGAGACCGGTGGAAGGAAAGTGCTGTTCGACATGGGAGCCGATGGCCTTTTCGCAGAGAATGCCTTGAAAATGGGCATTGAGCTTGCCTCAGTCGACATAGCCTTCATCTCCCATGGTCACTCTGACCATGGTGGTGGGCTTAAGGCTTTCCTTGAGGTGAACGGGAAAGCCAAGATCTATGTAAACTGCAGGGCGTTCGAACCCCATTTCGCAAGAAGGAGCGGCGGGGCCAACGCTTTCATAGGCCTGGATACAAGCCTTATCCAAGGAAGCCGGCTAGAGATAGTCGAAGGCAGTCTGAGGATAGACGACAAGCTTGAGATAATGGCCGAAACTGCTGGAGAAGCGTTCAGGCCTTCCGGCAACTCCGACCTCCTTATGGAGCAGGAAGGCCTTCTGGTAGAAGACGATTTCGGGCATGAGCAGAACCTGGTGATACACGAAGGCGGCAAGTCGGTGCTTCTGGCAGGATGCGCCCACAACGGCATAGTAAACATAATGGAGAAGTTCATGAAGGCATATGGCCGCTTCCCCGACTATGTAATCGGAGGATTCCATATGTACAATAAATCAGCCGGCAAAAGCGAGGACCCCGGCTTCGTGGAGGCTGTCGCATCATACCTGCTTAAGACGGATGCGGCCTTCTTCACATGCCATTGCACAGGGTTGGAGGCATATGACCTTCTGAAGGTGCTTATGGGAGACAGGATAGGTTATCTTGCGACGGGAAGCACGCTTTCTATCTAAACGGTGAACAGGATAAGCGAAGCGGCCTCCCCTGCTTATGGAGAGGCCGCTTCGCTTATTCTATGCTTATGCTTGCTACTTGCTCTTGTAGATCCTAAGCGACATCGCAATCGCCTGCTCTCGGGTCGCCATGCCGTACCCGGTCGCCTTCTGAGCATCTGTCGTAGCCCTCGGCATGAACCTTCCCTGCTTGTCGCCGAGAATTATTCCGATCTTGGACATGAACTTCGTGGCCTCGAAGGCGAACCCTGAGATATCCGCCTGGTCGGCGAAATCCTTGACCCCTTCGATGCTGTAGTCTCCGTCAGGTCTCATCGCCTTGAGCGCCCTGAAGAGCATCGTCGCGCACTGCTCCCTGTTTATAAGCACCATGGGGGAGAACTCAGTAGGAGATGTGCCCTTCGTTATCCCAAGATTGGCCGCCTTCAGTATCTGCGGGTTCACCGTATCCGTGAAGGGGTTGGGTTCTATCGGAGAGCTAGCGATTCCTGTAGTCTTCTCATAAAGCAGGACCGCCAGCTCAGCGAACTCCTCGCGCGTGATGGGCTTCGTTAGATCCTTGCCCTTTAATATCTCCGGTATCAGCTCGAGCCCATCTGCCTCCTCTAGCTCTGTGGCAGCCCACTTCGATGCATTGGTACAGGCCGGCATGTTGTGGGAGAAGACGTCGGAGAACGGGCTGTAGATTATATCGGAGCGCCCTGCTTGCGGGTATTTGCTGAGGTTGTTTAGTACATACCGTATCTTTATCTCGTAGATTTCCGCGTCGTAGCTCTGCAGGTTCTTGTCGAAGTAATCATCCACGCCGATGAGGATGTACTCAACCTTCGTAAACGAGCTGTTAATCAGCTTGAAGTCGCTGTCTCCTGCCTTCTTCATCCAGATCTCCGTCATCATGCCGTCACCAGCCATGGCATTCAGGAACTGCACGTCCCCGGGGATGCGATCTGTCGTAACCTTAAGGAACGGCTGGCCTCCGGAGTTCTTCTCGACAGTCGCGGCTACAAGCGCCGGCTTGTGGTTGATGAGCGCATCGGGATCATAGCTGGCACCCTTGGAGTAGACGAACTCATCGGACCATTCGGAGTACTCGTATGTCTTACCGCCATCCAACGTGGTTACGAAGCGAGAGCGGAAAGTGAGAGGCACATCGGGGAAGTCCCATCCAGAGGCCTTAATGCCAGTCAACAGCTGAGCGTCCTCAGGGAACATGGCGGATAGGCTTGCCCTGCTTGATGCGACATATGACTGCGCGCGGACGAATGATGCCGAGATGCTGCTTGATAGGCCGAACTTGGCTGAATCCCACTCAGGCTTGTAGTGCCAGTCCCCGTCACCTAGCCTGTAGTCGAGCTGAAGCCTAACGGTCAGGACGCCTGCTGTCCAGCCCTCATACAGAGTCCTGAAATCATCTGGCATGCTTGCGGTGAACACGAAGTAGTCGTTCATGTAGTGCTTGACGCCGAAATAGGCCGGTTTGCTGATTGCGAAGGACTGTGCTGCGGTAACTGTCACCAGACTGATAATAAGCGCCAGGGTTGCGATCCTCGCCAGACGTCCCATGATTATCCCTCCCAGGTAGTAGGAATCTCTGTATCAAACAGCAGGACCAGCGGGCTCATTATCTTGATGATATACCTTTCGGCGGCTTTCTCAAGGGCTTGCTGCTTAACCTTCGGCAGAAGAAGGCACCCCCCGCCTATTGGGCAGGAGGTGCCTGCTTTAGGGGTAAGATCAGATGTTGACTGGCCAGAGCTCCGATATCTCTTCGTACTTGATCTCCACGCTCTTGATCAGCAGGTTGCCAAGCTCTCTCTGCCCTGCCCAGAGGTTCACGAAGTTGTCACTCAGGTCAGCGAACTTCGCAGTCATGGCATACATCTTCGCCCCGTTGAGGAAGAATGTATAGGTGTCGCCGCATTTCGTCAGCTTGATTATATTCTCGCCATCATAGATGACTGGTCCGATCGGGCCTACTTCCTCATAATAGACATAGTTGTCCGAATCCCATTCCTCAATCATCCAGCCCTCATCCTCGGGATCTCCCATGCACCACAGATCTATATAGATCCCATCCCCGTTCCAAAGGATGTCCTCACCCAAACCCAGTTCTATCCTTGCATTGTTTTCCTCGTCTACATCTAGGTCGAAGGTCACGTTCACAGTAAGGTTCCCGGTGAAGTACACCGGCGTGCTTATGCTGATATGCCTCATTGCCAATCCGCTCTCGTCCAATTCATACTCGCCGCCATAATTGGTGTACCAGTCTTCAAGGGTGGCGCCAGGAGCCGTGAAATCATATGACCATGTCCAGAATTTGCATCCGGAGCTGGATACCGCCACAAGCATAACCAGAGCAATCGCAAGCATGCGGAGATATTTCATTTCATACGCCTCCTTTTTGATATCCTGAATATTTTATTATACGAATCGTCATGGAATCCTTCCCCTAAAGCAGGGGAGAAATAAAAAAGCAGGTCATCCAGCCTGCTTCCAACAGATGTATATCATAGCAATTCCGGTATCTACGGCATGATTTCCGGAGGGTCTTCCAGCCATAATCAGGCAAATCTGATCGAATTCTTTCCCTCCCTCTTGACTGCGAACAGCGCTTCATCCGCCTTCTTCAACAGCAGGTCATAGTCCCCTCCGTTGTTAGGATACTCAGAGACGCCGATGCTAATTCTTATATCGAATGCCCTTCCCTCTACCACTATCTGCTCCATGAAGGCGCTGATAAGCCTCTCTCCAGCCTTCTGTACATCGGCCTCTTCCTTGACCCCTGTTACCAGAAGCGTGAACTCGTCACCGCCGTGGCGTGCTACGAAGTCTGACGCCCTGACGAAGGCCCTCAGCCTGTCAGCGACCGCAATAAGCACTTTGTCCCCGATGTCGTGTCCGTAAGTGTCGTTAATCGACTTGAAACCGTCTATGTCGAACATCATGACGGCGAGCTTTTCTCCGGTCCTTGCCGCATGGGCCAGCTGCCTCGTGAAGTTGTCGTAGAAGAATGCCCTGTTAGGAAGCCCCGTCAGGAAATCATGCGTCGCCAGGTCCTGAAGTTTCAGCTTCAGGTTATTTATCTCGCTTATGTCCTTCATGCTGGATATTACCTGTTCCTCACCGTTAATCGTCACCATCGAAGCAGAGTAGAGCGTATGCACAAGCCTGCCGTCCCTGCCCTTGAAATCAAGCTCCAGACCGTCAACCTCTCTTCCCGCCTTCAACTCCGCTATCACTTTGCTGCGCTGCTCCGGATCCGTCCATACTCCAAGGGAAATTGAATCCCTGCCGCGCACTTCCCCGAACTCATATCCCAGAAGCTCAAGCATCTCGTTGTTGATCTCCATCACCGTACCCGTCTTGGCATCCGTTATCGCAACGGCATAAGGCGCGTTATGGAAGAGCTTGTTGAACTTCGCCTCCTCCGCCTTGACCTCGCAAAGCAACCTTCCCGATATCAGAAGCGTGAGGTTCATGACAAGATATGTGACCGCAAGCGTGTGGGCAACTACGAAGACCTGGTCTGTCAGATTCTGGCTGAAAAGGTCTTGAGACTGGCTCGGAAATATGAACTGGCCAATAATTCTGACTAGGTTCAGGAATATGATGGACGCCACGCTTACTTTCAAGGGGAGTATGGCGCTGTTCACACATAATGCCCTGTTCCTTCTGAGTATCATCATCACTTGGCCGAATATGAGCAGGTAGGTCCCGTTCACCATGAGAATTCTTATCTTGATGTCAGGATTGATGAAGGTGAAGTACGAAATGACTGCCAACGCGATGGTCAGAAGGATGTAGTTTACAGTGCAGCTTGCGTCCTCTCCCATGAACAGCTTAAGCCCCCGGATAAGCAGCGAGACCGCCAGAAGCAGGAGCATGTTCCCCAGGATGATGCTGAGGAGATCGGGAATGCTTCCCCTCAGCGCTATGAGAAGATAGCCGAGGCTCGTGAAGCACATAAGGAGGGCCCAGTATCCTAGCCCTTTGTACCTGGAACGATTCTGGATCCATGCCTGCGTCAGCACAATCAGGCTAACAAGGTATATCAGGACCTGGAAAGCGAACACAGTCCTAGTATCGATCATAAAAAGCACCCCGTCCGGTCATTACTTATGCATAATCCCTAGGCGTGCCGCCGTTTTCAAGGCTTATGCCATAAAAGCTGCATCGAACCGCGGACGCATCAAAGCCTTATCTCGGAGGCGACAGGGCGCAGCCCCATGATGCACTCCTCGATGAGCACGTCTAGCTCCATTCCTAGAGCCTCGCATCCCTTCAATATGATATCCCTGTTGACGCTCGCCGCGAAACTTCTATCCTTGAATTTTTTCCTGACGCTCTTGACCTCAATATCCGAGACCGACTTAGAGGGGCGCATGAGCGCCGCGGCGCTGATAAGTCCTATGAGCTCATCGGCTGCAAAAAGGACCTTCTCCATGTGATGCTTAGGTTCAGCGTGCACGCAGATGCCATGCCCGTGGCTAATAACGGAATAGATGAAGACGTCGTCATAGCCGGCTTCCCTAAGGATCTCCGAAGCCTTCTTGCAATGCTCGTCCGGGAACATCTCATAGTCCACATCATGAAGGAGTCCAACCGCCCCCCAATATTCGACATCCTCCCCTGCCTTTGCGGCGAAATGCCTCATTACAGCCTCCACAGAGAGCGCATGCTTAATAAGCGATTCGCTCCTGTTGTAATGCCTGAGCACTTCCAAAGCCCTTTCTCTCATCAGCGCACCTACCTTCCAGGAACCTATTCTCCATCGGAATCGCGGGAAACATCATCCGCGCATCTAGGACGGGTTAGCTTACTTATCTTCGGTTCGCCTAAGCTTTTCCATTATCCTGTATAGGACAAGGCTTTTCCCGGGATTTTCTCTATTGTCGTCTTTACGGGCTTGAAACGATGATTCCAAGCCGTCATTCCCCAGGCTCACCGGACGTTCGGGCCTGCGGTCAACCCGGCCTCCTACGCTTGAAGCCTTGCGATTATTGCGGCTGCATCCTCTTTCTTCCCGCTTCTCAGCACATCCGCTATCTCCCTTTGCGTCCTTCTGCTGATGTTATATTTCGTGGAAATCCATATGCCGACAGACAGGAAGAGCATCGGAGCGGCGACCATTATCGCCCTTATCGCGTTCTGCGCGCTTTCAGGCTGGGCGAGGACCGTCTTTCCGGGCTCCGCCTCGATGAAGCCGAACCTGCCGATTATGAGCATCACGATGGATATTACTATCGCCTGCACTGACTTATTGGTGAAGTTCACGCATCCGCCGATGAGCCCGTCCTTCCTCTCCCCGAAGACCAGTGCGGCGAAGTCGGAGACGTCGCCGAACATCGTGTGCGGCACTAGCCCGGGCCCGCTGATTCCAAAGCCGATGAATGCTGCAAGGGCGTAGATGTAAAGAGCATCGGTTCCCGGCTTCACCAGTATGAGAAGGGCAGCGCAGATGATCCACAGCACCGCACCGAAGCGGTAGGCGTAGGGCTTCCCCTTGAGCCCGATCATCCTTGTATAGAACGGAAGGGCCACTATCTGCATCGAGAACATGAGCGCAGCCGATATGAGCCGCGTCATGTTGCCCTGCCCTGCCGCCGTCAGCTCCCTGTAGACGTAGAAGTCAACGAAGAAGAAGTACAGCGCGCTCATAACCACCATCGTGCTGCTAAGCATCAGGAACATCGTAAGATACCACCTGAAGGGCTTAAGGGACAGCAGCTTCAGATAGCTTCTTATGCCGTCCTTGTTCTTGACAGGAGGGGAGACTATCTCCTCCCTTGCGAAAAGTCCGGTAGTAAGCACCGCCAGGGCGAAGCCTGTACCGAAAATGAGCCCCATGATGATGTAGCCCTTGCTTCCGCCGAATGCATTAACGACCATGCCCGGAACTGCCACGCACAGTATCGAGGAGAAGATGCTAAAGCCCAGGCGCCAGCCGTTGAAAGATGCCCTCTCCTGATAGTCCGTGCTTATCTCCGCCGAAAGGGAAACATAGGGTATCATGACCATCGTCTGCACCGTACAGAAAAGAAGGTATGAACCGAGCGCGCACAGAACCCTCAATGCGGTAGAATCGAAGCTGTAGGGGAAGAACATGAGGACGAAGGATATCAGCACAAGCGGCGACGATACTATGAGGTACACCCTACGCTTGCCGAAGCGGCTCTTTGTGGCGTCAGAGATATTGCCCATCAGCGGATCGCTGATTGCATCCCAAAGCCTGGCGATGAGCATCACGAAGCTTATCCAATAAGGGGAGAGTCCTACCGTCAGCGCAAGGAAGCCCGGGTAAAGGAAGTTCACGATGTTGAACGAGCCGCCGCCGAAGATGTCGCAGGCGCCGAAAGCAAGTTTGTTCGACAGGTTGTTGCCCTTCATGTAATCTCCTTATCAAGCAGTTATAGTAAGATTGACGAATATTCCCGAAAGGGGTGAGCCGAATCAGGAAGTTTCTTGATTACATTATACACAGCGAACTGGTATCCACGACGCTGACGTTGGTCACGTTCGGTTTCTACTGCGTTGTGCTGGGCGTATCCTTGCT
>CAZHKX010000020.1:0-17586 GCA_964532805.1 uncultured Clostridia bacterium
GAACTATCTGTGGCAAAAAGAAAGGGACTGCCCCTTTGTTTTGGGACAGTCCCTTCTTCCTCATCCATCAAGCGCTATTTGAGGTAGATCTCAGCAGTCGCCTTCCTGATTATAAGAAGGCTCATGGCGGTGGCGACCCTTGTCAGCCTTTGGGCGTCATCCTCGTTTAGTATGTAGCCATCCTTGAACTCGCCGTAGACTTCCCAGTATGACTTGAAGCTGTTAAGCGCAAGCCATGTGATTAGCATGTCGATGTCCCAGTTGATTGCAGGCTTCCTGTTCCAGTCGTTGCCCCTGAGCGTCGACGGCGGGTCCGGGTCGAGCCAGAACCAGGATTCCGCGAGCTCCATCACAGACTGGGCATACCCGTCAACAGACAGCCATTTGGAGATCCTTTCCTCAATATCCTGCTCATACTGCGTGTGCCAGTTGCCCGAATAGCCTGATGAATGGTGCGGTATGCATGCATCGGCTGCGGCGTGAAGGACCGCTCCCATCGCAACAGGGTCCTTGGTCCTCAAGAAGTTCTCATACCAGTACCTGGCCAGGTTGTCGAGGGGCATGAAAACCGAGAACGGTATGCCCTCTCCTTCCCCTCCACCCGGGCTGGACTTTGGGAACCTGTCTTTGAGCTCATCTTCCTTGCTTGTAAACTTTCCCGAGCTTTCAGGATAGGAATAGCGCTCCATCGCCGGAGAGCAGCCCCTGTACCACTCCTCGCCGCTTACGTGGACATAGTTGTCCCTGAACCACCAAGTAATCCCCTTATCCACCGAGAAGCCGGTCACCCAAGCAAACAGCTTCTCAATGAAGCTTGTGGCGGCATCTGTGGCTTTCTGGAAGCCGCCCTCCTTTGCCGAGCCCCTCTCGAATGAGTATCCGTCGTAGTCGTCGTAGATGCCTTGGCCTTTCTTGATGTCTATGAAGTGGTTGAAGGACGTGAAATTGGAGCTTCCATAGCTGAATGAGGGTACGTCGTTGGAGACGAAATCCTCATCTATGTGGGGGTTGTCAAGCTTGGACTTGACTTTGACCAGCTCCACGTCATTGTAGTTGTCGACCTCAGGCGCCTCCTCGATGCTCATCTGCGCGCTGTCCAGCTCATAGAAGGAAGCAGTCCTCAGCCTTGCGGACCTTGCCTCGGGGCTTGAGCCCTTGAGGCTCTGGTAGTCCTTGTATTCATCAGGCCAGTATACTGCCAGAGTATGGAACGCCTCCGCAGCGATGGCCCTGTGTGACTTGTAGTTGTAGGCCTCAGCTATGGGCACCGCGGTCAGCATAAGCAGCACTGCAGCAGCGATCAGGGCAGTTGTCCTTTTCATCGGGTAACACCTCCATGGGATAATAATAGCATGACAGGCAAGCAGAATCGCCAGTGCTAAACTACACCCGCAAATCCGCTCGGCCAGCCCTATTGTGCTTTACGCCAAATCTGCTAGATGAGAAGCACTATCGCGACGAAATGCGATGCGGCACCCAGGTTGATCAGGATATGCCAGACCATGTGATGGTACTTGAAGCCCTTCATGGCATAGAATATGGCGCCGACAGAGTAGAACAGGCCGCCGGCCAGTATCGCCATGAGCAATCCGAAACCGGCGCTTCTGAGTATCGAGGGTAGAAGGACAACAGCTGTCCAGCCCATCAGTAGGTAGAACGTGAGGCTTACTTTAGGGACAGCTTGTTTGGAGAGGCTCTTGTACAGCGCACCGAAGGCCACCAGGCACCACTGGAAGATCACCACCGCCCAACCGAGCCATCCTCCGATGATTAGTATCGACAGCGGGGTGTAGCTTCCTGCTATCGCCACATATATGAAGATGTGGTCAAGAAGCCGGAAGACCTTCTTGTGCATTCCGGAGGGGGGCATGGCATGGTAAAGGCAGGAGGACATGAACATCCCGAACATGCTTATCATGAAAATGCTCTTGGTCACCGCATAGAGCGTACCGCCCTCTATGTAGCCATTGACTGCAACAGCGGGCAATCCAAGTAGAGTGAAAAATGCCATCACCCCATGGGTTATGGCATTGGCTACTTCCTCTTCTTTAGACATCATCCAGGTCTTTCCCATTAGATGTCCAGCGCCTGCCTAGCCTCTACGGCTTCCCTCACCTGTCCGAAACGATATTCATCCTCTATGATATCCATCAGCAGCTCATCATGCCAGGCCCCGCCGATGCGCTTCGCATGCCGCAGGCACCCCGCCGGCTTGAAGCCCACCTTCTCATAGCATCTGATCGCAGGCTTGTTGAAGCTGTACACCCTAAGGGCAACGCTGTGCATGTTTAGCACGGAGAACGCGAACTCGCAGAGCAGCCCAAGCGCCTCGGTGCCATAGCCCTTGCCCCTCGATGAGCTGTCCCCAATGAATATGCCCACCTCGCAGTGCCTGTTCCTCTCGTCGATGCTGGGTATGCCGCAGGTGCCGATCGCCTTGCCTGTCGCGTTATCGACGATGGCGAAATTGACGCCCTGGGCGATCCTCTCCATGACCTCCCTCTCCTTCTCCTCTCCGATGACAGAGGAGAGGAATATCATCCCGAGGCTGCTTTCAAGGTCATTAACCCAGTCCACGAACTGCATGTAGTCCTTGGGGTCTACAGGTGAAATAAAGCATAGCCTGCCCTTAAGTTTGGCATAGTATGACACTTTGCAAAACTCCTTCCAAAGGGAGATGAAAGCCTATGAGGTGCGCCTTCTAAAGCCGATGTTGCCTGTAATGCCAGCAAGCTCAATGACGCTCAGTCCTTGCATTCCATGTCCGGGATATCCTCGATTGCTTCCTTAGGGATATCCTTGACTGCCAAGGCGTAATCATTCAGCTTGTCATTGCTTAAAGCATAGAAGGTCCACTTGCCCCTCCTGGATGCGCTGACAAGGCCGGACTCCGTAAGAAGCTTCATATGGTATGACAGAGTCGGCTGCGAAATCCCCAGATAACTGAGGATATGGCAGGCGCAAAGCTCCTTGCCTGCAAGCATCCTCAGAATCTCTATCCTGTTCGTATCAGAAAGGGCGCTCGCTAGTAGCGATAACTCCTCTGTTCTCATAAGTCACCCCCCGCTTCATTCCTTAAGATTCCCGATTAACACGCTCCTGCTACTGGGGCTGGCAGCTTCACACCCAGCTCATCAGCGGTCTCGATAAGGCAATCTAGCGCTTCTTCTATCTGCTCTGCGTTATGGCTGCTGCAGACGCAGAATCTCAGCCTTGACTTGCCCATGGGCACTGCCGGGTAGACCGCAGGAGGGACGAAGACGCCCTTTTCCAGCATTCGGATGCTCAGCGCGAAGGCATCCTCATCCGGGCCGACCAGCACAGGTATTATCGCAGTGCTGCCGGCAAGGACCGTATCCAGGTTCCTCGCCTTCGCCGCCTTCATGAAGCTGCCGATGTTCGCATGCAGCTGCCTTACCGCCGAATTATCCTTCCTTATATGCCTGATGCCGGCAAGGCAAGCCGCAGCAAGCACGGGGCTTATCCCTACTGAGAAGACGAAGCCCGGGGCATTGTACATGAGCCATTCAACAAGCTCTGAAGAGCCAGCGATATATCCTCCGCAGGTTCCCAGGCCCTTCGACAGGGTTCCCATCTTTATGTCGATGTCGTCGGGTGCAAGCCCGAAATGCTCGTCCACACCGCCCCCGTGCTCTCCAATGACGCAGGTGGAGTGTGCTTCATCAACCATCAGCAACAGCCCGTAATGCTTCTTCAGGCGGACGAACTCAGGTATGGGGGCAATGTCGCCATCCATGCTGTAGACGCCCTCCACTATCAGCAGCACCTTCTCATATCTGTTCCTGTGTTCCTTCAACAGGGACTCCAGGGCGGCCACATCATTATGTGGGAACGATTTCGAAGGGCTCTTTGACAGCAGCGCGCCTTGTGTTATCGAATTGTGCGACAGCGCGTCGTACAGTATCAGGTCATTCTCGTTGCAGAGGCACCCCACTGCCGTGACATTCGTCGCGTGGCCGCTGACCATCACGATTGCATCCTCTGTGTGCTTCCAGTCCGCAATCTCCCTCTCAAGCTCCCTGTAAAGGGTCTTGTCGCCGGCGAGCAGCCTGCTTCCCGACGCCGATGTCCCGTACTTTCCGGCGGCCTCCTGCGCGGCTCTGACGGTCTCGGGGTTGCCGGAAAGGCCTATGTAGTTATATGAACCGAAATTCAGCACAACCCTGCCGTCTACGACCGAGGTGTCACCTATCGTGGAGTCATGCTTCACGAAGTAAGGGTTGCCGAGGTTCTCGATCGACTTCTTCCTGGTGCAAAACGCTGCATACTCCCTCGACTGCGAGAAGTTAGTTATCCGGTTTGCAGCCTTCGGCGCATCAGCCGCACCCGCCGCATCCTGTGTCTTGATTCCCAGCTCAGATGCGACTGCATGAGCGATCTCATCCACGCACCTGCACTTGAAATACTTCTCGTCCGGGACTAGGATCGAATATTCGTCCTCGATTTTCGCAAGGATCTCCATAGCCTGCAGGCTGTCCAGCCCGAACTTCTCCGCTATGCTGTCGGAATCCGCGATATCTGCCTTGCCGATATGCAGAACGTCAGCAATTATCGACTTTATCCTGTCCCTGATTGCCTCTAGTGACACGACCTGGTTGCTGGCCTGGCTCATCGGGTACCTCCTGGATGGCATATGTGAGCATGGCATCGTTGAGCCATGCTCCCTTCTGCGTTGGTCGACTGACCTCTAACTAATTAATAATAATCCAACTAGCACTGCATCCACAAGTTATGGGCTCCAGATGTGTTGTCGGTCAGCGATTATGTCATACATAACTCATCAGGGAAAATGTCACACTTCGACAGCTTTGGGAGAATCCTCATCGCGTTCAATGAATCCATCCTTTACAAGCATCTCAAGGACAAGCGCTTCCCTTTCTATCATCACAGGGTCCTTAGGCCCGTGCTTGCCCGACCTGTTAGCGGCGATGGCGTGCCCTGGCATAACGAACTCGAGCCTGAACATCTCCTCCTCCTCATATCCGTCCAGGCTGGGGGCTTCAGACTCCGCTTCCACCTGACAGAGGAAGTAGTAGTTGTATTGCTCGAAGATGTCCTCAGGGTCTCCCCTTTGGATGCGGTGCACATACCCGTACTCCTTCACGGAGTCAGCTGCTACCCGCAAGCCGGTCTCCTCCTTCACCTCCCTTGTCAGCGTGTCCAGCATGCTCTCGCCCTCCTCAGCCCCTCCCCCCGGGAACTTGTAGTAGTCATAGAGAAGGCTGTGCACCATGGCGATTCTTCCCTCACGGATGATTATCCCGCGGACTGAAGACCTGGAGAACCGGGTGCCTTCCCCGACATAGTCCTTCAGGTCCATATCGAATAGCTTATCCATCGGCTACCTCCCGAATCTCATGCCAGTTTCTGATCGTGCAAAAGTGGGATGATCGACCCCGAGATGCTTCCGCACCCACCTGTGCGCATGTGAAAGCCAACTTCCGGCATCTTCTCCCGATGTGTGCTGGATAAAGAAGGACCACCTCCTTGGAATATGCATCCCTTAAGAAGGTGGTCCAAGATCTGGTGGAGGCGCCGGGAGTCGAACCCGGGTCCGAAAAGGCCCCTTCAGCCCCTTCTACGAGCGTAGCCGTCGATTTAAGCTTCGCCTTAGAGACGCCCTTCGGCCGGCTTCCCCTCGGCTATCTCGATGATCTTTTCCCGCGGCTCCGAGAATTGCAGCGGGAGCATCCCCGGTTTATTTGGCGCCCTTGCGGCCCTCCGGGATGGGACCGCTTCGGACGGCTACTTAATTAAGCAGCGTAAGCGTAGTTATTGGCGTTTGTGTTGTTCCGCTTGATTAACGAGTAATCGGACAACTCGGCTCGCTTAGACTGTCACGGCACTCCCCGTCGAAACCGTATCGCCCCCCACATCTATAACGTTTCTACCAGTCTGAATCTCCCCTGTTTCCGCCCTTCCTTGCGGTGTCCACGGACCTTCTAATGTCGCGCTCCTTTATGTCCTCGCGCTTGTCCAGGCCCGTCTTGCCCTTCCCAAGGCCAATTTCCACCTTGGCCTTGCCCTTGGATAAGTATACCTTAAGGGCGGTTATAGTGAAGCCCCTCTCCCTTACTTTCTGGTCGAGCTTCCTTATCTCGGCTTTGTGCAGCAGTAGCTTCCTCTGCCTCCTGGGTTCGTGGTTGAATATATTGCCGAACTCCCACTCCGAGATGTGCGCTTCGAGCAGGTATGCCTCCCCTTGCCTTATCTCGACCCATGCATCGGCTATGTTGACCCTGCCGCGCCTGAGGCTCTGTATCTCCGTGCCGGTCAGGGCTACGCCGGCCTCATAGGTTTCCATGATGGAGTAGTTCCTATGTGCCTTCCTGTTCGTAGCCAGCACCTTGACCTCTGTTTCCTGACCGTTCATTACCCTCACCTATAGCCCGATTTCATCTGCCCTAATCTGCATGGCAAGAAGCCCCGCCTCAATGAACTCGTCAAGGCTCATGCCAAGCTCAGAGCACCTTGCTATCTGTTCTCTGTTAGCCCCTTTGGCAAAGGCCTTCTCCTTATACCTGTTAGCCACCTTATCCGCAGTAACGGAGGCCAGCCTTTTACCCGGCATCACCAGGGCTGTCGCCACAATGAGCCCGGTCAATGGGTCCACGGCGTGAAGCGCCTTGTCCATAAGAGTCGCCCTCGGTTCCCCGTGGGCTCCGTTATGGGCTAGCACCGCATGGCATATCTCCTCGTCAAGGCCCTCGCGCCTCAGCATCTCCGAGCCTACCCTGCTGTGGCTGTGCATGTCGGTTGCCGTCGTATCATAGTCAATATCGTGCAGGAGTCCTGCGATTCCCCACCTATCCGGGTCCTCGCCAAACCTCTCCGCCAGAGACCTCATTATGAACTCGGTTGCCAGCATGTGGTTCACAAGGTTGCTGCTTTTCACATTCCTTCTGAGCAAAGTCATCGCCGATTGCCTATCCATATGGCTGCGCTCCCTCCGGAATCGGATGAAAAAGCCTCGCAAGGGCTGCGAGGCGAATTCCTACGTTGTCAGGCCCTTCCCTACTTCGTGAAGATGAACAGGAAGGACGTCACCATGAAGGCCACCGCGACCCATGTCGTCGCCTTCTCCAGCACTGCCTCGAAACCTTTGCTCTTGCCGAAGAAAAGCTTGGATCCTCCGCCTATCGAGCCGAGACCCTCGCCCTTTGCGGGCTGGAGTATGACTATCGCGATTAACCCTATTGCCAGCAGGAACTGCACAACTATCAGGACTGTCTTGAGTATCTCCATCGGGATGCCCCCTTAACTGATTTATACAAACTTCATTTTAGCAACTGATTTATCCCATTGCAAGGCATCAAAGTCCGAAAGCTATCGAAATGAGCTCGGCGATGCCCCCTTTGCCAGCCTGCCTCACCATGATGTCGGCACAGGCCTTGACCACATCATCCGCGTTGGCGACGGCAGCGCCTAATCCTGCGCACTCTATCATCTCGATATCGTTCGGCGCATCCCCTACCGTAACTATGGAGCCCATATCCACGCCAAGGTATCTGGACAACTTCTCAAGCGCGAAGCCCTTGGAAATCCCGAAGGGCAGTATCTCCGTGTAGTTGGGCGTAGTGCCGACCGTATGGAACTCCGGGAATCCCCTTGTGAACTCCTCGATGATCCCGTCTCTTCTTTCGGGCTCACTGAACAGTATGATCTTCGTAAGCTCCATGCCTGAGGGAAGCGCCGCAGAATGCTCGGCAAGGTCCTCTACCAGCAGGCAGTCCGCCCCTGTGGCCTTCTCATAATAGCTCTTCCAGTAGTCCGCCTTCTCAGTAAGGCAGCTTTCCGCTCCGAAGGCTATTGTGGACAGCCCCAGGGCCTTCGCGTGCTTAATAGCCCTAATCGCGGGCTCCCTCTTCAATGTGGCATTGAAAAGCATCTTCCCGGATGCGAAGTCCATTATCCTGGCGCCGTTGAAGATTATGGCAGGCACATTGGCTCCCAGCTCTGAGAAGTACCTTCCGGTAGAGCCAGGGCCCCTGCCGGTGGCGAATGTGAAGAGGTATCCGGCGGCAGTGAGCCTTCTGATGGCGGCAAGATCCTCCGGCGAAGCCTTCTTGTCCTCATCCAGAAGGGTGTTGTCAAGGTCGGTGACCAGCATCCTGTACCTTGGTTTCGGTCCATATACGGCCGAAGCCGGCGCCGGCATGGGCTTCGTGCCTGCCAGCGCCGCCTTCTCATCCGAAACGGGCATGGCCCCGTCCTTCGGCTTCAGTTCCATCAGCGCCTTCTTATCGAATAGAAGGCCTCTTTACCTGGATACTCCGAGGCGTCCCCGAGAAGCTCCTCTATCCTCATAAGCTGATTGTATTTGGCTACGCGCTCCGACCTTGACGGCGCGCCGGTCTTTATGAAGCCTGCGTTTACGGCCACTGCGATGTCGGCGATGGTGGTATCCTCTGTCTCGCCGCTTCTATGCGAGATGACCGCTGTATAGCCGGCCCTCTTCGCTGTCTCGATGGCATCCAGGGTCTCCGTTAGCGTTCCGATCTGGTTGACCTTTATCAGCACCGAGTTTGCGACCCCAAGCTCGATGCCCTTCCTGACCCTTTCCACATTGGTCACGAAGAGGTCGTCGCCGACAAGCTGCACCGACCTGCCCAGCACATCCGTCGCCAGCTTCCAGCCCTCCCAATCGTCCTCGGCGAAACCATCCTCGATGGACATTATCGGGTATCTCTCGCAAAGGCCCTTATAATATTCGACCATCTGGGCGGGGGTGAACTCCTTCCCCTCTCCGACCAGCTTGTAGAGCCCGTCCTCGAAGAACTCGGTAGAGGCGGGGTCCAGGGCAAGCACGACGTCCACGCCGGGCTTGTATCCTGCCTTCTCGATCGCCTGGATGATAAGCTTTAGGGCATCCTCGTTGGAGGCCAGGTCCGGCGCGAAGCCGCCCTCGTCTCCCACTCCGGTTGCAAGCCCCTTTGCCTTCAGCACGGACTTAAGCGCGTGGAATACCTCGGCTCCCATCCTGAGAGCATCCGCAAAGCAGCTTGCCCCCACAGGCATGATCATGAACTCCTGTATGTCCACGTTGTTGTCGGCGTGCTTTCCGCCGTTGAGTATGTTCATCATGGGTACAGGGAGCACCTTGGCGTTCGAGCCGCCAATGTACTGGAATAGCGGGATGCCGGCCGAAGAGGCTGCTGCCCTGGCCACGGCGAGCGACACTCCCAGTATTGCGTTTGCCCCGAGCTTCGACTTGTTGGGCGTCCCGTCGAGCTCAAGCATCGCCATGTCTATCGCGACCTGCTCTGTGGGATCCATCCCGATTACAGCGTCGGCGATTATGTCATTCACGTTGTCTACGGCGTCAAGCACTCCCTTGCCATTGTATCTGGCCTTGTCGCCGTCTCTTAGCTCTATCGCCTCATGAGCGCCCGTGGAGGCGCCTGAGGGCACCGCGGCCTTCTCGTATGTGCCGTCGTCCAGAACTACCTCGACTTCGACTGTGGGGTTTCCCCTGGAGTCGAGTATCTCCCTTGCGAATACGTCGATTATCGTCGCCATTCTTTTGCGCCCTCCTGATGAAGGCCCTCCTTCTTAGTTTGGGATCATCACTTGGCGGAAGCTGCCGCAATCCTTGCGAAGTCGTCCGGCTTGAGGCTCGCTCCGCCAACGAGCGCCCCGTCTATGTCCGGCTCGGCCATGAGGCTTCCGATGTTGTCCCCCTTGACCGAACCGCCGTACTGTATCCTCACCTTGCCTGCTGTATCATCCCCGTGGGATGCCCTGATGGCAGCCCTTATCGCCGCGCACACCGTCTGGGCAGCCTCCGCAGTGGCATTCAAACCCGTGCCGATGGCCCATACCGGCTCATAGGCTATGACGCACTTGGCGGCATCATCCGCCGATATGCCGGCTAAAGCTCTAAGCACCTGCCCCGAGACCACTCCTAGCGTATCTTCCGCCTGCTTCTCCTCGAGCGTCTCGCCGACGCAGATTATCGGGGTGAGGCCCGCCTTAAGGAGGGCTTTCGCCTTGAGGTTCACTGCCCTGTCCGTCTCATTGAGCAGCGCACGCCTTTCGGAGTGGCCGATTATGCAGTAGCTTGCCCCGGCGTCTTTTATTAGGACCGGGTTCACCTCGCCGGTGAACGCCCCCTCGCCTTCGTAATAGCAGTCCTGGGCGCCGACTCCTATGCCGCTGCCCCTGACCGCCTCCGCCACCTTGTTAAGGGCGAGGAACGTCGGGCAAAGGACCAAGTCCACCCCGTTTGCGAACTCAGACACCCTCGCCGCGATGTCCGCCGCCAGGGCCGCCGATGCGTCCACTCCCTTGTTCATCTTCCAGTTTCCGGCGATTATCCTTCTGCGCATTCGTCTGCCTCCGTTTACTTATCCCTGAGGGCGGCTATGCCGGGAAGGGTCTTGCCCTCCAGGAACTCAAGCGACGCCCCGCCGCCGGTCGAAACATGCGTGACCTTGTCCGCGAAGCCCAGCTTCTCCACTGCGGCAGCAGAGTCCCCGCCGCCGACTATTGTGATGGCCTTTGATTCTGCCATTGCCTTGGCCACTGCCAGGGTGCCGGCGCTGAAGTCCTTCATCTCGAAGACCCCCATGGGCCCGTTCCAGACCACAGTCGCCGCGCCCGCTATCTCCTTGGCGAAGAGGGCTGCCGTCCTGGGCCCGATGTCGACTCCCATGAGGCCTTCCGGCACATCGACCGAATCGACCTGAACAGAGCCTGCCGCCCCAGTGATGTCCGTCGAGCAGACATGATCCAGGGGAAGAAGTATCCTCACAGACTTCTCCTTCGCCTTCTCGAGTATGCCCTTGCAGTAGTCGAGCCTCTCAGCGTCCAGGAGGGACTTCCCTATGGAGTGCCCCTGCGCCTTGAGGAACGTGTAGCTCATACCGCCGCCGATTATCAGGGAATCCACCTTCTCGAGCAGATTCTCGATCACGGCCAGCTTGTCTTTCACCTTGGCGCCTCCCAGCACGGCCACGAACGGCCTTCCTGGGTTGGACAGCGCCCCGCCCATGATCCTCAGCTCCTTCTCGACGAGAAGGCCGGCGACTGCGGGGATGAGCCTGGATACTCCCTCGGTGGACGCATGCGCTCTGTGTGCCGTGCCGAAGGCGTCCATCACGAAGATGTCGGCAAGCTTTGCCAGCTTCTCCGCGAAGGCAGGGTCGTTCTCCTCCTCCTGCTTGTAGAACCGTACGTTCTCAAGAAGGACGGCTTGGCCGGGCTTAAGCGCCTCCACCTCGGCTTCCACCTCGGGGCCGACGCAGTCGGCGATGAGCCTGACCTCAGAGCCCAGCAGCCCGGTGAGCCTTTCCGCCACGGGCTTCAGCGTATACTTCATGTTCCTCTCGCCGTTGGGCCTTCCCAGGTGCGAGCAGAGAATCACCCTGGCCCCGTCGGCCATGAGCTTCTTTATCGTAGGCAGGGCTTCCCTTATGCGCCTGTCGTCCGTGATGGCCCCCGTGGAGTCCTGCGGGACGTTGAAGTCTGCCCTTACGAGCACCCTCCTGCCCTTTGCGTCTACATCGCTGATGTTCTTCTTAGCCATCCCGGCACCTGCCTTCCTACATCCTGTCGGCTATGAACCTGGCGAGGTCCACTACCCTGTTGGAGTAACCCCATTCGTTGTCGTACCAGGAGAGGACCTTGACCATGTCCCCGTCAACTATCATGGTGTTCTGCGCGTCCACGATGGAGGACCTGGCATCGCCGTTGAAGTCGATGGATACAAGGGGTTCCTCGGTGTAGCCGAGAATTCCCTTCATGCTTCCCTCTGATGCGGCTTTGAGCGCTGCGTTGACTTCCTCGGCCGTGACCTTCCTCTCAAGGTCGCAGACAAGGTCGACTACCGAAACGTTGGGGGTCGGGACCCTCATCGCATATCCGTTCATCTTGCCCTTGAGCTCCGGTATTACTAGGCCTATCGCCTTAGCTGCGCCCGTGGTCGAGGGTATCATTGACTGGGCTGCGGCCCTTGCGCGCCTTAGGTCCTTATGGGCAAGATCGAGGATCCTCTGGTCGTTGGTATAGGAGTGTATGGTCGTCATGAGGCCCCTCTTGATGCCGAAGCTGTCGAGCAGTACCTTCGCCACTGGACCGAGGCAGTTGGTGGTGCATGACGCGTTCGAGATGATGTTGTGCTTGGCGGGGTCGTACTTGCCCTCGTTGACTCCCATTACTATGGTTATGTCCTCATCCTTTGCGGGCGCTGAGATTATGACCTTCTTGGCTCCCGCCTCGATGTGCTTGACCGCCTTGTCCTTGCTGGTGAATATGCCAGTGGATTCGATCACCACGTCTACTCCCAGGTCCTTCCAGGGGAGCATCGCAGGGTCCTTCTCAGCGTATACCTTGATCTTCCTTCCGTTGACTGATATCGAGTCGCCTTCCGCCTTGACCTCGGCTGCCAGAGTCCCGTGATTCGAGTCGTACTTTAGCAGGTGGGCGTTTGTAACCGAGTCAAAGAGGTCGTTCACCGCCACTATCTCAAGGTCCTCATAAGGAAGCGCTGCCCTGAGAACAAGGCGCCCGATGCGCCCGAAACCGTTGATTCCGATTCTTGTCTTCTTCATTCTCTCCGCCTATATAGGCGTTTCACCTCCGCTTGCTAGAATGTCCAATGTAGTTAAATATATGGGGATATCAAATAAGTGTCAACTTTCACTAAACGGCTGCTTCGAGCGCAGCTCCGAGGCCAGCCTGGACAACCTCCTGAGCCTGTGGTTCATGCCGCTCTTGCCTATGGGCTTCTTGAGGCCCGCCCCCAGTTCAGCGATTGTAGCATCGGGGTTTCCGAGCCTCGCCTCTGCAGCCTCTCTTAGGGGCGCGGACAGGCCCTTCAGCCCTATTGTCTCCATTATGAGCCTTATGTCCTCGACCTGCCCCACCGATGCGTCTATGGTCTTGCCGAGGTTTGCCTGCTCGGCGTTTACTATCCTGTTGACTTCGTTCCTGATGGCTTTCATCACCCTCTGGTTCTCGAAGTCCAGCAGTGTGGAATGCGCGCCGGCCACGTTCAAAAACTGCACGATGTCGTCCCCGTCCTTCAGGTATACGACATAATAGCTGCGCCTTTCTATCACCTTGGGCCTCATGTCGAACTTCCTCATGAGCCCCATCACGGACTCGGCGAACTCCAAGTTCTCCACCGCTATCTCCAGATGATGGCCATAAGCCGGCTTCCCGAGGTATCCCGCGCCCAGGAACACTCCCCTGAGGTAGGCCCTCATGCAGCACTTTTTTTTGAGTACCGCCCTTGGGACCTCGTTTGTCAGCGCAGATCCGCCGAATATGTCGAGGCCGGTCAGAAGTTCCCTTGCCTTCTCATCCGAGTTTATCCTAATTATGTAGGAGTTGCTCTTATGTATGCGCTGCCTCATCCTGACGACAAGCTCGACTTCCCTGCAGCCCGCCTCCGCCAGCAGCGACACGGTCCTTCTTGCCACGGCGGCGCTCGAATCCTTAAGCATGAGCTTGATCCTGTTGCCCCCGGAGAATATCAGCGTGCCGTTAACCCTGACTAGAGCCGATAGCTCCGCAGACCTGCAGCAAGCCTCCTCGTCGGCTATCCTGACTAGTTCGTCTTTCATCCTCTCGTACGGCTGCATCTGGACCCCCATCAGGTAATCAGGCTCATTATGGCCTTGCCGAGCTTGATCGGGTCGTGCTTGTAATGCTCCCCGGCCGATGCCACATCGGCCTCCAGCACCTCGAGGCCGGAATCATCCAGCGCCTTCCTGTCGTAACGCACCTGCGAGGCGCCCTCCTTTATGTATGCGTAGAGCAGGGATGCAGGTATCTCCGAGCTGTTTACGATGATGGTGTCGAATATCCCCTCGCCTGCGTGGTCGAACATGGCCTTGACGTGGTCAGAAGCCGTGTACTTGTTCGTCTCGCCTGCTTCGGTCATCGTGTTGCAGACGTATACCTTCCTCGCCCTGCTGGCCCTCAGAGCATCGGCTATCCCGGGTATGAGCAGGTTGGTTATTATTGATGTGTACAGGCTTCCCGGGCCAATTATCACGATGTCGGCGTTCATGATGGCGGCAATCGCCGTCGGCAGCGCCTTCACGTCCTCCGGCTCAATGTGAAGCCTTCTTATGGCCGAGCCGTAGCGGTTGATGTGGCTCTCCCCGTAGACGACGCTCCCGTCGGCCATCTCTGCCTTAAGCCTGCAAAGGCTCATCGTGGCCGGCACCACCTCGCCTCTTACGGAAAGCACGGCAGCGCATTCCCTGATCGCCTCCTGGAAGTCGCCGGTTATATCGGTCATCGCCGCGAGGAAGAGGTTTCCGAACGGGTGGCCCCTTGTGTCCCCCTCTACCATGAACCTGTATTGGAACAGCTTCTCCATAAGCGGTTCCGTGTTGGACAGCGCGAGGATGCAGTTTCTTACATCCCCCGGAGGCGGCATGTCCAGCTCCCTGACGAGCTTGCCTGAGCTTCCCCCGTCGTCCGTCACGGTCACTATCGCGGTAATATTTGAGGTGAAGTGCTTAAGCCCCCTTAGGACCGCGGGCATGCCGGTGCCCCCTCCGATTGCCGCCACCCTGAGGCCCTTGCCCTTGCTCTCCTCGGCATAGCTCCTCTTGAAGCCCGTCCAGGCGGGATCCTGCCCGTAGTAGGCGTCTATCTCCTTGTCGATGTCCCTGTGCAGGACGTCGACCGGATACCCCAGGTCTAAGAGGCGCCTTTTCAGCTCGTTTACGACTGCCACCGACCTGTGCCTGCCACCGGTGCACCCAAGGCCGATAACCAGCCAGCCTCGTCCCCTTTCCTGATACCTCTCGTCGGTCATCCTCACCATCTCGATGACCTGGCCGATTATCGGCTCGGAGAGAGGGTCCTCCATCACGTAGTCCGCGACGGCGGAGAAGTTGCCGTTAAGGCTCTTAAGGTGAGGGACGTAATATGGGTTTCTCAAGGAGCGGACATCGTAAAGAAATTCCACGTCGTCCGGCACCCCGTACTTGAACCCGAAGGATATAAGCGTTATGCTGGTTTTTTTACGCTGTATGCCCGTTTGCTCAGCCACTGTCAACTCAGTCCACCTTCTCAGCTTTCTCCTCGTTCGCCTTGTAGCACCTTAGCACCCTGTAGCCAGACCCGAGCTCCGGTTCGTCGCAATTGCCGAACAGCTCCGCCAGGTATGCCCTGAGGCTCGCTGCACCCTGCCTAGTCCTAATCACCGCGTAGAGGCGACCTCCTTCGGCAAGGGCTTCCCTTGCCTGTGCCATCAGCTCCCATATCACCTGCTTGCCGGCCCTTATGGGAGGGTTGATGGCGACACAGTCGAATCTGGCATCGGGAAACGAGCCGAAGCCGTCGGACTGCCTGACTACCGCCTTCACTCCGTTAAGCCTGGCGTTGGATTCAGCGAGCGCGCACGCACGCTCGTTTATGTCGGCCATATGGACCTTCGACCCTTCATGCGAGGCGCCGAAGCATACGCCGACCGGCCCATAGCCGCACCCCATGTCCATGAAGGAGGCGGCCTGCTCATCTTCCAGCGCCTCAAGCAGGAGGTCCGTCCCCCGGTCCACCTTGTCCTTCGAGAAAACCCCGGAGTCCGTCACGAACCTGAAGGATACGCCCATATAGGTATAGCGGATCTCGTTCGGAGAGGACTCCGAGGCCGGCTTTCTGGAGTAATAATGGTCCTGCATCGCACCGTCCCTCTGTATAATGCATACCGCATTGCATAATGCCCGTTTAGATTATACTATATGTGATAGGAACGTTGTTGTTGACTAATGAGTCTGACAAGTATAGCATTAGCAAAAATAAGCAATCAGAAGGATTTTAAGGCGAACGTGAAGAATTCGTCATATGTGGCTTATAGCGTGTGCGGCTACTCGAAGTAGAGAAGATAGTATATGCAGAGCCAATCAATAAAAGGAGGCGTTCTAAGGATGATCAAAAGAGCCGTGTCCCTTTTCCTGGCGCTAATGTTCATCGGCTCCCTGATGTTGCCAGTGATGGCCGCAGCAACGGAGTACAAGGTCAGCCAGATGCCCGTGGGCACCTTCGGCGGCCAGCTCGTAGTAGCGCAGATAACAGACCCTAAGACTTTCAACCCTGTAACTGCAGCCGAGACTTCGTCGACCGACATCCTGGCCCCCATTTTCGAGGGCCTGACTGCGACCGACGGCGTAACCACAGCTGTCATCCCCAGCCTCGCTAAGAGCTGGAAGTTCAGCGAGGACGGCCTCGTCTGGACATTCTTCCTCAGGCAGGGCGTCAAGTTCTCGGACGGCAAGGAAATGACCGCGGACGACGTGGTATTCTCCTTCGACGTAATCTATGACGAGAACATCCAGACCTCATCGCGCGACGTCCTCACCATCGACGGGCAGTACCTAAAGTACAAGAAGATCGACGCCTACACCGTCGAGTTCACCCTTCCTTCGACCTTCGCTCCCCTGCTTCGCCAGATCATGATCGAGATCCTGCCGAAGCATAAGCTCGAGGCCCCCTGGAAGGCCGGCAAGTTCAACGAGACCTGGGGCATCAACACCCCCGTCAGGGACATCGTCGGAACCGGCATGTACGTGATGTCGACCTATAAGCCCAACGAGTATGTCGTCTACACCCGCAACACCAACTACTGGGTCAAGAACAGCAAGGGCGAAGTGCTGCCGTACATAACCAGGTACGTCCGCATGCTGGTGCCGAACCTCGAGACCCAGACCCTGAAGTTCCGCGCAGGCGAGACCGACATCCTCGGAATCAAGAACACCGACTATGCGACATTCAAGGATCTCCAGAAGAAGGAGAACTTCACCCTTTACAACCTCGGCGCCACCTTCTCGACAGAGTTCGTGGTGTTCAACATGAACCCCAGGAACCCCAATTTCGCGAAGGACAAGGAGCCCTGGAAGCTTGAGTGGTTCATGAACCAGAACTTCAGGAAGGGCGTCGCCCACCTCGTCGACAAGGCCACCATCATCAACCAGGTGTATGCCGGACTTGCCGAACCGCAGTGGAGCCCCGTATCCGCTCCCAACAAGGAGTTCCTGAGCACCAAGGTGACCCAGTACGCATACTCGCTTGATAAGGCCAAGGAGATGTTCCTCGCCGGCGGGTTCAAGTACGTCGATGGCAAGCTGGTCGACAAGACCGGCCGTCAGGTTAAGTTCGACGTCACCACCCACAGCGAGAACAGCAACCGCATGAAGATCGCCAACATCCTCGTAGAGGACCTCAAGAAGGCAGGCATCGACGCCAAGGCGACGACCTACACCTTCAACACCCTGGTTGAGAAGCTGATGGATACCTTCGAGTTCGATACCATCATCATCGGCCTCACCGGATCGGTCGAGCCCAACAACGGCAGGAACGTCTGGCACAGCAGCGGCGGACTCCACATGTGGAACCCCGTCCAGGAGAAGCCCGCCACCGCATGGGAAGCTGAGATCGACAAGATATTCGACGACGGCGTCAAGGTAGTCGATCCCGCAAAGCGCGCAGCCATATATGAGAAGTGGCAGCTGATCGTAGCCGACCAGGTACCGCTAATCTACTTCGTGGCCCCGCAGTCCATAGCGGCGATGAGGAACACCCTCGCCAACGTCAAGCCCACCGCAT
>CAZHKX010000021.1:0-17209 GCA_964532805.1 uncultured Clostridia bacterium
GAACTTCGATGGGCCTGCGGCGGTTGCTGCGGGCTCGTCTTTGGTTATAGCAAAGTATTGCGGAAGGCTCGTGATGGTATACAGTAAAGCCCGCCTCGGCTGGGAGTTTCCCGGCGGGAAGGCCCTTATTGGCGAAGAGGCCGAGGCATGTGCGCAGAGGGAGTTCCGGGAGGAAACGGGGTTGTCATTGAAGGACCTGTCCAGCCTCTGCACATTCCATGTCAGAAAAGGCGAAGAAGTGCTCATAGGAACGATATTCACATGTAGCTTACCGGCTTTCACACCAAAGCTGGACAGCAACGAGATCCTGGGAATAGGGTTGTTCAGCGAACCACCGTCCAGCATTTCGATCAAGGATGGATATGTAGAATTCATGTTTAAGATGCTGCTAGGCAGACAGAGGTGATACCATGCCGATATTCGAGTTCAGATGCGAAGACTGCGGCAAGATGTTCGAGACGCTTGCTAAAAGGGACGAGACGGTCGAGTGTCCCGATTGCAAGTCTAAGAACACTAAGAAGCAGTTGTCCAAGTTCGGCTTCTCATCAGGGGCAGGCTTCAGGTCTTCTGTAGGAAGCGGAGATTGCGGAAGCTGCAGCAGTACTTCATGCGGACCCACTTGAGGACATTCTCATTAGAGGCCGGGGCGGCCTTTACATATATTGGTTAACATAATGTGTATTATGCGACATTAGATTTAAGAGAATAAGGAGGGCCTACCCTCCTTCGTTTTCTCTATCTCGCGGAAGTAAGATGGCTGTCAGCGCTTGCCACTTCACTAACCGGTATCCTAAGAACCATCCCGGACATCAGCACCTTGTTCTTAAGATCGTTTACAGCTATAGTCTCATCGACTATACTCCTTATGTCGATGCCCTCTCCGTAGACTGACCTTACTTTAGACCAGACCGTGTCTCCTTGCTCTATCGTCACTTCCACGAAGCTGACGCTCTCTCTATACCCTCTCGCCAATGCAGCCGCTGCAAGCCCTATCAGAAGGACTCCTACTGCCACCATCAAGTAGACCACCATAGTCCTCCTGAAGGACATATCGCGCTTCTTTCTGTTGAAGTAGATCGTACCTATCATGCTGCACACCCCTTATAGAACATATGTTCTGTCTTCATTCTAAGGGGATCCGAATGAAAGGTCAATAGCAAAATAGAACAAATGTTTGTATATGCTATTGTGTTCTGATATATTGAAACTATAAAGCTTAAGGGGTGTTATTATGGAAGACCTCAGCTCCAGAGAAAAGGACATTCTATCGTTTATAAACAGTGAGGCAAGCGTGAAAGGGTTCCCCCCATCGGTAAGGGAGATATGCTCTGCAGTGGGCCTGAAGTCCACTTCGACTGTGCATGGCTACCTCAACTCCTTGGAACGGAAAGGGTACATAAAAAGGGACCTCACCAAACCCAGGGCCATAGATGTGCTTCAGTGCGGTGGCGACATGCAGAACGTCCGCAAGATAGCCAAGAGCGTACCTCTTGTCGGGGCAGTTACAGCCGGCATCCCGATACTGGCTACTGAGAACATATCCGACTACATCCCCTTGCCGAAGGACTGGGTCGGCGAGGACAGCGTGTTCATGCTGAATGTTAAGGGCGACAGCATGATCGGCGCAGGCATCTTCGATTCTGATATGCTTATCGTCAGATGCCAGCAGGATGCGCAGAACGGGGACATAGTGGTGGCTCTTATCGAGGATGAGGCTACAGTGAAGCGGCTTCAGAAGGTTAAGGGGCGCATTGAGCTCCACCCTGAAAACCCCGCATATTCGGTCATAACCGCAGACAACATCAGCATCATGGGCAAGGTAATCGGCCTCATGAGAAAGATATAAGCCCCGCTTGAAGCGGGGCTTAGCTTATAAAATTGAGTCACCGCATCAATTCGCTGATGAGGTTTCCTTCAATTCCTTCTTTTCAACTCCGCATGCCTTGAAGAATATCTCCAAAGCTTGCTTGGCGCCCCTTTCCTCAGGGCTGCTTATCTGCGGACGGTCATAAAGCGTCGGAAGGTCCTGATACCACTTCTTTGCAAGCAAGACCGCACTTTCGACTCCTTCATTGGCGATGACGCCGATGAGCTTGTCATAAGTAGTCCTTCTTGCAGTGGCCTGCTTCGCCCAGAAGTCTGGGTTCTCCGTTAGCTGCGCAGCGAGGAAATCTTGTTTTGCGATTGCCCTGAAGCTTTCGAGCCCCCGCAGGATATCCTCGCTTGATATGAGGTTCATGGCACTCACACCCTTCCTGGTTGATATTCTCCCTATTCCTATTATACGATATTTTAACAAGATTCCTTTCCCAGTAGGGATAATACTTTCTTCATGTCAGCCCAGACGTCCTTCTTCTTGGACGGGTCTCTGAGCAGGGCTGCAGGATGGAATGTCGGTACATATAACCTTCCGTCCAGCTCGATCACCTGCCCTCTAGCCTTCGTTATACCCTCCCTGCTGTCCTTGATGACTGCTTTATAGGCAGTCGAGCCCAGAAGGACTACTACCTTCGGATCAATGACCTCTATCTGGTTCTCCAGGTAAGGCAGGCAGCTGTCCATCTCATCCTTCTCAGGAAGCCTGTTCGCCGGCGGCCGGCACTTCACAACGTTTCCGATGTAGACATCCTCCCTGTGCAACCCCATGGCAGCTATGATGTTGTCCAGGAGCTTACCTGCGGCGCCAACGAAAGGCCTCCCCTTGGCATCCTCATCTGCGCCAGGCCCCTCTCCGATGAACATCAAAGAAGCATCAAGATTCCCCTCACCAGGCACGGTATTCGTCCTCGTGCTGTGAAGCCTGCATTTGGTGCAGCCTGCGACAAGAGCCTCTATCCCCTGCATGAGCTGCCTTTTGTTGGCTGCTGGCGAGCCTTCTGCCTCTTCCAGCTTGTCTATCCTTTGAAACAGGCTATATTGCATGGCTTGTTCAATCCTTTCCCCTTCGCATCATGAGGAATCCTCCGCGCCCCTATTCTCTCGGTTTATACCAGCATCCGACAATATGCCTGAGAAAGCAATTGAAGTTAATCGCATTCTGTTATAGAATAACTATTGTCTGATTTTAGTCGAGGTGTAGCGCAGTTTGGTAGCGCGCTTGGTTCGGGACCAAGAGGCCCCGGGTTCAAGTCCCGGCACCTCGACCATTTCTTGCGAGAGTGGCGGAATGGCAGACGCACCAGACTTAGGATCTGGCGGGGCAACTCGTGCGGGTTCAAGTCCCGCCTCTCGCACCAAAACGAATCAATGCAGATTAGCGGGGGTCTCCCCGCTTTTCGCTTTTAGAAGGCCCACTTCTCCTTAAGCTGGACAGCCGCACTGCCTTATGAGGCGATCGCCCCGCTTATCTCATCAAGCTTCTCCATCGCGGCTTTGATTCCCCTGTCGATTATCTCTTCCGCCTTGTGAAATTCGTGCGCCTGTATCCCCTCTATCGACGGCCTTATCCTTATGTCGCTGTGGTGGACCACCATCTTCACGAGCCTCTCCTGGAATATGTCAAAGCTGTTAAGAAGCACCGTTACAAGGTTTGGGGCACCGTCTACCCTGGTCTTCGCGACATCGGGGACTACATCTACGCCGATTATTATGTCCATCCCTATTGCCGTCAGATAATCGCTTGGCAACGGGTTTGACACAGCCCCGTCGACATAGTACTCGTCTTCTATCCTGTGGGGCGTGAAAATGCCCGGTATGGAGATAGAGGCCCTTATGGCACTCCATATCTCGCCAGACTCGAAAGCCATCTCCTCACCGCTCTTGATGTTTGTGGCAACCGCGATGAAGGGAATCTTAGTCTCAATGAAGCTGCAGCCGCCCGTTAGGTCCTTGATCAGTTTCGTAACATTATTGCCCCTAAGAAGGCCGTATCTTCCCGCAAGACCCAGGTCCAGGAACCGGATTATATCTGCCTGCCTGATAGATAGCGCCCTTTCCGTCATCTCCCTCACAGATGTCCCGCAGGCATAAGCCCCTCCGACGAGCGCACCGGCACTGCAGCCCACTATGGCATCTATGGGGATGGAGTTGTCCTCAAGCACTTTGATGACCCCTATGTGGGCTAGGCCTCTGGCAGCTCCTGAACCCAGCGCAAGGCCGACCGTCTTCCTTTTTATGCCCTTCTTGATAAGGGCTACCCTCTCTCTTGAGACTCTGAGAAAGCCATCGTCCGCTAGGACATGCGCAATGCTGTCCAGCACAGGGACCACCTCCACCTAAACCGATTATATCAATTAGGGGGGGATCCGTGAATTTACGGAAAAAGGAATAGGACAGCCCTTCCGGACTGTCCTATTTGGTCGGAGCGGGGAGACTTGAACTCCCGACCTCTTGCACCCCAAGCAAGCGCGCTAGCCAAACTGCGCCACGCCCCGTCGCTAACAATCAATATAATACCAGCATCAAAGCCCGCTTTCAATATGGTAGTTGCCCTTTTCGAGTAGCCTACCATTCTGTTAATTATGTCAACCATTTGAGTTATACATCGCAATTCATCACTGTATATTGAGTTATAAAGCAAAAGTAGACATACAATTATGTCTACTTTTGACTTCTTTATTGATTTACGGTCTGGATAATATCGCCCAAAGTCGGGCTGTCGATATCAAATCCATGATGTTGTGCTTGATGATCGGAAGCAACAGAGAGTATTCACAAGTATTGACGTAGTTCCAGTAGACCTTCGGTATCTGCCCGCCGGGGATGTCGTCTTCCCTATTCCAGTCCGAAAGCCCCAATACGTTTCTTTCTAGCGACTGCAGAGAGCAGCTTGCAAGCTTGTCCTTATACCTTCGCCTGGCAGGTTTAAGCAAGTCCACCGAGACGATATCAGGAAGGGCGATATTGCAATAGCTCATCCTCTTCTCTATGTATGGAAGGTCGAAGCTGTCCCCATTGAAGGTCATTACAGCGGAGCCGTCCTTGATGTAAGAAAGAAGCTGAAGAAGCGCCGCAGGCTCCTGGCCAGGGTTCCTTGCTAGAATCTGCGAGCAGATAAGGCCCCTCTCAACTACTTTAAGAAGCCCGATGAGAAACAAGGGTTGTTCTTGCCCGAAAAGGCCAGTGGTCTCTATGTCCAGGAAGTAAAGGCCGAAGTATTCCTCGAAATTCAGCCCCTCGACGTGAGGAAGCTCGTTTTCTATCAGGGTAAACTCCCCGAAGCTGTTGCGAAGCACCTCGCCGTGGAGGCTGCTCTCCTTAAGGAGGTAGTCGTAATCGCTGATCATTTAGAGTATGTATACCTCACTTTGTACATCTGGAACACAGTCCCTTTGGCAGGCACGGTGAACTTGGCTACCGCAGTATTGCCGTCCTTTCTTACCCACTCCGCCCCGGTGTTGCTGATCATAGTCCATTCGCCGGGGAAGCTCTCGATGAGCTGCACTTCAGTAGGAAAGCTCGAACTCGACCTGATCGTTATCCTGAAAGACTCCTCAAACGAGCTGGTGCCTACGCTCCTGCTCTCAGTCCTCTCTATCTCAGCTGTAATCTCCGCTGACTGTCCTAGCTTAACGGACAGAAGCCCGCCCGCGACGTTCGCCTCGGCGGGCCCGATGCTGTTTGCCCCGATGAAGGAGTTGTCAGTCTCCTTCTGGTACACAGCCATGCTGAAAGACTTGGAGGGCAGCGCATCAATCGAGGCGCTTGTTGCCACCTCGGCGTAGACGTCCATCCTTATCTGCTCCTTGACTGCCGGCTTTCCGAGATAACCTTTTAGGCCGGATCCCACGGAGCCACCGACATATGTCCTGTACGGAGAGCCTTTAAGCTCAGCTAGCAAGAGCCTTATCTCGCTGTCCGGAGTCAAATCTATCGACAGGCCTGCCTGCTTGATGATCTTCCACAGTTCGACGCCCGCTATAGAGTCTTTCGCAGACTGTATCGTGCCGCCTGTCCCGACCAGGATGATCTCAGCACTGTTGTATCCTACCTGCGACTCGTTTCTTATTCCAAGGTAGAACCTGCCGTCCATAAGCATGGCCCTGTCTGCGCTGAGCTGGCCGCTGACGCTCCAGTATATGCTGTCTGTCATGTAGATCACCTGGAAAGCGCAGTCCCCGCCGTTTTCGCTTAAGACCCTCCAGCTATATGCATAGGCATCTCCTCCGGCGTACTCGATGCTGACCGATTCCATGCTGAAACCCTCGGAAGCTGGCACTATCTGGAGAGTGTGCGGAAGCATCCCGCTGTCGGCCTCGATAGGCCCGACAACGGAGACTCCGGGGCTGAGCTCTGCGCTTACCCTGAAAGTCACAAGTGCCGCGCCTTTGTTGCCGGCAAGGATCTTCACATCCGACACGATCGGAACGATGGTGACTGCCGACCCCTGGGTAGGAGGAATCGCCTCCGGCGTAGCGCCAAATGCAAAGGCCGATGTCGCCAGCAGAAACACCAGCATCATCGCCGCAGCTAATCTCGCTATCGAAATCCTTGCTCCTTCTTTTTGCATCAGTCGCCCAACCCCTTCCCTATCTTCTCCTCGGCGAAAGCCATAAGCGTCGCCTCCATCTGATGACGGCTCAGCCCGCCCTGAAGGTATGCGGTGTATGGCGGGCGCATCGGCGCGTCCGCGGAAAGCTCAATGGACGATCCCTGCACGAACGCCCCTGCTGCCATAACGACATCGTCGGTGTAGCCGGGCATGAAACCCGGGACAGGCGTCGCCTTAGCATCGACGGGCGATCCGCCCTGTACGGCCTTCATGAAGCTCAGCAAATCCTCCCTATTGCCTAATTCAACGCGGACAACCGAATCCCCCCTGTCTTCAAGGGGACCCGGGTCAACCTTGTAGCCTAGCTTTGGAAGGAAGCATGAGGCGAAGGCAGAGGAGCACATCGCCTCGCATGTAACCATCGGGGCAAAATAGAGCCCCTGTGCAATTAGGCGGTTCATGCCCAGGCTCGGCCCGCAGTGCGAGCCGAGGCCCGGCGCTGTGAGCCTGGAAGCAGCCTTCTCGACATGCTCCCGCCTTCCTGCCACATAGCCGCCGGCCGGAGCGATGCCGCCGCCCGGGTTCTTGATCAGTGACCCCGCTATAAGGTCGGCTCCCGCCTCTGTCGGCTCCATTACGTCGGTGAACTCACCGTAGCAGTTGTCTACAATGACTACTGCGCCTCTGTTGGCGCCCTTCACGGCCCCTACGATGTCGGAAATGTCGGAGATGGATAGCGGCCTTCGCGATGAGTATCCCCTCGAGCGCTGCACAAGCACCGCATCAGCGGTCCCTGCCTGCTTATGTATCTCCTCAAGGTCCGGCCCGCCCCCCTCGCCGGGTTCTACCTGAAGATATGAGACACCCAGCTCCTTAAGGGAGCCGTGCCCTTCTTCCCCTGAGATTATCCCGTCAAGAGTGTCATACGGCTTGCCGTATGCCGCCATGAGCTTGCCCCCCGGCCTGAGCACGCCGAATAGGGCAAGAGATATAGCATGGGTGCCTGATACTATCTGATGCCTGACGAGGGCGGCCTCGCTTCCGCAGATGAGCGAGAAAGCCTCCTCTATGGCCTCCCTTCCCGCATCGTTATATCCATAGCCAGTAGTGCCTCCGAACTGGTAGTCGGATATGCTGGCCCTCCTGAACGCATCGAGCACCCTTATCGTGTTTATCCTCCTGATCTCCTCATATCCTGCCTGCTGCAAGGCGCATTCGCTGAGTGCTTCCTCAGCCATGCCCCTGACCTTGCCGCCAAATCTTGTTATCCTATCGAACAGACCCATTATCCAGCAATCCTCTTTCCTTCATATCGAGGGCTATGCGCCCGGCTATGGCTTCCGCATCCATGGAACCGGAGTCGAACCAGACAATCTCCTTGTTCCTTCTAAACCACGTCATCTGCCTCTTCGAATATTTCCTTGTCTCGGCCTTTATCCTATCGACCGCGTCCTGAAGGCTCAACCGGCCTTCGAGGTGGCCTATCAGCTCCTTGTAGCCGATCGCCTGCATGGCGACCTTGCAATTGCCGTAACCCATCCTAATAAGCTCCTTGACCTCTTCCAGAAGGCCCCTGGACATCATATCGTCGACCCTGAGCTCGATTCTCCTGACAATAACCGCTCTTTCAGCGTGAAGTCCGAATGAGACGGCAGGTATGCCTGATGCCTCCGGGGCCTCGGCTTGAAGCTCGCTAATGGGCCTTCCTGTCTTCCTGAGCACTTCAAGCGCCCTTACTATCCTTCTGGCATCATTTCTGTGTATCCTCGACGCGGCAATCGGGTCATCCGCGGCCAGCTCCGCGTGCAGTGCTTCCGTCCCGCCCTCCTGTGCGGCCCTTTCGTAGAGCTGCCCCCTCAACGCGTGATCCGCATCGGTGTCAGGGAAAAGGAACCCCCTTGTGAGCGCATCGATGTATAACCCGGTGCCGCCTGCGATTATGCAGGGCTTCCCCCTTCGGGTGATGTCCTCATACGCCTGCTGGGCCAGCTTGCAGTACCTTGCGACGGTCATCGGCTCGTCAGGTTCGCACACATCCACCAGATGATGCCTTATCCTTGCCATGTCCGCCCTGGAAGGCTTCGCGGTGCCGATGTCCATCCTGCGGTACACCTGCATGGAATCCGCGGAGACCACCTCGGCGCCGAGCATCTCGGAAAGCTTGATGGCCACATCCGACTTGCCTGACGCAGTAGGGCCGAGTATCACAATGGCGGTCCTCGCCGTCAAGGAATCATCACGCCCTTCTCCATGCCGATGTACTCGACCGGCCCTGCGTGGCTTGAGTGGAAGACGCTCATCCGCTCCATATCATAAGGTAACGAGACCCTCTCGCCCTTCCTCACCTTCATCACGAACCTCCTGCGTGCGACCCTTGCCGCCTCCAAGACGTCCTCCCAGGATGGATAGGCATTAAAAGCCCAGGCCCTGATGGCGTCTATCGGTGTAGCCGAGCTTACCTTCGTCTTGAACATCGGGTCCATGAAAACTACGTCATATGATCCTTCATCAAGCTCTCTTAGCACTTCCCTGTAGTCAGCATGGCGCCTTGCGATGCGCCCCAGCGCTTCCACGATGCGATCGTCTGCTGTGTAGCCGCGCATGCCGATGTCGACCGCGGTGAATATCTCCTCGGAAGCCTCAAGTGCTACCAAGCTTCCACATGGGCCGGTTGCGTAGGCTGCCACTATCGCGTCTGCGCCTAGCCCCATAGTGCAGTCAAGGACCGAATCGCCGCCTCTTAGACCCATCGCCAGGCAACAGACGTCC
Source organism: uncultured Clostridia bacterium (assembly GCA_964532805.1). GTDB lineage: Bacteria > Bacillota > DTU025 > DTU025 > MWDF01 > MWDF01. The sequence goes on from CAZHKX010000021.1 coordinate 9,200, forward strand.
GCGCCTCCCCTTGCGATGTTCTCGATGCGCAAAGGCGCAGTGCTGGGATGGAACTTGAAAGCTGCAACCCTGGTGCCGCCCAGGTATCTGACTAGCCTGACGCCGTCCGCCCCGAATACCAGGACGTCGGCGGCCAAGGCTTCCTGGAGCCTTTCAGCGAGCTTCTCCCTGCCGACGTGCTCCCAGCCTATCCGGATGGCCTCCGCCTTCGCCCTTCCAGCGATCTCGTTTCCAGCCCTTGCAGCTGAGACAGACTCCGTCACGAGCCTGGCAGCCACGGCTGCTCCCCCTATCACTTCAGAAGCGGCAGGCATTCCCTTAGCAGGAGGCATCACTTCCTCCTTCCAACACCGCGCTCGATGCCTGACAGGTCTACGGTCAGGATGATCGGCCTTCCGTGCGGGCACCTGTACGGGTTCGTCGATGCAAACAGCCTTTCCACTATGTCCGACATCTGATCAGCGTTCAGCGGCATGCCCGCCTTCACGGCGCCCTTGCAGGCCATCTCGGATGCCGCCCTTATAATCCTGGTCCCATGCTCTGCCGGAGCGGGCTTTCCATCGGCTAGGTCCCTGAGCGCCGTGACAAGAAGCTCCTCGGCCCCCGGCTGGCTTCCCCCCGTCACAGGCACAGACCTGACTATGGCGCTTCTTCCTCCGAAAGGCTCGACGTCGAAGCCCAGCTCAGCAATGCTTGCCCCCTCCTCCTTGAGGACTGCGGCCTCGGCCGGCATAAGCTCCACCGTCAATGGAAGAAGCAGGTTCTGCCCCATCACCTTGCCGGCGGCGAGGCTCTCCAAAAACCTGTCAACAAGTATCCGCTCGTGCGCTACGTGCTGGTCTATTACGAGAAGCGCCCCGCCCTTCTCCGCTATGATGTAGGTGTTCATGAACTGGCCTATGACTTTGGCCTCCGCCTCATCCTTGAGCCCTGCGCCAAGCGCGGCTCCCGCCTCATCATCCTCTGATCCCTGCTTCACCGCGGTCCCTGCGGCATAGGGCACCTGCCGTCCTGCGCCCTCATATCTTGCCCCTGGCTCCCCCAGATATCCTCCGTACCTCTGGGACATGGCCTCTCCTGCTGCGGTCCTTAAGCCGAGCGAGGCCTCTCCAAGAGACGATGGCCAGGCCGGCGCCCCGGAAGGCGGACCCTGCGTGTAGCCTTGCGCGACGATAGTAGGCACTGAATCAGGGCCGTTCACAGCGTCGCTTACCGCCTGCCTTACTGCACCGAACACCGCACCCTCATCCGCGAAGCGCACCTCGGCCTTCGCAGGATGTACGTTGACGTCGACCCGCGAGGGATCTATCTCCAGCCAGATGACAACGGGAGGGTACGGAAGAGGCAGCTGCACGCCCTCCAGGCCGCGGTCTATGGCGGCGAAAATCGCCGTAGAGCTCACAGGCCTTCCGTTTACGATGAGAAACTGGTCCTGCCTTCTCCTTCTTGCCTCGGAGGGCTCCGCTACCAGGACGAAGGCCTCTATGCCCGGGGAGGAGGACGCCCCCTCCGTCATCCTGTCCGCGACTTTTCCCAGCACCGCCCTCGCGGCAGTCCTTGCAAGCCCGTCACCTGGCGAGGAGAGCTTCCTCTCCCCGTCAACGATGAGGCTTATGGCGACCGCGGGATTGGCGAGGGCGAGCTTCTCAGCCGCCTGCTCGACCCTCCTGGATTCGGCGTTCGAGCTTTTCAAATACTTAAGCCTTGCGGGCGTGTTGAAGAACAGCTCCCTTACCTCTACTGAGGTGCCCTGCCTGTGCGAGCCCGGCCCCTTCCTGATAACCTCCCCCGCTTCGAGGTACACGCTCCATGCCTCGTCGACGCCGGCCTCCCTTGTTGTGAGGGTGAGCTTTGACACGGATGCTATCGACGGCAGGGCCTCCCCCCTGAAGCCCAGCGTCTGCACATGGAAAAGCTCCTCGGCGCTTCTTATCTTGCTGGTGGCGTGCCTTTCGAAGGCAAGGACGGCATCTTCCCTGTCCATGCCGCATCCGTCGTCGGTGACCCTTATGAGCCCTAAGCCCCCCTCGGTGATTTCCACCGAAACGGAGGCCGCACCGGCGTCGACGGCGTTTTCGACGAGCTCCTTGACCACCGAGGCGGGCCTTTCGACCACCTCGCCTGCGGCTATCTTGTTTGCGATGTCGACCGGAAGCCTCGCTATCCTCATGCTAGGCGCCCCCTTTCCCAGGTAATCGGCTTAGTCCCGCCGCAAGCTGCGCTACTGCCCCTTCTCCTCCTCGCGCTCTAATGCATCCTTCAGCCGGTACAGGAGGTCCAGCGCCTCCCTCGGGCTTAGCGCCTCGGGATCGGCCTCCCTGATAAGCCTCAGGGCCTCGCTTTCGGGTTTGGCCACGACAAGGTCCTCCACTTCCTCTGGAAGCTCGTTCCAGCCGAAGAGCCTCATCTGATGCCCTCCCCTGTCGTTTATGGCCTCAAGCTGCTTTAGGATTGCGCCTGCGCGCCGTATCGCATCCCTTGGTATGCCAGCCATCCTCGCCACGTTGAGCCCATAGCTCCTGTCAGTGCCGCCCCTTTGGAGCCTGTACAGGAAGACCACCTCGCCAGGCCTTTCGGCGACCGCCACGTGGTAATTCCTGGCGAATGGGAGCCTCTCTTCCAGCTCGGCGAGCTCATGGTAATGTGTCGTGAAAAGGCATCTGGCCCTGGTCACATCGTGCAGGTGCTCGGCAACGGCCCAGGCCAGCGCCATGCCGTCGTAGGTGGAGGTGCCCCTTCCGAGCTCATCCACCATCACAAGGCTCCTTTCGGTCGCGCTGTTCATGATCTCGGCCATCTCCAGCAGCTCCACCATGAAGGTGCTCTTCCCGCCAGCGATGTCGTCATAGGAGCCGGCCCTGTAGAATATCCTGTCGCATGTTCCGATCCTCGCCTCGGTGCACGGCACGAAAGAGCCAGCCTGTGCCATGAGCTGTATCAGGCCGCAGGTTGCCAGCACCGTAGACTTGCCAGCCATGTTAGGCCCTGTGAGGATAAGGAGCCTGGAATCATCGTGGGTCAGCGTGATGTCGTTCTCCACGAACCTGCCCTGGGGCATGGCGGCTTCCATGATGGGGTGCCGCGCGGCCTTGAGCACAGTATCCTTGCCCGAGTCTACCGTGGGGCGCCTCCATCTTCTGGCGGAAGCAGCCCTGGCAAACGAAAGGAGCGCATCTGCTTCGGCTGCGGCTTTTGCGTCTGCCATTATCGAATCGATGGTTCCGGCAGCCCTGCCGCAAAGGCCCCTGAATATCTCGGCCTCCAGCCTTACCTGCTTCTCCTCGGCGCCCAGGACCTTCGTCTCTATCTGCTTCAGCTCCTCGGTGAAGTACCTCTCTGAGCCGACGAGGGTCTGCTTTCTTATGAAGTCGGCGGGGACGTTTGCGATGTTTGACCTGCTGACCTCGAAGTAATAGCCGAATACGCTGTTGTAGCCCACCTTCAGGTTTCTAATCCCGCTTCTCTCCCGCTCCTTTGCCTCAAGGGCCGCAAGCCAGCCCCTGCCTCCGTCGGCGGCTGCCCTTAGCTCATCCACCTCCGCATTATAGCCCCTCCTGATGATTCCGCCGGAGGATGCGTCTGCGGGTAGCTCGTCGCTTAGCGCAAGGCGTATCTCCCCAGAGATGCCGTCAAGCGGGTCAATGGCGTCAGAGGCCTCCTTTAGAGCCTGTGAAGATGCCCTTTCCGACAGCAAGCCCTTGAGCCTTGCACAACCTTCCAGGGATGCCGCAAGCGATGCGAGCTCCCTCGGCATGGCGCTGCCCAGAGTAAGCTTGGAGCCCAGCCTCTCCATGTCCGCTATGCCGGATAGCGCCTCCTCCAGCGCATCCGCCAATGCGGGCGAGCCAGAAAGCTCCTGGACCGAATCCTGCCTTGCCGAGATCTCCCCTGCGTCAAGAAGAGGCGCCTCAAGCCATGCCCTGAGCATCCTTGCTCCCATGCGGGTCCTGGTATAGTCCAGCACGTCAAGCAAGCCCCTGCCCCTGGCTCCTGCCTTCTCCGCACCGAACACGGCAAGGTTCCTCCATGAGCTCCTGTCTATGTGCATGAAGCCGGAAAGCCTGTAGGTTCCGAGCGAGCTGATGTACTGAAGGTCCGACCCCTGCATGCTCTTCAGGTAGGCGAGAAGCGCCCCTGCGGCGCCTGAGGCAAGCGGCATGCCATCAAGGCCGAAACCTTCCGTGCCGGAGGATCCGAAGTGAGCCTTAAGCTCTTCTTCGGCCTGCTTGAGGCCGAAAAGCCCTACTGGCCTCGCCGTCTTGAAGGCCCTTCCCTCGGCGGCATCAAGCCATTGCAGCACTTCCCTCGGCAGGGCCGCGCCCTCAGGCATGAGTATCTCGCTGGCGGAGAGCCTGTCCAGCTCGCCGACAAGCTTGCGGGCGGCACCCTCGCCGTCGATCTGGGTAGCCCTGAACTCGCCTGTCGACGCGTCGCAGTAGGCGAAGCCGGCTTCGGCGTCTCTAGGAAGTATGCATGCCAGGTAGTTGTTACCACCCTCCTCGCCTTCAAGCAAGCCCGGGGTGACCACTCTTGTGATTTGCCTCTTTACTAGCCCTTTCGCTTTCCTGGGGTCCTCCATCTGGTCGGCAATCGCAACCCTGTATCCCTTGCGGACTAGCTGCGGAAGGTACTCGTCCAGCGCGTGGTGGGGGACGCCGCACATGGGCATCCTGTTGCCGGTGCCCACTTCCCTGCCTGTCAGGTAGAGGCCCAGCTCCCTTGATGCAATCTCAGCGTCCTCGTTGAACAGCTCATAGAAGTCGCCCAGCCTTATCATAAGAAGCGCGTCGGGGTGCTTCAACTTCAGCTCGCTGTATTGTTCCATCATTGGAGTAAGCTGGCTTTTCTCGGCCATGTTCACACCTTCCGCTGATTTGCTGCGGGCTCTGCCCGTCTGCCGTGAAGCACGAAGGTCCTTGCCTTCTCAATGAGGATTCCGGCGCGGTCTCCCCTTCTGAGCGTCCCGTCGTCAGTCCAATGGACCATCTTGTTAGTCCTGCTGCGTCCCGCCATCACCGACGCGTCCTTCTGGGAAGGGCCTTCCACCAGCACTTCAAGCACCTTGCCGACAAGGCCCCTGTTCACATCCAGGGAGATTGCGTTCTGAAGATCTATGAGCCTTCTTATCCTGTCCTTCTTCACTTCCTCCGGGACCTGGTCCGGCATCAGGCTTGCCGCAGTCCCCTGCCTGGGTGAATAGATGAAGGTGAAGGCGGCGTCGAACCTTGCCCTGCTCACAGTCTCCAAGGTATCGAGGAAGTCCTCCTCCGTCTCCCCGGGGAATCCCACCATTATGTCGGAGGTGATGGCGCAGCCCGGCACGGCCTTCCTCACCCTGTCCAGAAGGTTCAGGTACTGAGCCGATGTGTAGCCCCTGTTCATGGCTTTTAGCACCCTGTCGGATCCGGCCTGCAAAGGCAGGTGGTACTGCTCGCATACCTTTCCGCAGGACATGAGCGCACCTATCATCGCATCGTTCGCGAACCTCGGATGAGAGGTAGTGAACCTGAGCCATATGCCTTCAGGAAGCTTCCCGTCCAGCATCACTAGTAGCGACGGGAAGTCAGTAGGCTCTCCTTCGGAGGATGCAAATATGCCCTTGCCGTAGGCATTTACGTTCTGGCCAAGGAGGGTTACCTCCCTTGCGCCGGAAGACACCGCCGCCATGCACTCATCCAGTATGTCCGATGCCCTGCGGCTCCTCTCCCTGCCCCTTACGTAGGGGACTATGCAGTAGGTGCAGAAGTTGTCGCAGCCGTAAGTGATGTTAACGAAGGCCTTGAGCCCGTCCTTTCTGATGACGGGAAGGTCTTCGACCACCTCCTGGGCGTTGTCCCAGACTTCTATCACCCTTTCACCGGCCTCCAGCCTTGCCAGAAGCTCGGGCAGCCTGTGCAGGTTGTGGGTGCCGAAGGCAAGGTCGATCCAAGAGAGCCTTCCTGCAAGCTCCCCTTGCACCCATTCCTCTTGCACCATGCAGCCGCAGACCCCCACGACAAGATCCGGCCTGGACTTCTTGAGGCGCTTCGCCTCCGCGAGGTTTCCCAGGGCCCTGTCCTCGGCATTTCCCCTTACGCAGCAGGTCATGTAGAGGATTAGGGAGGCCTTGTTGATGTCCTCCGTGATATCGCAACCGAAGTCTCTAAGATAGCCGGCCACCGTCTCCGAATCCCTCTCGTTCATCTGGCAGCCGTATACGATTATCCTCGCAAGTTTGCCCTTCAGTTCCATCTCGCATCGTGCCGGCACAGCTCAAGCTTAAATACCGACATCATCCTTTCACCTTCTGCGTACATCTCATCGTCCTCTGGGACTGCGGCCTGCCCGAGGTAGCTGTAACCTGCTATGACCGCGGTCCTCGCCGATGCCTCGTTGTCCGGCCTGGTGGTTATCACAAGATACGGCATCCCTAGCTCAGCTGCGAACTTCGCGATAAGGGCTGCGGCCCTTGCTGCGTATCTCATGCCCCTGAACTTCTCGTCAATGCCGTAGCCCACGTTTCCGGCGCAGTTGTCAATATGAGGGTTGTAGCCCGCCCTAAGCACAAGCCCTCCTGCAACCTCCCCAGAGCATACGTCCATGACGTCGAACTCGTAGTAGGGGACATGCTGCCTTGCCGCGTCGACATCCTCCGTATAGCGCTTCAGGGCAAGGCTTATGACGCCGTCCGTCAGCTCTCCCGGCTCGATATAGGGGAAGTCTGCCATCAGTACCTGATTCCTGCCTTCCTGAGCCTCTCAAGGGCGAGGTCCAGTTTATCTTCGTCCACAGTGAGGGATATCCTGAAATAGCCTTCGCCGGCCTTGCCATAACCGTTGCCGGGGGTTATCACCACTCCGGTCTCGTCGAACACCTTCTCTGCGAAGCCTGCGGAGGTGAAGCCCTTCGGCACCGGCGCCCAGATGTAGATGCTGCCGTTGGGAGCGACTAGGTCCCAGCCCATGGCGTTTAGAGTCCCGACCACCTTGTCCCTTCTCCTCTTATAGACGGCGCGCATCGCCTCCACGCTGTCCCAGCTTCCCTCGATCGCAGCGGTGGCCGCAACCTGTACTGCCTGGAAGGCGCCCGAATCCAGGTTCGACTTCAATGCGGCTAGGGTCCCCACTATCTCGGGGTTTCCCACCGCCCAGCCGATGCGCCATCCGGTCATGTTGAAGTACTTCGAAAGGGATCCGAACTCGATTGCAATATCAGCGGCTCCGGGGAAGCTCAGGATGCTGGGTGCCGGCCTTCCATCGTAGGTTATCTCTGCATAGGCCGCATCATGTACCAAGATTATGCCGTTCGACCTGGCAAACTCAATAGCCTCCTCGTAGAAGCACTCCGGCGCGCACGCGCCTGTGGGGTTGTTGGGGTAGTTTATGAACAGAAGCGCCGAATCGCCCGCGACTTCGGATGGTATCTTCGAGAAGTCGGGCAGGAAGCCGTTCTCCTTCAGAAGGGGCATATGGTACGGTATGCCGCCAGCGAATATCGTGCCGGATTCATACACCGGGTAGCCCGGATCAGGGATGAGGTTGTACTTCCCGGGGTCCGTGAAGCACAGCGATATGTGGGCGATGCCCTCCTTGGAGCCTATCAGGGAGCAGACCTGGTTGTCGGGGTTCAAGCTCACGCCGAACCTCCTCTGATAGTATCCGGCGACGGCCCTCCTGAAGGATGCCATGCCCCTTGAGGACGGGTACTGGTGGTTCTGCGGGTCGCGCACGCCTAATACGCAGGCCTCCACCACATGCGAAGGGGTCGGCATGTCAGGGTCTCCTATGCCCAGCGAGATTATATCGCGGCCGGCCTTCCTAGCATTCTCGATCTTCGCCTCTATCTGAGCGAATAGGTACGGCTGCAGGTTTTCTATCCTCTTTGCCCTTCTTATCATGCTAACCCTCCTGACCTTCTTCGAATCTGTCGATAAGCTCACCTTTGAAAACGAAAGCCGCAGGGCCCGTCATGAGCACCCTGTTGTCTTCCCTCCACTCGATGTGTAGCGAGCCTCCCGGAAGGTCTATCCTG
>CAZHKX010000022.1:0-16961 GCA_964532805.1 uncultured Clostridia bacterium
CACTCGCTTTCGAGGCGAGCGCTTTTGACCGCTCAGCCATCTCTCCATGCCACCGCACCTGAAGTCAATTCTCAAGGACGGCAAATTGTATTTTATAGCATCGGGGCCTTTCGAATCAACCTGACATTTCTGGCCTACCCGTTTGCGTTATGTTTTACATTATGGAATATTAGCACTACGAAATAGTTTTCATTAAAAATATTCATGAGCTTTCACCCTTCTTATGGAAGGATACGGTCCGCTGTTGTGGAAGACTTTCTTGGCGCCTAGCAAACCATTAACATCTAACGCAACCAAGCTATCGCATGGCGCAATCCCGCAGAAAACTTAAGGAGGTGTCCCGATGAACAGCAGGAGGTTGTTGGCTTTCCTTTCTGTGGCTCTCATCGCCGTGGTCATGATCGGTTCCACGGCTGCAGCCGATGAGGCTCAAGTTACCTCCCCCGCGGATTACTTCGGCTTCAAGCCCGGCACCAGCAGGAAGCTTTGTGCCTGGCCCGACATCAAGTCCTATCTGCAGCTTCTCGATAAAGAATCGGCAAGGGTAGTTTACCAGGACATAGGTCCGACCGTCCTCGGTGAAAGGCAGATAATGGCCATCGTCAGCTCGGAGGACAACATAGCGAACCTGGAGTATTACAAGATGATACAGAGGAAGCTCGCAGACCCGCGCGGGCTCTCCCAGACGGAGGTAGAGGCACTAAAATCACAGGCCAAGGCCGTATACCTCGTCGGCGGCTCAATCCATTCGACAGAAATCGGTGGCGTCCACGCAGTAGTCAACGCCATCTATACTTACGCATCCGCTGAAGGCAAGGACCTGCTTGAGGTCCTGGACAACGTCATCCTCCTCTTCGTGCCGTCTCTTAACCCCGACGGCCACGTCATGACGGTGGATTGGTACAGGCAGAACATAGACACGAAATACGAGGGCACCGCCCCGCCATACCTATACCATTACTACACAGGCCATGACAACAACAGGGACTGGTTCATGTTCAACCTCCCCGAAAGCAGGAATGTCGGCAAGGTCCTGTACACTGATTGGTTCCCCGAGGTGGTATATGACATCCACCAGATGGGGTCCAACGGCGCAAGGCTCTTCGTACCCCCGTTCTTCGATCCTCCGAATCCTGAGATCCCGCCCATCATCTTCAGGGAGATAATGCTCCTGGGCGGAATTGCGACAACGGACCTATCGTCCCAGGGCATGAAGGGCGTCTCCACGAACGCCCAGTATGACACCTGGTGGCATGGCGGCATGAGAAGCGGCCCGTACTATCACAATATGGTCGGCTTCCTCACCGAAACGGCCAGCGTCAGCATCGCAACCCCTATCGAGATACCCTTCTCGAAGCTTACCAGCAGCACCAGGGGCCTGCCCAACGCGCAGGGCTTCCTGCAGAACTTCCCTGAGCCCTGGCCGGGCGGACTATGGGATTTCGAGCAGGTGGTCGCATATCCCGAATCTGTCATCTACTCCTTCGCGAAGGGACTTTCGAAGTTCAAGGACGAGTTCATAGACAACTTCGTGAAGATGGGGCAGACGGCAGTGTTCAAGGGAATGACCGAATCGCCCTCTGCATTCGTGCTTCCTGTGAATCCGAACGATCCTTCAACGCTCATGTGGATGCTTGAGGTGCTTGACTTCCAGGGCATAGAGATCCACAAGGCTTTGAAGGCATTCAAGGCCGACGGCAAGGACTACCCGGCCGGCACTTACGTTATACTGACAGCCCAGCCTTACAGGCCCAACGTAATGGCCCTCCTCGACAAGCAATCCTACCCGGACAGGCTGCAATACCCCGGAGGACCTGCCGAGGCGCCTTATGATGTGGCAGGATGGACTCTTCCCATGCAGATGGGCGTAGAGTGCATTAAGGTCGAAGCCCCGTTCGAAGCCGAGCTTGAAATCGTATACAGTTTTGCGCCTATTATGGGCAAGTTCATCCCCGGCTCGGCAGCCTACGGCTATGCATTCAGGCCCGAAGCCGTCAACTCGGCGACTGTAAGGACCAAGCTGCTGCAGGCAGGATTCCAGCTTAAATGGATAATGGAGCCGACCAAGGCAGGGGAGTGGGAGCTTCCTGCCGGGACCACCGTCGTTCTGGCCAAGGATGGGCTTGCGGCCAAACTGGTGGAGATGGCCCAGAAGTATTCGACCACCTTCTATCCTGTGGCAGCAGCACCTGCTGTGAAGCTCACTTCTTTGTCGCTTCCCAGGGTGGGCATATATGAGAACTGGGGCGGAAACGCCGATGCCGGCTGGACCAGGCTCATCTTCGACAAGTTCGAGGTGCCTTACACCTTCCTCAGGGATGCGGACATCAAGGCAGGGAAGCTCAACGAGAGATTCGATGCGATAATCCTGCCGGACACCTCGACCAACAGCATCAAAAACGGGCTTTCGGCGGGCTCTTATCCCGCTGAGTTCACTGGCGGGTCGGGCGATGCAGGAATCGCCAACCTCAAGGAGTTCGTCAATGCCGGCGGAACCCTGATCCTGTTCGACAGCATATTCGATTTCGCGACCACCCAGCTCGGAGCGCCCCTCAAGAATGCGCTGCAGGGCGTGACGAGCGCGAACTTCTACTGCCCGGGCTCCGTACTCGAAGCTGACATCATCGACAGGTCGAGCCCCGTCACCTTCGGCATGCCTGACACCTTCGGGGCTTACTTCGTAGCCAGCCCTACGTTCGAAGTAACGGACGCAAAGGCAAAGGTCCTCGCGATATATCCCAAGGACAGGAACCCCCTGATGTCAGGATGGCTGATGGGACCCCAGTACATCCAGGGCAAGGCTAATCTGGTGGAGTACCCGTTCGGCAGCGGCAGGGCGATAATGATCGGCTTCCGTCCGCAGCACAGGGGACAGCCTCACGGGACCTTCAAGCTCTTCTTCAACTCGATATTCTACGCGACCGCGAAATAGGCCAAGCAGTCCATCAGATGAGAGAGAGGGCAGGCGCAATGCCTGCCCTTGTCACTGAAATTCCAGTTATCGCCCTATCTCCTGCCTTCGAAGAACTCCCTCAATATGCTGCGACCTTCCTCCTCCATGAGCCCGCCTCTTACCTCCACGAAGTGGTTAAGCCTGAAATCCCGCGGAATGTCTAGGATGCTGCCACACGCACCGGCCTTGGCATCAGCTGCCGCGTAAACTATCCTGTCCATCCTGGAGTGCATGATCGCCCCGGCGCACATGGCGCATGGCTCAAGCGTCGCATAAAGGGTGCAGCCCGTAAGCCTCCAGCTGCCGAGCCTGCCCGCCGCGGCCCTTATGGCCAAGACCTCGGCGTGGGCGGTCGGGTCGGATTTCGCCTCCATCATGTTGTGCGCGGATGCGATCACCTCGCCTGCCTTGACGATGCAGGCGCCTACGGGCACTTCTCCCTCTTCAAGTGCCTTTTGCGCCTCAGTAAGCGCGGCTTGCATGTACTTCGCCTCATCTAAGAACGATATCAAACGCATCCTCCGGGCCGGGCATTCCTGATATCCGGACGATAATAGTATAATTACATTAGATCATCGGGGCAATCCGATCAAGGAGGCTGACATGCAGGATATAAAGAAGCTCAGGGAGAACCTCAAGTCCAGCTTTTCGGAGCATGTGGAAAGCGACCAGAAGAGGGGCGTGCCCTTTCCTCCACTTGAGAAGGCAATAGAAGGAAAGCTGATAGACCTTCCCGACTGGAAGTCCGTCGAGCTGTCGGAGCGTGATGTAGTGAAGCTTATCTCCGATAGAAGAAGTAGGAGGAACTTCACGCAGGAAAGCCTGTCCCTTGCGCAGCTGTCCTGGCTCCTGTGGGCTACCCAGGGCGTGCATGAGATCTTCCGCCAGGGCATAGCAACCAGGAGGACGGTGCCGTCAGCGGGCGCAAGGCATCCTTTCGAGACCTATGTCTTCGCGTTGAGGGTTCAAGGACTTCCAGCAGGCATCTACAGGTACCTGCCGATAGAGCACAAGCTGTCCCTGATCATGCTGTCGGACGGTTTGGCCGACCCGCTCAAGGAAGGCTGCTTGGACCAGCCCTTCGCAGGGGAGGCTGCGGCGACTTTCGCGTGGACTGCCATCCCCTACCGAAGCGAGTGGAGATACCCGCTCACTGCCCACAAGATAATGCTGCTCGATGCGGGCCACATCTGCCAGAACATGTACATAGCGGCAGAGTCGATAGGCTTCGGCACATGCGCGGTAGCGGCTTATGACCAGGAGCTTATGGACAAGCTTATCGGGGTGGACGGAGTCGACGAGTTCACGGTATATGTCGCACCGGTCGGAAAGCCGGCGCCGAGGTAGCGACGGCACCGTTCCGATGGATTGAGGCCTGCTTCCGGGCAGGCCTTTTCCTTTAGGATATGCCAGCGCATGCAAGAAGCAGCAGGGCGGCCTGCTGTATGCCCTTCCAGCCGTCTGACGGGGCGAACCATTCCTCCGTGGTATGTATGCCGCCCCCCTCGCCTCCGGCCCCCATGCAAAGGCAGGGCACGCCGCAGGAGATGGGGATGTTCGCATTCGTGCTGGACGGGCCCGCAATATCGAACCTCAGGCCCATGATCTCGGAGCTGACCTTGGCTGCCATGATGATCGGGGAGTTCGGCGCCTGCCTTCCGGCCGGCCTGTCGCCTATCTTCTTGAAGCTTACCTTAACATCAGCGCTTCTGGGCGAATCCACGCCTTCGGCCTCGCATGCCCTTCCTATGGCTTCGAAGACCTTCCTCTCCATCTCGTCAAGGGCCTCAGGGGATTCGGACCTCATATCGAGGGTTATCTCCGCATGCTGGGCGATGGCGTTGACCGATGTGCCGCCAGAGGCAAGCCCTACGTTGTAGGTGGTCTTCGGCCCCTCGCCGGGGTTGATGCCTGTGATAAGGCCTATCGCCCTGCCCATTGCGTGCACTGCGCTGGGCATGCCGAAGTCGGTCCAGCTGTGCCCGCCCGGAGCATGGAAGCCGACCTCATATCTCCTGCTGCCGGCCGCATCGAAGACGAAGTGCCCCTTCCCGTGCCCGTCAAGGGAGATGCTGTAATCGAACTTCCCACAATCCTTCGAGAAGAGCCCTTTCATCCCCTTAAGGTCTCCTATGCCCTCTTCGCCGGATGTTCCTGCAACCGTGACATCCTTCTCAGGCGATATGCCTGCATGCTGCAGGCCCCTTGCAATGCAAAGCAGTGCCGCAAGCCCCCTGCAGTTGTCGCATATTCCGGGTGCTTCCACTCTTCCTTCCGCCCTCACCACCTGCTTGACGCTTCCCAATGGGAAGACCGTGTCGAGATGCGCTTCGATGAGCATGTCGCCATGCCTTCCGGTCCCAGGGATCAAGGCCAGCGCATTTCCGTGCCCATCCACCCTTGATTCCAGAAGCCCGGTCTCGGACAGCCTCATCGCGAAGTCTGCGGCCCGAACCCCTTCGCCGAGAGGAGGCGCTTCTATCGAGGCGATCTCACATTGTTCGTCCACAGTACCCTCGTGGTTGTCGCGGATATAAGCCATGAGGCTTTGAACCCTAGGGTCTTCCATCATCGCCCCCAGATAGGCCCTCATTTCGCCTTCCGTCCTAGGTAGCATGCCCCGTATCCTCCCCGGCCAAGCCGTTATTGACTATGTCGCGCATGAGTTGTAAGATATAAAAGTCAGGCGCCTGTAGCTCAGTGGATAGAGTGACGGACTACGAATCCGCAGGTCGCAGGTTCAAATCCTGCCAGGCGCGCCAGCGAAGTGGCCCAGTAGCTCAGGGGATAGAGCAGCGGTTTCCTAAACCGTTGGCCGCAGGTTCGATTCCTGCCTGGGCCACCAATTAAAGACCCTAAAGCATTATTCCGGCCCGATGGCCGGATTTCCTTTTTCTCATCAATAAAACGGCTTCGGTATAGGCAAGGCGGCGGACACCTTCATGCCCGCCGCCCATAGATGCTTGGATTACATCCTGTACCAGATAAGGCCGATCGCCTTGGGGCCGATGTGACAGCCTATCGTGGCCCCGACCTTCGCATGGACTAGCCCGCGGAACCTCTCGTCGGCCTCCACGGCCTTCTGGAGCTCTGCTGCGTCCTCATCCATGTTGAGGTTAAGGATGCACGCCATGAACCTGTCCTGGGGCTTCAGGTCGGCCCTCAGCTCCTCGACAAGCTTGGGCACGACATTCCTGCTGCCTCTTATCTTTTCGACCGGATAGACCACCTTGTCGACCCCCAAGAGGGGCTTTATGTTCAGTATGTTGCCAAGAAACGCGCTCGCCTTCCCAATCCTTCCGCCCCTTTGCAGATATGTCAGGGTGTCAGGAACGAAACGGGTCCTTATGTTGGCTGCCACCTTCTCGAGCTCCGAGATTATCTGCTTCGGCTCAGAGCCGTCCCTTGCCAGTTCCGCGGCCTTTAACACCATCAGGCCCTCTCCCATGGAGGCCTGCTTGGTGTCGAAAAGGTGTATCCTGGACGCCTCGTCCCCCATAGACTGCAGGGCCATCAGCGCCGACTGGAATGTGCCGCTCAGCTCAGAGGATGCGTGGATGGCGATGACCGATTCGAATTCCTTCAGCATCTTCTCGAATATCACCTGGAAGTCGTACGGGCTCGGCTGAGAGGTCTTCGTCTGGGCCTTCCCCTCCACTAGTATCCTGAAGAACTCCTCGTCGGTGATCTCTACCTTGTCTAGGTATGTCTTCTCGTCTATATGGAGTTTGACGGGCAGGACCCAGATTCCGTGCTCCTTCGCGATGCTGTCCGGAAGGTCCGAAATGGAGTCTGTCAGTATCCCAATCTTCTTAAGCTTTCCGATCGTCAATCTAAGCTACCTCCGCTCGTATTCTTTATAATGGCATTTCCTGCTGCATACCGTTTATTGGCTATTTAGTGGAATATTAAGATGTACTTATTATCTTACGAAAGCATTCTACATTATGCTGATGCTCTTGCCAATAGCAATCGGACATTCCGTCGGAACAGCGCGCCCCTAGAGAGCTTCAATCGAATGCTTATCAGGCATAAAGCGAAGGGGAGGCAGCCATACCGCCTCCCCTTCTCGAAAGAATCCTACACCTTCCTGTGCTTCCAGTGCCCGGACTTCCAGCGCACAAGCGCTACTGCAGCCCTTGTGCACCAGTCGAGGGCCATCACGAGCCAGGCTCCCATGAGCCCCAGGTGCAGCACCTGCACCGCAAACCAGGTCCCGATGAGCCTAACACCCCATACGCTTATGAGGGTCATGTTGAGCACTGCCCTAGTGTCGCCTGCGCCCCTTAACGCGCCGACAATCGTAAAGCCCGCCGACATCGGCACCTGGGCGATGCCCATTATCCTCAGGGAAAGTGCCCCCATCCTTATGATCTCCGGATCGCTCACATATAAGCCCATCAGCTTCTCAGGGAACACAAGCAGCACCAGCCCCATGACGCCACTGAGCCAGGCGCTCATCTTCCAGGCGTTCCATCCCGACTTCTCCGCCATCTTCTTGTTTCCGGCGCCCAAGGCCTGTCCGACCAGGGCTGTGGCTGCCGTAGCGAATCCAAAACCAGGCATATACGAAATCTGCTCGGCGTTCAAGGCAATCTGGTGCGCGGCGTAAGTGACTGTACCGAGCGATGCGACGATCCTCGTATAGAATGTGATGCCCAGGCTCAGGCTCACCCTCTCCGCCGCTGTAGGCAGTCCGACCTTGAGCACCCTTCTCAGGGTCTGCCTGTCAGGCTTAAGCCCATCTGAGAGCCTAAGCTGCAGGGCTCCCCTTCCTCCCGACATTATGTACAGCAGTATCGCCGTGCCTATGCCCCTTGATATCGTGGTCGAAAGGGCAGCTCCCGTGACACCCATGGCAGGAAGTCCCAGGTGGCCGAAGATGAGCACGTAGTTGCCGAAGATGTTAATGATGTTTATCGACGTGTTGGCGATCATGGGAGATCTCGTATCCCCGGCACCTCTTAGGGCTGAGGACATCGTGATGTTCAGGGTAAGGAGGAAGAGGCCTGGCACCAGCGTCCTCATGTAGCTTATGGCCAGGGGGATCGCATCGTCCTTTGCTCCCATGAAGCCTATCACCTGGGGCACGAATGCGTACCAGATGCTGCAGAGCATCGCGGACAGCAGGAATGTGAAGATGAGGGATTGCTGGGCTACATGGTCGGCCTCGGATTTCCTGCTCGCCCCATAGAGCCTCGCCACGATTGCCGTGGTTCCCACGCCTATGCCCATGAACAGACCCTGTATGAAGAAAAGCGGCTGGTTGCTCAAACCTACGCCCGCTATGGCGCTTGCTCCTAGGCGACCGACCATTATCATGTCGGCCATCTGGGTCGCAGTCGCCAGCACGTTCTCCGCGACGGCTGGAAGCGCCAGCCTGAGGATGAGGGATCTCAGCTTATGCGGATGCTGCTCTATGTAATCGATGGTCTCCTTGTCCAGCACCACCGACTTCGCCTTCGCGTTGACCCGTATCTCATCCAAAGCCTCGCCCTCGGGCTTTGCTGCACCCTCGGGCGAGGCTTCAATGCTTATTTCCGGGCTGTCCCCCGGCATCTCCAACTCCGACATCCGAACCTCCGGTTTAGAACTTCAGGGAGTATTCCAGGCTGAAGACATCGACGTTGAAGTCGTACTTCAGGAGCACCTTGCTCATCAACGCCTTCGGGAACGTGACCCCGAGGCTAATCTCCCTGGATAGGTCCTCAAGGTAGAGCCTGGACGCGCTCGGGTCGATTACGATTATCGGGGTCTTGCCCTCAAGCTCGATTATCGCCGTCTCGTCGATCTCAGCCCATGCCTTGCCCCTGAACCACGCCATGGGATATAGTCCCCCCTGGGCGCCGATTGCGGCCATCACGCCGATGCTGTCGGTGATGTCGTACTGGGCGTAGAACTCGCTGTTGAGTATGGGTATTAGCTGGCCGAAGCCGAGCCCCGTGTAAAGTCCCAGGGTGAAACCGGTCCCGTCGGGGGTGAAGCTTGTGCTGTATCCTATGTCGAACCTGTTGCGGGCCTCCACCATATCCCTTGAGTAGGCGACCTTCAGTGTGTCCTTCCTGCCCTTGGAGCTGAGGAATGCAAAGCCCAGGTCGACCCAGCCCTGCCCCGCGTCCATCTGGGAGGGCTTGCCCGCCCATATCTGCTGGCCGAGCATCTTGGCAGGGTATGCGTCGAAGTCAGGCCAGATGACACCTGCGTTCAGCTCTATCGCAAGCTTTGCGGTATTGGCCGCCACCTTCGCTGTGACAGCTCCGCTGTAGCCTGCCGCGGTCTTCTGGAAGTAGGCGTTTCCTGACGTCTCGACAACCGCCACAAGGCTTATGATGTCCGTCCATTCTATGCCGAGGCCAGCTGTCACGCCTATCGCCGAAGGAGTCTCGCCCTTATCCCAGATGTCGATCGCAGCGCCCATCCTAAGGTAGACTCCCATAAGGTCCAAAGAGATGCCAAGCCCTGTCCAATCAAGGTCCAATACCAGCTTCTCATCGACGTCGAGGCCTGCGCCCAGCCGCGTGAACGCCACCGATCCGCCGTCTTGCAGCTTGAGGCTGAACGGTTCATCCGTGGCCGTAGCTGTCGCCGAGAAAGCCGCCATGGCTATAATCAATGCTAATGCTGCCGCAGTAACCTTAAGCTTCATTGGCTTTTGCCTCCTTGCGCCTGAAGATCCAGTTCTTCAGGTCCTCCATCATCATGAAGACTACCGGCACCACTACCAGGGTGAGGTATGTGGCTACCGTCAATCCTCCAATCACCGTAAGCGACATGCCCCTGCTTATCTCAGAGCCCTTGCCCGTTGACAGGGCGATGGGGATTAGTCCGAGTATTGTCGTCAGCGCGGTCATCAATATCGGCCTCAGCCTAGAGCGGCCGGCCACAAGTATTGCTTCCCTCGTATCGAAGCCCTTGGCCTTCATCTGCAGGATGAAGTCGACCATGACGATGCCGTTGTTGACCACTACCCCGACTAGTATGATTATCCCGATAAGCGCGCTTATCCCTATTGCCTGACCTGTGAAGAACATGATCGCGACAGCCCCGACAAGCGCCAGTGGCACCGTGAACAGGATAACCAGCGGATATACGAAGGATTCGAACTGCACGGCCATTATGAAGTAGACGATGAAGACCGCAAGGGCCGCTGCGAAATAAAGGTCGGTGAACCCTTCGGTAAGGAATTGGGATACGCCTCCGAAGCTGACGTTCACGCCGTCTTTTATCTCCATCCCGGCTGCTATGTTCTCTGCGACCTTCTGTGCATTGCCGACCTTCAGCGTCTCGTCGAAGGAGTACTTAATCTGAATGATCCTCTCGCCGTTGAGCCTTAGCAGCTGCACCGGCCCTGTAACCGGCTTGGGGGTGGCTACCCTGTTCACATAGACGTCGGTTGCGGGCGCAAGCAGCGAACTGGCCGCACTTGCCGCTGACGCAGCGTCCTCGGTGCCCCCGAAGAGCGAAAGCGAGCTGCTCACCGGCAGGTCCATGACCGAAGCAAGGTCGGGGGTTCCCTCGTAGGACGGCTTGACGATTACATTAAGGGTCTCGCCCTCGAGGTTGATGCTTGTCACCGTGGTGCCCAGTGAGCTGGTTCTGACTCCGAGCCCGATCTGCGCTACCGTGAGCCCTCCCATCAGCGCCCTTGTGCGGTTCACGTCCAGTATCATCAGGGGCTGGACGTTCTCCAGGTCGGATATGACGTCCACCACGCCTGCAGTGCTGCGCAGCTTCGTAGCCATATCTTCCGCGAACTCCCTTATGCCCTCCTCGTTGTTGCCGGTTATGCTTATCGTAATCTTCGTCCCGAAGATATCCACCACTCCGCCGAGCAGGGACCCGAAGCCTGAAGTGTCAACCGTTATGCTGGAGCCGGGGTACTTCTCCTTCACCGATTCAGACATCTGCCTTACCAGCTCGTTAGCCTGGTTGATGTTTACCCCTTCCTTGCCCTGCTTCACGTTCACGCCTATCGTGGCCTCGTTCGCGGCGTTGGATAGGGTCAGTGCAAGATAGCTTCCGGTTCCAAGGCTTCCTACCTGAGCTGAAACCGACTCGGCCCATTCCTGCTCAAGGAGCATGCCCTCGAAATACTTCGACGCCTCGTCAGTGTAAGAGACCGGGCTGCCGGGTGGTGTTGTCAAGGTGATGTCGATTCTGCCCATGTCCATCTTTGGGAGGAACTCCTGGTCCATCCTCAGATAGAAGAATATGGAGGCGGCAACCGCCACTATCACGATGACCATCACATACCATCTGTGCCCCAGGCCCCAGACAACAGCCTTCTCATAGACCTGGAGGGACTTCTTCTTGCCGTACCTCTCGTACCTCTCCTTCTCGGTGAGGGTCGACTCGTCAAGCTCAAGGGCGGCGCCCTTGGGAGCCTTGAGGTTAAGCTTCATGCTGGCCAGCGGCACTATGGTCAGGGCCACGAACAGCGATGAGGCGAGCGAATATGTCACAGTGAGCGCAAGGTCCTTGAAGAGCTGGCCTGCAAGGCTTGACAGGAAGATCACCGGGATGAACACGCCTATCGTAGTCAGGGTGGATCCCAGTATCGCCATCGCGACTTCCCTTGTGCCGTACAAGGCGGCGTCGAACATGCTGTCGCCCATCTCCCTGCGCCTGTATATGCTCTCAAGCACGACTATGGAGTTGTCCACAAGCATGCCTATGCCCAGCGCCAGGCCTCCCAGTGTAAGCAGGTTCAGCTCCATGTTCGTCGCGAGCATCACAGCGAAGGTGATTACTATCGACAGCGGTATGGATATGCCGATGACCATGGTCGCCTTAAGGCTTCTGAGGTATATCAGCAGGATTGCCATGGCAAGGAAAGCGCCCTGGATGGCGCTGCTGCCCAGATCCCCGATGGACTTGGAGATGAACTCCGACTGGTCGAAGATGTAGCCCAGCGTTATCTCCGGATACTTCTCCTGTAGGCCGTTTATCTTGCCCTTCACGTCGTTTGCGACCTGGACCGTGTTGTAGCCGGACTGCTTGTATATCATGATGACGACGCTCGACTTGCCATTAACCCTCATGTGCCCCTCTGCGGTCTGCCCGATCACCTTCACGTCGGCTACATCGCCTACCGTGAGGAATGATGGCATAAGCATCGAAAGGCCGAGAATGCCGCCGCCGTTGCCTTCATCATCCGTCTTCTTCTTGAGCCCGATGACCAGGTTCTCTATGTCCTCCAGGCTTGACAGCTTGGAGCCGACCTGGGTTTGATACCTCACGCCCTCCTCGACTATGGTACCTGCAGGCACCGTGAGGTTCTGATACTGGATGAGAAGCTGCAGCAAGGATGGGTTGACGCTGTTTTCCACGAGCTTCGCATGGTCATACTCGACGGTGATCACCTTGTCGGTGCCTCCGCTGAGGATGATGCCCGCGACGCCCGGCACGCGGTTCAGCTCGGGGAGTATGTCGCGCTTGATTCTCGCGGTCACATCCACGGGTTCGCCTTCCATGCCTATGCTTACCATCAGCATCGACACCGATTCCGGGTTCATCCGCATCAGGAAGGGTGCCTGAGCGCCTGAAGGCATGAACAGCGCATTAGACTCCAGCTCGGATTTGACCAGCCCTTCCACCTCGCCGATGTCCGTGCCCCATTCGAACTCGAGCGTGATGAGCGAGGCGTTCTCCATGCTCACGGAGTTGACGTTCTTGACTCCCCTGATGGACCTCACCTGGGTCTCTACAGGAATGGTTATGGTATTCTCGACGGTCTCCGAGTCTGCATTAGGATAGATGGTGACGACCGCGAGCATGGGGAAGTCCATCTTGGGAAGCATCTCCAGCCCCAGCCTGTCGAGCGATATGAAACCGAAAAGCAAGATGGCCAGTATGGTCATTACCACGGTCACTGGCCTCTTGAGCGAGAAAAGGGTAAGGTTCATCTTCTTCCTCCCACAGACCGGGCACTACTTTATGTCGGTCAGCTTCGTTCCCTTCGGCAGTTCCACAAGCTTCTTCGCGTCAAGCTTGATGTTGGGCTTGTAGTCCTCGATAATGACCTTGACCAGGCGGACCTTTGCGGCATCATAGGCTTCCACCTGCTTGATGCTGTAATTTTCGATATCCACCCAGACGAGCTGGTATGTATCCGGTGCGGACTTGGGCCTCGTTTCAAGGACATAATAGCTGAGCCGGTCGATCTTCTCCGTCCTGAGATACTTGACCGACAGCGACGAGTTGATGTCGATGTTCAGAAGCTGCTCCGGGTTCATCGTGCTCAGGTCCAGGCCTATGGCTGACGCCACCTTCTGCGACGGGCCCCTGAACGCCTGCCCTGTCACGGGCATGTATACCGTGGAGATGTTCTTGCTCCCGTCGATGATCACAATCTGCCCCTCTATCACGGGGTGCTCGGTGACCTCAACTCTGATTATGCTGGCAACGAGGTCGGCGCTTACGCTGGCCTTCATCGCCATAAGGTTCTTGCCGTCCTTGTACTCTATCGAGCTGATGAGAGTCACGGTCTTGAGAGTCTCATAGCTGGCCTTGACCTTGGCCGCTATCTCCTCTCCCGTGGGAGCAGCCTGCGCCGCCCTCGAGAAAATGATCATAATTGCTGCCACTGCCAGAACCTTCGCCGTGGCGGTCCATGCGGCGCGCGCCTTGTCTCCCATAGGTATCAGCCTCCAGAGCTAAAGACTTACTTAAAATATTATAGTTTGGACCATATTTGACGTCAAATAATGAACCCCTATTATTCTACGATTCCTGACGCCCGGTTGTTCCTCTAAGGGCGGTCATTTTGCCTTTTCGGCGACCGCTTTGCGGGCTCTCCGAGACTATATGTCCGGCAAGCTCGGCCTTGACCACTGATTCCAGGTTCGGGCGGACCATCCTGTTATCGCGGTCAAGCTCTCTTATAAGAGACTTCACCTTCGCCCTGGATGTCTCCTCCCCGAATGGGCAGGGGCTCGGTACGGGGGTGAACCCGATGAACTTCATGGACCTGGCCACTTCCCTCTCGCCGAAGTATATGAGCGGCCTTATCACTTCGATGCCGCTTCTCTCGAGCTTAGTCAGCGGCTGGAACGTGCCGCCCCTGCCGGAGTAGAGCATGTTCATCAGTAGCGTCTCCACCGCATCGTCCATGTGGTGGGCATAAGCGACCTTGTTGTACCCTTCAGCGCGGGCGTAGCTGTTTATCGTAGCCCTCCTGAAGTAGGAGCACCATGCGCACGGGGATTGCTCGGACCTCTGCCTGATGACGTCGTAGGCCTTCGTCCTGATGAAGCCGTGCGGGACTCCGATTCTCCCGCAGAAGGAGCTTACCGCCTCCTCATCCAGCTTGTCATCAAATCCTAGGTCAACCGTGACGGCGCCGAGGCCGAAACTTATGCCGCCATAGCCCTGAAGCGCCTTCAGCGCATATAGAAGGAACGCGCTGTCCTTGCCCCCCGAGAAGCCGACCAGCACCCTGTCGCCCTCTTTTATGAGCCCGAACTGCATGCATGCCTTGATGAGCCTGTTATGGCTCGCCTTGGGCATATGCAGGCCGCGCTCCTGGGTGGTTGGTGTCATTTCGAGCGCTTCTCCCTTCTGAACCTTTCCTTCTGCTCCGGCGCCATCTTCTCCGTAGCATACTGGTAGATGGTCCGCGCACCCGTCTGCCTGAACTCATAGAGCAGCTCCTCGACAGGTTCGGGATGCTTCTTCCATATCTCCCTTAGAAGCCATCCCATGCCCTGCTGCACCACTTTCTCAGGGTCGGTCATCAGAGGCCTCACGGAGTCGATGATCTCCTCCGCGCTTAGGGGGTTGTCCAGCGCCTTGATCAGGGATACGGGAAGGGCCCTCCTCTTGAACTTCAGCGCCGAGGACTTCCAGGAGGAAATCCTCTCAAGCGCGACGATCCTTCTGATTGCGAATGTGCTTATGACGTCCAGGCAGAGCGCATCGTCATGCGCCCAGTTCATTATCCCGAGATCGAACCAGGATCCGATTTCCTCGAAGGCTATGGCATCGTACTGCTTGTCGAACATCCTGATGAGGCTTATGGCGAAGTGCCCCTCCTCGTACTTGCCCGATGAGACGAGCTTCCTTGAGAGCTCAAGGGCTTCATTAAAGCTCAGGCCCGATGACTTGGCTTCCTTCACCTTCAACTTAAGAAGCGCCGGGTCGACTCCGTACGGGTCGTAGCCTTCGACGAAGTACTTGCTGTACTTGCCGGCGACAGACGGGTCCGAGTTGTCGCGCATGAACGAGCATATGCCCTGATAAATGAGGTCGATGTCCACGAAGCGTGCCTCCTTTTGTAAATCCCGCCCCAGCTCAAAGCCTAAAGGGGACCGGTGATCCCGGTCCCCCTCTAATCTGGCGGAGAGAGCGGGATTCGAACCCGCGCTAGGATTTCTCCTACTACCGGTTTAGCAAACCGGCCCCTTCAGCCTGCTTGGGTATCTCTCCGTAAAAACTATTCTTCCCTAATGGCGGAGGGGGTGGGATTCGAACCCACGGCCCATTGCTGGGACACTGGTTTTCAAGACCAGCTCCATAAACCGCTCGAACACCCCTCCGTGTCCGTGGGCCTGAAACGAATCAGCAAACTGAATTTTACCATCAGCGCATCAGGCACGTCAAATCCAAACGGCTCAGACGATCCTTTCAAGCCCGCCCATGTACTTGATGAGGGCTTCAGGCACCTGTACTGTGCCGTCCTCGTTCTGGAAGTTCTCCAGTATGGCGGCGAAGCACCTTCCGACGGCGATTCCCGAGCCGTTCAGAGTGTGTATGTGCTCCGTCTTGCCGCCCTCGCCCCTGTACTTTATGTCCATCCTCCGGGCCTGGTAGCCTTCGAAGTTCGAGCAGCTCGATATCTCCACATACCTTCCGTAGCTCGGCATCCATACCTCTATGTCGTATGTCTTGGCGCTTGAGTTGCCAAGATCCCCGCCGCAGAGGTTGACAACCCTATAAGGAAGCCCCAGGCCCTTCAGCACATCCTCTGCGTCTGCGGTGAGCTTCTCCAGCTCGTCGTAGCTCGTCTCGGGCTTCGCGAACTTGACCAGCTCGACCTTGTCGAACTCATGCTGCCTGATAAGCCCCCTAGTGTCCCTGCCCGATGCCCCGGCCTCTGCCCTGAAGCACGCCGTATAGGCGCAGTGCCATATGGGAAGCCTGTCCGCATCCAGGATCTCACCCCTGTACATGTTCGTGACGGGCACTTCCGCCGTGGGGACCAGGTAATACTCCAGCCCTTCGAGCTTGAACATGTCCTCGGCGAACTTGGGAAGCTGCCCGGTCCCCACCATGCTGTCGCGGTTGACGACAAACGGAGGGAACACCTCGCGGTAGCCGTGCTTCTCGGTGTGAAGGTCGAGCATGTAGCTTATCAGCGCGCGCTCTAGCCTTGCTCCCGCCCCCTTGTATATCACGAAGCGGGCGCCGGTGATCTTTCCTGCCCTCTCGAAGTCGAGTATGTCCAGCCCGGTGCCAAGGTCCCAATGGGCCTTCGGCTCGAAGCTGAACTGCCTGGGAGTTCCGAACTTCCTCATCTCCAGGTTGTCCTTGTCGGTCAGGCCCTCCGGTACGCTCTCGTGGGGGATGTTGGCTATGCCGAGAAGCAGGGCCCTCTGCCTTTCCTCTATCGCGGAGAGCTCCTTGTCCAGCTCTGATATCCTGTCGCCCTCCTGCCTCATCTCGAGTATGAGGCTGGCGGCGTCCTTCTTCTCCTTTTTTAGGCGGGCTATCTCCATGGAGGCTTCGTTCCTGCGCCTTTTGAGCTCCTCCACATCTGCAATAATCCTGCGCCTGGTCACATCCACGGCCAGCAGCTCATCTAGCACGGCTTCGGTGTGCCCCCTCTTCCTCAGAGCCTGCCTGACGAGGTCGGGATTGCTTCTAACAAGTTTGATGTCCAGCATGATAGCCCTCCTTGCTGCATAGATAAAACAAAACCCCGTGCGGCTCATATGCCGCACGGGGACGAGTCACATAAAAACTCGCGGTGCCACCCCGCTTGGTATGCCCAGTAGGTCCAATCGCCTAC
>CAZHKX010000023.1:0-15337 GCA_964532805.1 uncultured Clostridia bacterium
ATCCTGTGGTCGCCGGCGTCTGCGGTCTGCCTTAGCTCGCAGTCCATGAATGCGACACACTGCTTGAGGATAGGAGCCCCCGTCTTCATGTATGTGATCTCGCTTTCAGACAGCCTGTCCACCTCCCTGCCGCTTCCGAACCCGCAGCGCACTGCAAGCTCGCGGCAGTCCTCAGACAGAACGTTCACTGAGAAGCACCGCGCCTTCTCTATGAGCTCCCCTGTGAAATGCCTTTTGTTGATCGAGACGCTGACCATCGGCGGCACCATCGATGCCTGAGAGACCCAGGCGGCGGTCATCCCGTTGGTCCGCCCTTCAGCCTTGACGCCTATGATGTACACGCCGCAGGTGATCTTCCTGACTTTCGGCATCTCCACATCGTTTTCCATGCCTCTCTCCTTGGGGGTGCTGCCCCCGTCTGCCATAAGCCCCAGCTTCCTGTATATGCCCTGTATGACAGGCGCCTTGTATGCCATGTACGCGTCGATGTCGTCCGGGAACAAGCCGGCGGCCTCCAGCTTGACCCTCGCATACTCCAGCATGTCATCCTCGTTCGATCTAAGGTGGTCCCTGAAGCGGATATGTCTGTTCAGCTCATCGGAGCCCTTCCTGCATACGTAGAGGTGATGCCTGAAAAGAGGCTCTGTACCTTCATATCTGAAGCTTTCCCTGCCTGTGATGCCTTTGTCCCCTTCATGCACATAGCCAAGCCCCGCCAAACCAGTAACGACGAGCCCGAAGCCGGCAGCTTCGCCGATGACCACGTCCATGTCGATGACGGGCTTTGCGGCAAGGCCTTCCACCGCTGTGCTCCCCACGTGCTCTATTCCCTCTATCAAGCCGGCAAGCGCGGCTTGCAGGCGGTCGCGTATCGCAGCGAACTCAAGGGCCCACGCGGGATCATGCTCAAGCACCTCGACCCTCTTGGCAGCCATGCAGCACCTCTGCTTACGAAGGATGGGATTGTATGCTATTAATATTATAGCCGCATGCAGCCGTAGCTTACGCAACTTTTCGGAAGGGGCTGCATCCCGCTTAGATGCTCGACTGCGATGCCCGAGGGAGGCCTGACATGCTTCTTGCCCTAGCCATTTTCATATCTGCATACGCCGCCATGGTCATCCTCCCCAGGTATAGGGCTTATGTCGCCTTTGCGGCGGCAGCTTCCTTCGTCGCGCTGGGCATCCTCCCTGCCGGGATGCTGCTGTCATCCGTCGACTGGAATGTCCTTCTTATGATCGCGGGAACGATGGGCATAGCGAACCTGTTCATAGAGTCCAGGATGCCGGCCCGCCTCGCCGACCTTATCATAATGAGGTTTCCCAGCGTGCTGTGGAGCACTGTGATGCTCTCATTGCTTGCGGGGCTTATCTCGGCATTCGTAGACAATGTTGCCACAGTGCTCATGCTGGCTCCGGTGGCGATCAGCATGGCTGTGAAGCTTGGTATCTCCCCGGTGCCCAGCGTCATAGCCATAGCCGTGGCGTCGAACCTTGAGGGCGCTGCAACTCTGGTGGGAGATACGACGTCGATACTGCTGGGCGGCTATGCGGGGATGGACTTCCTCGACTTCTTCTGGTTCATGGGGCGCCCGGGCATGTTCTGGGTGGTCCAGGCGGGCCTTGTCGCATCGACAGCAGTGCTGATAATGATTTTCATGAGGCAGCGGGATTCCGCCAGGATAGAAGGTGCCACCGAGGTCAGGGACTACTTCCCCACACTGCTGCTCGTCTCGGCGATAGTGCTTCTGATCCTCGCATCGTTCATACCGGGAAAGCCCGCCATGACGAATGGCCTGATCTGCACGGCGCTTTTCGCAGCTGGCCTTATCAGGGATGCTATAAGGCGGAAAAGGCTGTCGGTGCTTAGATACTCCCTGCTTCAGCTTGATTACTTCACCCTTCTGCTGCTTGCCTCACTTTTCGTGCTGATAGAGGGCATCAAGCAGGCCGGGGTCATCGATGCGATGGCCGATCTGATAATGCTGCTCGGGGGAAGTTCCCCGTTCATCATGTACAGCGTGCTGCTCTGGGCATCAGTCCTCTTCTCCGCCTTCGTGGACAACATACCCTTCGTGGCGGCCATGCTTCCCGTCGCATCAATCATCGCCGCAAGGATGGGAATCGAGCCATATGTCCTTTACTTCGGGCTTCTTAGCGGGGCGACCCTCGGCGGGAACATGACTCCCATCGGCGCTTCGGCGAATATTATGGCGATAGGCATTCTCAAGAAACATGGCTATGATGTCAGCAACAGGCAATACATGAGAATCGGCATCCCCTACACTTTGGCGGCGGTGACCACGGCATACGCGCTTGTCTGGCTTATTTGGGGATAGAAGGCTTGAATACGGATCGGATTGAGGGGTGCGGCGCAATGGATGGAAGGAAGATAATCTGCATCAGCAGGGAGCACGGAAGCGGAGGGCGCGAAGTCGCTGAGGGCCTCGCATCGCGCCTTGGCATACCATGCTACGACAAGAAACTGCTGGAAAAGGTATCCTCGGATTTCGGAGTCGCTGAGAAGACTCTGGAGGAAGCAGACGAAAGGATATTGAGCTGGGCATCGATGGGATTTCCGATGGGCATCAGGAATCCCTACAAGGCGGACTACGACACCACATATTACGTGATGAACGACCGTCTGTACGACATGCAGGCGAGGACTATCAGGAAGCTGGCGTCTGAAGGCTCATGCATAATCGTAGGACGCGCCGCCCAGGAGATTCTGAAGGACGATCCGGATATGGTGTCAGTCTTCATCCATGCAGAGCTTGAAGACAGGATCAAGAGGATAATGCGCCTTCAGGGCTGCGAGAGGAGCAGAGCCGAGCGGCTTATCCGCGACACGGATCGCAACAGGGCCAACTACCACAACTTCTATTCCGATAGGAAATGGGGTAGATGCTCATCATATGACTTCTCTCTGTCAACGACAGGCTTCGGCGTGGAAGGCGTCGTAAGAATAATCCTTTCACTAATCGAGCTGTTGTAATATGATGCTCTCGGACAGATGCGTTCCGGCGGTTGAGCTCGGTGCGCACCCGCAGAAGATTTCGTAAGGGAGGGCATGGGGCATGTCGAAGGTTCACGAGGGCGGTACTTCAGGCGCTATCTACGGACTGGGTTTCATCGGTGCGGCAGTGTTCTTCATATCGCAGGCAACCGGTTTCTGGAACGGGGTAGTCGGCTTCCTCAAGGCTATAGTCTGGCCGGCATTCCTCGTTTACGGGCTGTTCAAGTCCCTGCTGTAAGATGCCGGCGCATCAGTGCGCCGCATATCTTGGCATAGGGGGACTCGCGGAGGATGGCGCTCAGCTTGCTTTTCAAAGCGGCCGGTGCGGCATCCTCTTCCAATAATCAGCAGGGAGGAATCATGGGCTTCAAGCTTAACGGCAGCTGGGCTGGCAGGTTCTTCGTGATATGGACGGGGCAGGCGCTTTCCATGTTCGGCTCCTCGCTTGTCCAGTTCGCCCTGGTCTGGTGGCTTACCAGCAGCACAGGTTCCGCAACTGTGCTTTCGGTCGCCACCCTCATCGCGCTTCTTCCGCAGATACTTATCGGCCCCTTGGCTGGCCCCCTGGTAGACAGGCTGGACAGGCGCAGTATAATGATAATCTCGGACCTTGGGGTGGCCGCGGCGACTGCGGTGCTGATGCTCCTCTTCCTGTACGGCAGGGTCCAGCTCTGGCACATATACGTCGCGATGGCGGCAAGGTCTTTTGGCCAGGCCTTCCATTCCCCTGCGATGATATCGTCTACAAGCCTTCTCGTGCCGGCTGAGCATCATACCCGCATAAGCGGCCTTAATCAGACACTCCATGGCCTGATAAACATAATCGCGCCTCCGGTAGGCGCGATACTCATCAGCACGCTTCCGATGCAGGGGGTACTGGCAATCGACCTGATCACTGCCATGCTTGCCGTATCCCCCCTCTTCTTCATCTCGATACCCTCGCCTTCCGCAGCGCCCAAGGGAGAGGCAGGGAAGGGTTCTCCGCTTTCGAGCTACACCGCGGACCTTAAGGCGGGGCTTGCCTATGTGTTCGGCTGGAAAGGGCTGTTCGCGCTCATCCTGCTCGCCATGCTGCTCAACTTCCTTCTCGCGCCGGCCGGCTCGCTGATGCCGATACTCGTAACCAAGGTGTTCGGCAAAGGGGCAATCGAGCTTGCAGCCGTGGAGACGGCCATCGGAGCCGGGGTGATTGCAGGTGGGCTGGCCCTGTCGGCATGGGGAGGGTTCAGAAGGAAGATCCTGACCTCGTTTATCGGCGTGGCCGGCATAGGTTTCGGAGTGCTCATCGTAGGCATCTCCCCCGCCAGCTTCTTCATGCTTATAATAGCGGCAAGCTTCGTGACCGGGGTGACCCAGGTGCTCGCAAACGGTTCTCTGTCCGCGATACTGATGAGCTCAGTAAGGCGCGACATGCAAGGCAGGGTGTTCTCGCTTCTTAGCGCGGGAGCTGCTGCTATGATGCCGTTGAGCCTGATGATTGCAGGCCCGCTCTCAGACAGGTTCGGCATCAGGACCTGGTACATCGGCGGAGGGATCATCTGCATAGCGGTATCGCTGCTATCGATGGGTCTGAAGCCGCTTATGGAAATCGAATCCAACTCATCTGACGTTAGCCCGCAGAATACCTCAGCGGCAGCAAGGCAGGATTAGCTTCAAGCACTCGCAGCTTGAAGCGGCACTCTTCGCCAAAGCCCTGCTTCATTGCGCTTTTTCACTCATCCTTGAAGGTATTTCGAAGTATGTGAAGAATCCAGCAGTAAAAGGGGGTAAGCATATGAGCAGGAAGGTATTACTGATCGCGGCCCTGGCGCTGGTGCTTGCAATTACATCGGGCGGTTGCTTCGGCAAATCATGGAAGGTATCATTCGCATTCCCGTCCAACTACTCCGATTGGCTACAGCAGGACTGGGGTGGCAGCATCGCTTCTGTCCCTGGACTGGGCGTCAAGCTGAATGCGTGGGCACTAAGCAGCCCTGTTGCGTTCGACCAGGACTTCACAATAACGGTGAATCTGACCCTGAACACTGCCGAAGATGAAGAGGTCTACTTCGGGATACTTATCGGCGACGGCGTCGGGTTCTACCCGACCAACTATCTCTACAGCGTCTTCAGCGACATTGGCAGAGAGGGAAGCGAGGACTGGACGGTCCATGAGAGAAGCGCAATCCAACACGGCAAGGTGGACAACAGCACGCTTCCTACGCTAATCAGGAAGAGCATAAACATATGGAGACTGGAGAAGACTGGCAGCAACATAAAAGTCTATATGAATCTGTACAAGCTGGCGGACTTCGACCTGACCGTGTGCACCGCTGCTTTCTATAACATTAGCCTGTACTCCGAGCAGCTCGGCGGCGACATCATATTCAACAGCGTAAAGGTGGATTACAAGGGCTCCATCATCTGAAGCTGAGAGATTCGGACAAGCTCCCTTGGACCGGCCTTGCCGGCAAGGGAGCTTTTATATGTGCTCCTCGACCACAAGCTTGCCCTTGACCCTGAGCCTGTCGCACAGGACGGGGATGATGACCTTCCTGGCCAGAATACCCTGCTGCCTGAAGGCGATGCCGGCGTTCGCCGGATTAACGGCCTCACCTACAAGAAAGGTCACCTTGTCGCAGTCCAGGAGTATCCTGTGCAGCATGGCGACGCTGCCCTGTTCGAGCTCCTCAGGCTGCTCGTCGATCACATTGCACACCTGGTTCAGAGTAAGCGCCCCTTCGGTCACAAGATCTATGCCGTCGATGAAGTACCTGGGCGGGCTGTACAGGCTCTCCGCCTTCTTCTCGGCCCGAAGCTCCCTGCCGAGGTATGATGCGACCATCTTGGCGGTGCTTCCACCCGATACCACTTTGATGCCGTCGGATGCCATGAAGCGCTGCAGCACCCTTCTGTCCATCCTCCTGTCGGAGGGCGGTCCCGTAAGAATAGTCACGGACTTGCCCTTGCGGGCAGTCACAGTAATCGCTGAGCAGTCGTCCCCTGGCTGAGGACCCCAGTTGGCAAGCGCCTTTGCTAGCACAAGGTGAGAATACTCGTTCCAGCCGGTCCCCGCCTCCTGCAGTTCGATGACATACTCGAGGAGCCTTTCAGACGTCCAGCCTCCCCTTATCCCCCTGCCCATGCCGGATTGAGTAATGCCGTCAGTCACCATCAGAAGAGATTCATCCACTGAAAGGTGGCAGCTTGCCTCCATGGCGACTGACTCCAGCCCCGAAACCGGCCTTTGAGGCAGAATCTGAGAGAACCTTCTCATCATGAGAATCGGCGGAGGCATCTCGTAGCTCAGCACCGTCGCGAAGCCGTCGGGAAGTATCCGGACCATCGTGAGCACGGCATATGGCATGTCCGTGCCCTTGGCCTCCTCCATTGTGCGCACTATGCTCTCGAAGGCAGCCCTCATGCCCGTGCCCGCCTCAACCAGCCCGAGCGCCCTGGATACGGTGAACTGGGCGGCAATATGGGCCTTCACCCCATGTCCTATGCCGTCTGCAAGGACAATGGTGGTCCCTTGAGGCATGCGCAGCTTGCCCATGACATCGCCGTTGGGCTCGCCTTTCCGCATGGATGCCTGCGACCTTGTTATTTCGTAGTGAATATATCCTTCAGCCATGAAGCTTCCCTTTCATCCGGCTTTGCGTCACCTGCCAGCTCCATGAGCTTCTGCACCAGCGCCTCTCCCTTTGCTGTGCTTTCCCCTATTAGCTTCGCCATCATCTGGGCGATTCCGATCTGATGCTCCATCAGCTGCCTTGCCTGCTCCACCGTCCTCAACCTGAGCTCATCAAGCTCGAGCTTGTTGGCCTGACTCCGGGTCACGTCGACGAAGATGCCCACATACTGCCTGTCCTCGGCAAGCGCGTATACCAGCTGCAGGCATGACAGCCCGTACTTGGGAAGGGCGGCGCTCGAGGAGACCTGTGATGCGGGGTCGGCTGCGACCTTCTCGAATGGCTCCGGGTCCATAAGATAGGAGATGTGCTTCCCGCACAGGGCGTCGGAGCACATGAACATCTGCTTGAAAGCCGGGTTCATGCTGATTATGCTAAGCGTGGAATCCAGCATCACTATCCCGTTGGGGGACGTCTCCAGTATCTTGTCCGTCCTTCTCTGGGCCAGCCGCTTGACATAGGGCATGCACATCTCGGCCTCGGCATACCCCCTGATTACCGCGACAGCCTTCTCCCGGCAGCTGCCGTATCCGCACGCGCCGCAGTCCAGCCTGTCCTCGGGAAGAGACTTGCCCGTGCTCTCGTATACTTCCTGTATCTGCTCCTCAGTGACCTCGGAATGCGCTTCCACAGGCTTTGCCGAGAACGACGTCGCTAGTCCGGGCCACAACCCGTCCTGAGGCCGCTTCACCGCCTCCTGCCGCCCGCCAGTAATTGCAGAGTCGTTTGATGCAGCATAGTCAAGGACCCGCCTTCTTCTCTCGTGCACGCTTCCAGAGGTTGCAAACCCCGGGCCGTTGATGCACCCCTGGCGGCAGAACAGAGGCTCCATGACCATAGCTCCAGCCTCCGCCGCCATGGACACAAGGTCGCTGATTTCCTCGAATCCGCTCGCCGATACGACCGCGGCGGATAGTATGTCGGTGTCAAGCCTTGACGCCCTTATGCTCCCGCCGAGCAGCGGATAGCTTCTGGCATCCCCCTCCGGAGATTCGTCGAACCTGGATTCCTCGCAGTTAACCAGGCTTACTCCCTCTTCCGTGAGCCACTCCTCGAGCTCCTCGAAGGTCAGGACGCAATCGACGGCACCCAGGTTCTCCTCCCTTGCCGCCTCCGACTTCTTCGCTATGCAAGGGCCGATGAACACGACCCTCACATTGCCCCTTCCGCCTTCCCCCAGCATCCTCTTAAGATGCCTTGCGTGCGCTATCATGGGCGATGCCGCACCTACAAGATGCTTTGCCCCGTCAGGCACATACTTCTCCACATAGCTTGCTACCGCGGGGCATGCAGAGCAGATGTGCGGTGAGCCGGGATCTTCTGCAATTATCTCCGCAGTCTTCATGGCGGAGCGGAAGGCCCCTGCCGCCGTCTCGGCGACGAAGCTGAATCCCAGGCGCCTCAGGGCGCCGGCCAGCCTTCTTTGCTCAGAGGGCTTCAAGTATCCCGCAAAAGACGGCGCCACGCTTGCCGCGACGAAGTCGCCCGAGGCTATGAAGGCCCTTGCCTTGCCGGCATGCCTTACATACTGCTTGGCACCCTGTGGGCACTCGCGCACGCATGTGCCGCATGCGATGCAACGCTCAGGCACAACGTAAGCCTGACCGTCCTCCATCCTTATGGCCTTGACAGGGCATACCCTAAGGCATCTGTGGCAGTCCCTGCAGTGGGCCTTGTTGGTGTATACCACCTGAACGGCCTCGTTACCGTGTTCCATGGAAGCCCCCCTTCCCTGCGGTATGTTAGCCTAAAGAGGCGGTGATTGCAAATCCCCGCCTCAAGTAGGCATCTGTTCTGCGTTATAGTTAATCGTGGCTGCAGGATGCGCAGGCATCGCAGCTCCCGCAGGTGGAAGCCTCAACTCCGGCAGTGCCCTGCTTCCCACGCTCAAGCGCCTCATCAAGGGCCCGGACCGCCTCCATTGGAGAGCACTTGTTAATCGTCCTGCCTGCTATAGTAACAGTCGGGCCCTTGTCGCAAGCCTCGAAGCAGAAGGTAGCCTCGATATCCACCCTGTCTTCCAGGTGCGACTCCCCTACGTGCTCCACCAGCTCCCTTAGCACCTTCTGCGAGCCTCTGACCATGCAGCTTGTTCCCACGCACACCTTCACTTGCACCCTGTCGGCGCCGGTCGCCTTCGACAGGTCCATGCCATAGCCGGCTATCCTCTGCCTCATGTGGTATTTAGTGTGCAGCAGCGCATGTGCCGCCTTTCCGCCATCTGCCCCGAGCACCCCGTCGTAGCATCCCATCACCGCATCGTTCTCCGAGGATACCCTGCAGTCGCTCATTACATCGCTCTGATACAGCCCCTTGATGCGCCTTTCCACCGCGTCGGCGTATTTCGATACGGGCTGGCCCGCCCCACCGGCGCAGCCTCCCGGGCAGCTCATGACCTCCACAAGGTCATAAGCCCTTTTGCCGTTCCTTATGTCGTCAAGTACCCTTCCGGCGTTGGCCAGGCCGTGCACTACGGCAAGCCTGAGCTTCCTGCCCTTTAAGTCGATCTCCGCCTCGCGTATCCCGTCGAGCCCTCTTACCTGCCTGTACTCCACAGGCCCGTATTTGGGGGCTCCCAGGCTTGCTGCTGCGAAGCGCAGGACCGCCTCGGTGACCCCTCCGCTTGCGCCGAAGATGACGCCGGCTCCCGTCCTCTGCCCGAAAGGCCTGTCCATGGACTCCGGCTCCAACGCCTCAAGCGAGAGGCCCGCCTCCTCTATCATCCTGCCCAGCTCCTGGGTGGTCATCACATAGTCCACGTCGGGGACTCCGGCCCTGCCGAACTCCGGCCTTCTCGCCTCGAACTTCTTTGCCGTGCAGGGCATTACCGAGACCACCACCAGGTCCGCCGCCTTGATGCCCATCTCTTCGGGAAGCGTCGCCTTGGCGAGGGACCCGAACATCTGCTGGGGCGACCTGCAGCTTGAGAGATTCTGAAGCATGTCGGGGGCGTACTGCTCGGCATATTTCACCCATCCGGGGCAGCAGGAGGTGAACTGCGGAAGCTTCTCCCCCTTGCCGAGCCTTGCCAGAAACTCTCGTCCCTCCTCTATCACCGTGAGGTCGGCGGCGAATGAAGTGTCATAAACCGCGTCGAATCCTATCGCCCTTAATGCAGCTGCCACCTGGCCTGTGGCTATGGTGCCGGGGGCGAGGCCGAACATCTCGCCGATTGCGACCCTGACTGCGGGCGCTACTTGGACAACCACCTTCTTGGATGGGTCGTTTATAGCCCTCCATACCTGCTCCACCTCGGAGCGGGGCGTTATCGCGCCTGTCGGGCAGACGCTCGCGCAGAGCCCGCAGTTCACGCACTCGACCTTGTCCAGCTGCTTGCCGAATGCGGGTTTCACCATAGTCTTCGCCCCCCTTCCGACGAAGTCGATGGCGCCTATGCCCTGGACCTCCTCGCATGCCCTTACGCAGTCCCCGCACAGGATGCACTTGTTGGGGTCTCGGACCAGCGAATAGCCGGACCTGTCTATCTCCTGGGGTTCCATCACCTTGCGGTAGCGGACCTCCTCAACGCCCAGCCTTCTGGCAAGGGACTGAAGCTTGCAGCTTGCGCTCTTCGCGCATGTAGGGCAGCTCTGGTCGTGGTTTGCCAGCAGCAGCTCTACAGCCACCTTCCTTATCTCCCTTATCTCGTCGGTGTTGGTCTTTATCCTCATGCCGGGCTCCGGTGCAGTCGAACAGGAGGTCACTATGCCCCTACCCTCGATGTCCACCAGGCAGAGCCTGCATGCGCCGTATACCGAAAGGTGGGAGTGGTAGCAGAAGGTCGGTATGTCTATGCCGGCCCTCCTTGCCACCTCCAGCACATTCCTCTCGCCTTTGACCTCTATCTCCCTGCCATCTATGACAACCGCGTTAGCCTTCATCGAAGCGCCTCCTATATCCCGTATATTGCCGAGAACTTGCATGCCTTGGCGCACTCGCCGCACTTGATGCACGTCTCTGGGTCTATCACATGGGGCCTCTTGAGCTCCCCTTTTATCGCCCCCACAGGGCATTTCCTGGCACACAAGGTGCAGCCCCGGCACTTGCCGGCATCAATTGTGGGCTTGGCAAGCGCTTTGCACTGCCCAGCCGGGCACCTCTTCTGGTACACGTGTGCCTCGTACTCCGCGCGGAAGAGCTTAAGGGTCGAAAGCACGGGGTTGGGGGCGGTCTTGCCCAGGCCGCAGAGGGACGCCTTTGCGACAGCCTTCGCGGTGCTCTCCAGAAGCTCCAGCGTCTCCGCCGTCGCGCGCCCTTCTGTGATGTCATCAAGCATGGCCAGCATCTGCCTTGTGCCTTCCCTGCAGAGCACGCACTTGCCGCATGATTCGTTCTGGGCGAACTGCATGAAGAAGTGGGCGATCTTCACCATACAGGTGTTCTTGTTCATGACTACAAGGCCGCCTGAGCCTATCATCGCCCCCACGCTCTTTAGCGAATCGAAGTCCAGTGGAAGGTTTGAGTGCTCCGCAGTGAGGCAGCCACCAGACGGGCCTCCTATCTGAACGGCCTTGAACGGCTCGTCGGTGGCATCTCCCCTGTCATTTGTCACCCCTCCTCCGATTTCGTACACGACCTCGCCCAGCGTGGTGCCTATCGGGACTTCTATAAGGCCCGTGTTTGCGACGTGGCCCGTTATGGCGAAGGTCTTGGTGCCCGGCGACGCCTGTGTCCCCAGCTTCCTGAACTCGGCGGGCCCGTGGGCGATTATCATCGGAACAGAGGCCAGGGTCTCCACGTTGTTTATCACCGTCGGCCTGCCGAAAAGGCCGGATTCCGCGGGGAAGGGCGGCTTGGGGCATGGCATCCCCCTGTGGCCTTCGATGGAGGTCATCAGCGCCGTCTCCTCACCGCAGACGAATGCGCCGGCACCTTCCATGACATGGATCTCCAGGTCGTGCCCGGTTCCGAATATGCCCTTGCCGAGTATGCCTCTTTCGGCCGCATCCCTTATTGCCGACTTCATCCTTTCGACGGCAAGGGGGTATTCCGCCCTGACATAAACGTAGCCTTCATCGGCACCGATGGCCCTTGCGGCTATCATCATGCCCTCTACTACCGAGTGGGGGTTTCCCTCCATGACGCTTCTGTCCATGAACGCGCCCGGGTCGCCCTCGTCGCCGTTGCAGATGACATACTTCTTCCCACCCGGCTGCTTCCTGGCCAGATCCCACTTGCGTCCGGTGGGGAAGCCTCCGCCTCCCCTGCCGCGAAGCCCTGAGAAGCTGACCTCCTCGCACACCGAGGCGGGGGTCATCTCGCAATAGGCCCGCCTGGCTGCAAGGTAGCCGCCCTTCGCTATGTACTCCTCTATGCACTCAGGGTCGATCCTTCCGCTGTTCTTCAGTACCATCCTTGACTGCCTCGCATAGAACGGTATCTCGTGCTCACTCCTGTAGCTTTCGCCGCTTCTAGGATCCTTGTAAAGCAGTCGGTCGATGATCTCGCCGTTAAGAAGCGTCCTCTGGACGATCTCCGCGACGTCCGACCTGCTGACCTTGGTGTAGAGTATGCCGTCCGGCTCGATGCTTACAAGCGGGCCCATCTGGCAGAAGCCCTGGCAACCGCTCTTCGATATGTGAAGGCCGCCTTCTTCGGCCTCTTCGTTCCTAAGTTGTGTGACGAATGGGATCTTACACCCCTTCGCCTCGTCCGCGAACTGCCCGTATACTTCCATGGCGCCGTTAGCCATGCAGCCGGTGCCCGCGCAGATTATCACCCTTCTTGATAGCCTCGCCTGCCTTGCGGCAAAGGCGCTTCCCACTTCCTCCAGGTTGACTGTGCTCATTGCTGCCTTACCTCTTTCGCGATTATTGAATCGACAAGCTCTATCGCGGATTCCGGTGTCATCTGGCCGTGCACATCCTCGTTGATCAGAACCACCGGAGCCAAGCCGCACGCACCCAGGCATGAGACAGTCTCCACTGTGAAGAGCATGTCTGGAGTCGTCTTCCTCTTCTCATCCAGGCCCAGCCTCGTCCTGATGGCCTCAAGTATTGGAATCGACCTCTTTACGTGGCAGGCCGTGCCATCGCACAGCCTTATCACGTACTTTCCCTTCGGTTCCAGCGAGAAGTAGGAGTAGAATGTGGCTACGCCGTAGACTTTCGCAGGGGGCAGCCTCAGCGCGTTTGCCACGTATGCCAGCACATCCTCGGGCAGATACCTGTACTCGTGCTGCACCTGCTGCAGGATGGGTATGAGCCTTTGAGGCGATGACCCGTTGGCCTCGATTATCCCGCATACCTTGTCGAACTTCCTAAGTGCGGCCGATGCGCCGCTTCCCACGGTCTCTATCATCTCTTGCTTCCTCCAGTCGACTTCTCAAGCTTGTAAGACAGGACGGCAAGGCCTGCGGCCAGGTCCTCGTCCTGCACATAAACGCCTTCCGGTACTCTGAGCTTCACCGGGGCGAAGTTCCATATGGCCGACATGCCGCCTTCCACCATGGCGTCGCAGACTTCCTGGGCAGCCTCTGCAGGGACTGCGATTATCCCGATTTTTACGTGCATGCGCCCGGCAAGGTCGGCGATTTTCGAGGAATCTAGGACCTCCAGCCCAGACGCCCTGGTGCCGATGACCGCTTCATCCTTGTCGAATGCTGCGATTATCTTGAGGCCGTACCTGGAGAAGCCCGGATAACCGATGAGCGCCTTGCCGAGATTCCCCGCTCCTGCGATGAACGCCTCCTTGGCGTTGTCCCATCCCAAGAAGCTTTCTATCGAACTTATCGCATCCTCCACGGAGAATCCCACCTTCGGCCTGCCTTCTATGCCGGTGACGGCGAGGTCCTTCCTGACCTGTATGGCATCAAGCTTCAGCATCTCGCCTATGGTGTTGCTTGACACGGCGGTCCTTCCTGACTGGAGCAGCTTCCGCAGCAGGACGAGATAGGCCGGCAGTCTCTTCACCGTCTGGATGCTCGCTACTTTGATTTCCGCCTGGTCCATGGGCTCACCCCTTTTGTGAAAATTATATCGATATTCTGTTATCAATATAGGCTCATAGTCTTGCGCCTGCAAGTTCTGATTTGTATACAATGTGCAGATATTGGGATTGGAATGCATGAACAGGGGGCGCCTTGTGATAAGGCGCCCCCTGCCAGCGATTATTATCGCCCTCTTAGTCGGAGCGTCACCAGCTGTCGTAGAACATCTCGCCGGACTTGTAAGTGACCTTGACCTTCCTGATATAGAAATTGCTCTCAGCGGTATCCCAGCTTCCGTGCCCGTGCACCATCGGGCAGTACCCGGATGCAAGGTTTGCCGCAAGTATGTTGATGGTCCTTACGTGAGTCCCGTTCAGGTAGATGCTTACCTCGTTGCCCTCTCGCTCGATTACGCACGCGTTGTCGTCATTGGCCCTCAGCCCGGGGGCATTTCCGCTGTATTCGTTTGACACATATGACCCGTTGCCCTGGTTCACCTGGTAGTATGCGTCATCATGGGTGGGCACGTTGAAGTAGTACATCGCGAAATCGACATACCTTCTTGCAGATGAGGTCGAATACTGGTTGTTCCATAGCCTAAGCGCCATCCGGAATATCTCGACCTCATCGCGAACCTTAGGGAGGAACGTGAACTCGAACGTGAAGTCGCCCGTGAAGAAGTAAGGCGCTGCTATGGTCGTCTGATTAAGAAGCACCCCGTACTGCGGCAGGTATTCGCCTATGAAGCCGCCGTCTATCAGCCATCCTTCATCACCTATCTTGTCGCCGTTTCCCGGGACCATGAAGTCGTACTCCCATGTAGTCAGGATGGGTGCATCTCCGCCGTAGTAGTGGGACAGGTCGATATCCGACGCCTTATAGTCCCCGAACCACCCCTCAGCGTAACCAGTGTTCGAATACTGCCCCGCCACTGCAGTGCCGGTAGCCTTATAAACCCATATCTCACCTGGCTCAAGCACCCCGTCGCCGTCGTCTCCGCTCTGGTAGGCAGGCGTCTCACCCATATCGTCGTTTACTAGGACGTCAACCAGGTCCGAGCCTCCCGTGTTCTCGACGTAGTAGGTCCATGTCACCTCGTCGCCTGCCACGACCTCGCAGCTCGTCTCCACCGTGTCCGCATCCTCGCCATTGGTATGCTTCTCAATGTCCAGCGCGATTGCTGGTACGCCGAAATAATGCGAAGGGTCTGTGTCCGAGACGAGGGTGTCGTCCTCTGCATACACAGCTTCTGCTGTCCCCAAGTTGGAATACTGCCCAAGAGCTGCAGTCCCTGTAGCTTCGAACACCCATGTCTCGCCCGGCTCCAGTACGCCGTCACCGTCGTCACCGCTTGTGTATGCCGGCGACAAGGAAGAATCGTCGTCGTCCACAGCGACGTCAGTCAAGCCTACCCCTCCAATATTCTCGACATTGTAAGTCCATACGACCTCCTCGCCCTCAGGAATCGACGGGCCCGTCGGAGCATCCGCATCCTCGCCGTT
The DNA here is from genome assembly GCA_964532805.1 of uncultured Clostridia bacterium. Taxonomy (GTDB): domain Bacteria; phylum Bacillota; class DTU025; order DTU025; family MWDF01; genus MWDF01. The sequence continues at coordinate 15,117 of CAZHKX010000023.1, forward strand.
TACCAGCTTCTCAAGCAGGATGCCCGGAGGCTCGGCGCCGAAGTAGTGTGATGGGTCCGTGTCGCTGACCTTTATCACCCCGACATAGCCCTCCGCCTCGCCGATGTTGGAGTATTGCCCGGCAGTCGCGACGCCCTTGGCCTCATAGATCCAGACCTCCCCGGGGCTTAGGATGTCATCGGTAGTGTCGCCGGCGATCTTCACCGGCTCGACGCCCTTGT
>CAZHKX010000023.1:15347-16867 GCA_964532805.1 uncultured Clostridia bacterium
GTCGTCGGTCACTTCTATGTCAGTCAGGTCAAGATCACCCGTGTTTTCGACCTTGTAGGTCCAAGTGACCTCGGCGCCGATTACGATGTAAGGCCCGGGTTCGGTATTGGCGTCGGACCCGTTCGTCTTCTTCTGTATGCTGATCTCCGGCCTTCTCTGCTTGCCGGTATAGTGCGACGGGTCGGTATCCGAAACTTCAGTGCCATTGTAGCTTGCAACCACAGTGCCGATGTTGGAGTAAAGGGAGGATTCGGCCGTGCCTGAGGCCTCATAGATCCACGTCTCGGAGACCTGCAGCTTGCCGTCGGCGTTAACATCGCCGCTGACATATTCCGGCTCGACTCCCATGTTGTCGGTCACGACAACCCCCGATAACTCTGTCTTGCCAGTGTTTGTGACGGTGTAAGTCCATGTGACCACATCGCCGACGAAGATGTCGGGTCCGGGAGGCACGTCGGCGTCCACGCCGTTCGTGTGCTTCTCTATGTTCACCTTGGAAACCGGCTTGCAACCGGCGACAATCACGACTAGGACCAGAAGAATGAGTATTAGCGCATCCCTGAATCTGCGCATGGCTGCACCTCCAGAAAGTCGATATGGCATAGGTTGAATCATTCAAGGCATGCCCTTGGGATTCCTTTTTCTGCAATAAAATATGTGCCCCAGCAGGTATTGCCCGGAAGTATGGCGCGCACATAAACAGAAACAGGAGCGGATTACAACTTCCGCTCCTGCTATAATGCGCTTTGTACTAGATGATGCCCTCGATTATCCCTGGAAGCTCGCCTATTCTCCTGATGGTCCAGTCGGCCTCGTCGCATCCGCCAGTCCCGTCCTCGTCAATAAGCACGCATCTCATCCCGAACTGCTTCTTGGCCACGCAAACCGTCTTCGGCAGGTCGTCCACCATTATGCATTCCGGCCCCTCTGCGCCAACCTGCGCTAGCATGGCCTCGAAGGCCTCCGGCTGAGGCTTGGACCTGAATCCTGCGCCGGTATAGTCGATTATCCGGGTGAATGCCGCCTCCTTGATGCCCAGGGCATCCAGCACCCTTGCGACATGGTCGTTGCTGGAGTTGGTGAATATCACCTTGCTGAGGCTGCATCTGTCCAGGAAGCCGCGAAGCGCCGGATCCGGCTTTATGTAGCAGCTGATGTCCACATCATGTATGAAGGCTTGGTAATCGGCCACGTCGACCGGGAAATCCCTCATGATTCCCGGAAGCGAGAGCCCGAACTCTCTGACGTACCTCTGCCTGAGCTCGGTGGCCTGCTCAAAGGAAAGCCCGTGCCGTTCGACCAGGTAGAGCACTATCCTCTGCCTCATCGCCTCGTCAAGGCCGCTGGATTTCGGGTACATCGTGTTGTCCAGGTCCAGTATAAGGTGCTTAGGTGCTGCCATGATGCCTCCATGAAAAAGCGCCGCGGCGGATGGATTGCCCGCACGACCGGCGCCCGGTTCGCTCTACTTCGTCCTGTTCTCCAGGTACTTCTCTATCTTCCTCTTGATCCTCTGAAGC
>CAZHKX010000024.1:0-16601 GCA_964532805.1 uncultured Clostridia bacterium
TCGTCTTCTATGTTCATATGATACATGTCCACCATCATCTTGAAGTTCGGCCTGTCTATCCTCTTCAGCCACGCAAGCCCTTCGCGCGTCGAGTTGATGAAATTGCAGACATGATTGGTTATCGGCTCAAGGATGATCACTACCGAGCGCGGAGCCGCATACTCCGATAGCTCTATGAACGCCTCCTCGGCGATCCTCTCAGTCTCTTTCCTCTCCGTGCCCTCCTCGTAGTACCACCTGGAGCGGCCCACATTAAGCATCGAGCCTAAGAAGGAGGCGAAATCCACCATCTCCTTCATCCTGGACATGGCGGCCTTCCTTTCGGCAGGGCGGGGATTTGCAAGCCCGAGCTTCTCCTGCCCGAACACCTCGCCGCTGCATAGCATCGGAATCTCAAGTCCGTTGTCCTCTGCGGCCGACTTGACGGCCTTCCAGTCTATCTTCTTCGGGTCGGCGCTCGTAAGCTCCATCCCGTCGAAGCCGAGGGATTTGAGCATCTCCGCCGATTTGCGTATGTCGCCGTGATACCCCAGGACCTTGGTCGACAGCACATCCTCCGTCGCCAGCATGTAAGCGAGCTTGATTCCTCCAGAACCCATGGTGAACCTCCGTTCGTTTGCTTCCGCTTAAAAGGAAAGCCCGGTCGCACCGGGCCTTCCTATTTTTAAGCTGCCTTGGATCGACCTTATCCTACATTCTACTATAGGACTCCTTCGAGGGCGACGGCGCGGATTGGGAAAGCGTCCAGGCCGACTATGGCCACGGGGACGCCTATGAAGAAGAACCTGCGCTCCCTCAGCTCATGGAGGTTCCACATGACCTCGATGAGGGGTATCTCCTTCTCAAGCATATAGACGTGAGTCATCATGGCGCCCAGGGGAGTGAAGAACTCCTCGATTTTGAAGCTGGTGTCCATGCCCAGTATCTTTATGCCCAGGTCAGCCATGTATTTGGCCGCCTCGTTGGACAGGTAGTTCATGTCGTCGCCCTTGTGCTTGGAGTTGCCCATGACTACGATGTCGCCCGACTTCACTCCGAAGCTCTTCACGAACTCGGAGGTGATGGCCACCTTGGGCGCAAGCGACGAGAGGTCCACGAACACTGCCTCGCCCATCCACGCTTCCGGAGGGTAGTCGGCCAAGTGCTTGCATTTGGTCCCACGGAGCGGCTCTATGAAATGGCATGGCACCTCTACATGTGTGCCGATGTGGCTCATCGTGTCTATGTCGTTCATGATTTCGCCGGCATAGACCTTATAAGGCCTGATTTCCAGCCTGCGCTCCTCTTTTCCGGGAACCACGGTCTTAGAAATGTCCACTACCCTTGCCTTTTTGAAAGCCTCTACGAAATCCATCTCTGCACTCCCCTTTTCTTTTCTTGTCTCTAACCTTGTTTTCCGCCCAGATAAAGCTCCTTGACCTCGTCGCTCTCCCTTAGCTCCTTCGCCGTGCCGGCGAGCCCCACAGTGCCTCCCTCGAGGACGTATCCCCTGTGGGCTATGGAAAGCGCCATATTCGCGTTCTGCTCTACCAGAAGTATCGTCGTTCCCGCCTTATTGAGCGCCGAAATCGCCTGGAAGGTCTTCTCGACGAGCACCGGGGCAAGCCCCATGGACGGCTCGTCCAGGAGCATGAGCTTCGGCCTGGACATCATAGCCCTGCTTATGGCGAGCATCTCCTGCTCACCGCCCGAAAGTGTGCCGGCAAGCCTCTCCGAGAAGGTCTGAAGCTGCGGGAACAGCTCATATACCTCCGCGAGCCTCTTTTCGAAACCCTCCTTGTCCTTCCTTACCACATATGCGCCCAGCTCGAGGTTCTCCTTGACGGTCATCTTCGGGAAGACCCTTCTGCCCTCCGGCACGACTGACATCCCCGAGCGTATGATCGACGACGTCTTCGCCTTAGTGATGTTCCTGCCCTGGAAGTATACCTCGCCTTCGAACGGCCTCAGCGCGCCGGTTATGGTCCTGATGGTGGTCGTCTTGCCCGCCCCGTTGGGACCTATTAGGCAGACGATCTCGCCCTCCTCGACCGTGAGAGAGACACCGAACAGCGCCTGGACCAGGCCGTAGCGAGCGGATATGCCCTTTAACTCCAACAATGCCATGTCTTCCCCCACCTTATACCCGGCACACTTCGGTCACTTCGCTTGAGTATGCGGTTCCGAGGTAAGCCTGAATCACCATCTCGTTGCAGCGTATCTCGCTTGCCGTGCCCTCTGCGATCTTCTCGCCGTAATTGAGCACGATGATGTTGTCCGATACTCCCATCACGAGCTTCATCCTGTGCTCCACCACGAGCACCGTGATGCCCCTCTCCCTGATCTTGAAGATGAGCTCGATGAGCTTGTCTATCTCCTTGCCCGACATTCCTGCCGCGGGCTCGTCCATAAGAAGCAGCTTGGGCTCGGTCGCCAGCGCCCTTGCTATCTCGAGAAGGCGTCTCTTGCCGTACGGAAGGCTTGTCGCAAGCCTCTCCTCCGTGCCGCCCAGGCCGACTTCCTCGAGTATCCGGCCCGTCATCGCTATGTTGGCCCTCTCCTCCTCCATCGCGCCTTTTAGCTTCAGCGTCGACGCGAAGAAGTTCGCCTTTGTCCTGCAGAACCTGGAGGCCATCACGTGGTCCGCCACAGTAAGTGTGCTCCAGAGCCTGAGGTTCTGGAACGTCCTGGTGACGCCAAGCTTCGCTATGCTTGCCCTGGTCGTGCCCGTCAGCTCCTGCCCTTCGAAGCTCACCGTGCCGGCAGTTGGCTTGAGCACCCCCGTTATCAGGTTGATGCATGTGGTCTTGCCCGAACCGTTGGGCCCGATGACCGCGAAGATCTGCCCGCGCTTGACGTCAAAGGACAGGTCGTTTACGGCCTTGACCCCTCCGAAGCTCTTAGACAGGCCGTTGACCACCAGTATGCTGTCCTTCGCATTCATCATATCCATGGCGGCCTCCTATCTTGCCTTCGGGGCGGTCGCGCCCTTTGAGCCGAGCTTCACCTTCAGGTACGAGTAGAACTGGCCGAACATCGACACCAGGCCGCCCGGCTGATAGATGAGTATGACAAGTATGACTATCGCGTAGATCGTGAGGTACTTCTCCTTCATGAACCTGAGCAGCTCGGTTAGCGTGGTCAGCACCGATGCGCCCAGGACGGCGCCCGGTACTGAGCCCAGCCCGCCTACTACGAGCATGCACATGAACAGGGAGTTGTAGTTGTAGGTGAAGATCTCGGGGCTTACGAACTGCTGGAAGCTTGCGAAGAGCGAACCTGCCACGCCCGTGTACACTCCGCACAGGACGAAAGCCAGGAGTTTCACCCTCAGCGCGTCTATCCCTATGATCTCGCCGGCAAGCTCGTCGTCCCTGACCACCTTGAAGGCCCTGCCGAACCTGGAATCCTCGATTAGCACGGCAAGGGCTGCAAGCAACGCGGAAATCACCAGGGCAAGGTAGAAGAAGCCCACGTTGCTTCCCACCTTGACCCCGAACAGGTACGGCCTCGGTATGCCTCCCATGCCCCACACGCCGTTTGTTAGGCTGCTCCAGTTCTTGAGCACGTCGCCTACGACCACGATGAAGCCAGTCGACATGAGAGCCAAATAGAATCCCTTTATCTTAAGCGTCGGCAGGCCGAGTATGAACGCTATCGTCGCGGTGAAAAGCATCGTCAGGGGCACCGCCTGCCAGAAGGTGAGCCCCAGCTTCACAGTAAGAAGCGTCGTGCTGTAGCAGCCCACCGCGAAGAATGCGATGGTGCCGAGGAAAACCTGCCCTGTAAAGCCCAGCACGAAGTTCAGCGCCATGACGAGCACGGAGTTTATGACAATGTTGCTCATCACGAACCTTACGTAGTTGTCCCTGAACGCCAACGGGGCGAGGGCCAGGACCACGTACAGCGCCGCCAGTATTATGTTCCTAACGTTCTTTGGCATCACAAGCCCTCCATTACAACCCGCTTTGTTCCTTCCGCTTTCCGAACAGGCCCTCGGGCCTGAACAGCAGGAAGCTTATTATGAGCAGATAGACTATCGCCTCTTTGTACAGCGAAGAGACGTAGCTTGCGGCGAAGATCTCGAAGCCGCCTAGGACTATGCCTCCCGCAAACGAGCCGAAGATGCTGCCGAACGAGCCGATCACACATGCGCCGAACCCCTTGAAGCCGAGGTTCGCAAGCCCGGTGTTGACGACGAATATCGGCGATATGAGCATCCCCGCAAGGCCGCCCAGTATCGAGCTGTAGGCGAAGGTCATCGATATGGCAAGGTCTGATTCTATCCCCATCAGAGACGCCGTGGCCTTGTCCTGCGCGACCGCCCTGAGCACCTTACCCAGCGTCGTCTTCTTGAACAAGTAGGTCTGCACGGCAAGCAGCACCAGCGTCGAGGCTATTATGAATATGTTCTGATAGGGAATCGTGATATTTCCGATCTGCAGTATCGCCTGTCCGAAGGGGCCGGTCGCCGACTTCGGATAGGGCCCCCAGATTATGAGGGCGAGGTTTCCCAAGAGCATGCCCAGGGCGACGAGGGATACGAGTATCGTCCTTATGTGGGCGTTCTTCAAAGGCCTGTAGAATATCCTCTCGCAAAGCACCCCGAATGCGCCCATGGCCACGATGAGAAGCGGGAAGGCCGCCAGAAACGGGAGCTTCAGCGCGCCCATCAGGGTGAAGCCGTAGATGAACGCCCCGACCATGACGAAGCTTCCCTGTGCCATGTTGACTATCTCGACGGCATTCCAGATGAAGCTGTAGCCCAGGGCGATGAGCCCATAGATGCAGCCCAGGGCCAGTCCGCTTACGATCTGCTGGATTACGATATCCATCTGAAGTACTCCTTTTCGGGCTCAGTATAAGTTGGTGCGGAGGCGGCCCGTTTGGCCGTGGCCGCTTCCGCACCGGTTCAAATGCCCAGGCGAGGGCTAAGCCTAGCCGCTGACCTTCTGGATCACTACGTGCTTGCCGTCCTTGATCATTACGAGAAGCAGCTCGTTGATGGTCTCGCCGTTAGGGGCTACCGTGTAGGTAAGCCCGCTCGCCCCGTCGAAGTTCTTGATTGCATAGAAGGCATCCCTTACCTTCTTGTGGTCGATGCCGCCTGCCTTCTTGACCGCCTCTGCCATCATCATGACCGCGTCATAGGCGAGCGGGTCGAAGAAGTCGTACGGAGGCACGCCGTATGCCTTCTTGTGCGCTTCGACGAACTTCTGGACCTTCGGGTCGGGGTTGTCGTTGGTGTAGGTGACTACCGCGTATGCGCCGTTAGCGGCCGCTCCCGCCGCGTCCATGAAGGACTGGGTGGCCCCGACGCTGCTCATGAATATCTCGACTTCGGGGATGAGCTGCCTTGCCTGCTTGACCATGATGCCCTGGTCCGGAAGGCCGGAGAAGATGACCATGGCCTGCGCGCCCGCCTTCTTGATGTTAAGCAGCTGGCTGGAGAAGTCGGTGTCGTTGGGGTTGTGGGCGACTACTATGGTCGGCTCCACGCCCTTCTTCTTAAGGGCGGCTACCATGTTGTCCTTGCCGCCTACGCCGTACTGCTCGCTCATGTGGAATATCGCGATCTTGTTGAACTTCTTCACGTCGACTATGAAGTTCGCAAGGACCGATGCGGTAAGAAGGTCAGGCTCGCGGACCCTGGCGATCCAGGGGTTTCCGAGAGCGGTGACGGCAGTCGCGCTGCCCATCGCCACTTCGAGGATGCCCGCTTCCTTTACCATTCCCTCTATGCCTAGGACGACGGTGCTTGCGTGGCAGCCGAGTATCGCATCTACCTTGCTGCCGTAGATGAGCTTCTGGGCGGCGGTCCTGCCGGTGGACGCAGTGCCCTCTGAATCCTGCCAGTCGATCTCGAACTTGATGCCGTTTACTCCTCCGGCTGCGTTTATCTCGTCAATTGCCAGCTTCGCCCCGCTGGTCATGGATTTTCCGTAACTGAGCTGCAGCGCTGCGAGCCCGCCGATTTTGAAAGTGGTGGCCGCATTCGTTCCAACCGAAAGGGTCAGGGCCGCCAGAAGAACTGCCACGACAGCCAATATTGCAATGCGCTTCATCCTTTTCCCTCCATCTTTCATCTTTTTCGGTGCCGGTCGTTATGCCGCAAATCTCCTGTCCATAGGTTGTTTCCCAAGACCGCCCCCTCTGCTTCGTCCTATTTATCGCTGAATGGAACAATCGCTCCTGTTCATTAGACTTTCTATGCCCGACGCATGTTTCCTTTATGCCCGGCTACAATTAGTCCCATGCTTTTATGTCGCCTCGCACAAAACATTCCTGCCTCCTGCTATGTGGAAAACCATAACGCAAACCATCGATATTTGTGCCTAACTGCGAAGGTTATGGCAGGTCCCCCGTAGTATGCTTTAAGCACGAAGGAGGTCGCTTAATGGCTGATAGAATCATTTGCGCCGTCCATACCACAAGGGTGGTGATCGACAGGGTCCACCGCCTGCTTTCAAAGGAATTCCCGGAGTATAAGATAATCCACCTGCTGGACGAGACACTCCTTGAGGATTTCGCGCGCCTAGGAGGCACCGACGCCAGGGTCCGAAGGCGGCTGCTGTCCATGGTAAGCTCCGCCGAGGAGGCCGGGGCCGCTTTGGTGCTGGTCACCTGTTCGAGCCTGGGGGACACCGTCTATGAGGTACAACGTTTCGTGAACGTCCCGGTCCTTAAGGTCGACGAGGGCATGGCGGAGACGGCCGTATCCCGCTGTAGGAGGATAGGCGTTCTCGCGACATCCAAGTCTGCCTCGTGCGGCACGGCAGAGCTCATCAAGAGGGTAGCCGAAACGCAGGGCAAGGATGTCGAGGTCGTACCGTTCATATGCACCGACGCAGCGAAGCATGCGGCAAAGGGACCGGAGGAGTTCAACCGCTACCTCTCAGAGGAGGCGGCGAAACACTCCGCCGAAGTCGACGGAATCATGGTGTCGCAGGTGTCGATGTGCGGCATAGACGACTACCTTGCGCCCGATGAGGGCGACAAGGTGCTCACTGCGCTCAATTTCGTGATCCCCAAGATGAGGAAGATCCTCGAGGGAAGATAGAAGAAGCTATATCCGAAGGGAGCAAGCCAATGGACTGCAAGTCGCTCAGGGAGAAGATCTTAGGCTCTTTCGATTCAGATGTAAGGGAAATAATGAGGGAGGTCTCCGAGAAAGTCTACGAATTCTCCGAAATCGCCTTTCAGGAGGAGAAATCCTCCGCATACCTGGCCTCGCTGATGCAGGCGCAGGGATTCGCCGTGGAGAGGGCGTGCTTCGGGATTCCTACCAGCTTCAGGGCCGAATACAAGGGCAAGGGCCCTGGCCCGTCGGTGGCGATCCTCGCCGAGTATGACGCCCTTCCCAAGATAGGACACGCATGCGGCCACAACCTTATCGCGGCATCGAGCGTGGGGGCGGCCCTCGCCCTTAAGAAGGCCATGGGAGAGCTCGGAGGAAGGGTCGTGCTGTTCGGCACCCCGGCCGAGGAGGCCGGAGGAGGCAAGGTGCTTCTCGTGGAGAGGGGCGCATTCGAGGGCATCGACGCGGCGCTAATTGCCCATCCTGCCAACCATACCTGCGTGGCATCGAGGTCTCTTGCATGGGAGCCCATCAAGATGACGTTCCACGGCAAAAACGCCCACGCGGGCTCAGTCCCCCATAAGGGCGTGAACGCGCTTAACGCCATCATCGAGACGTTCAACTCCATCAACGCGCTGAGGCAGCACGTGACGTCCGATGTGAGGATCCACGGGATAATCACGAAGGGCGGAGACGCCGTGAATGTGGTGCCGTCGCTGACCGAGGCGCATTTCCTCGTAAGGGCAGCCTCGGTGGATGTGATGCTGGAGACCGCCGAGAAGGTCAGAAACTGCGCAAGGGGGGCAGCCCTTGCCACCGGCACGACGGTGGAGTTCGAGAGGACCGGCCCGATATACGAGCCGATGAAGGGCAATTCAGCCCTTGAGGCGGCGCTTGCCGCAAGCTTCAAGGCAATGGGCATACCCTACGAGATGGGAGGAGACGCCACCAACATGGGCTCCACCGACGTAGGCAACGTAAGCCAGGTCATCCCCACTGTGCATCCGATGTTCGAGATATGCGACAGAAGCGTTGTAGGCCACTCGCCGGAATTCGCGGTAGCATCCGGAAGCGAGCGCGCCTTCGAGCGCACTGTGAAGGTCGCAGCCGCAGTCGCGCTTACCGGGCTGGACCTTCTGTGCGACGAAGCTCTCATGGCGAGGGTGAAGTCGGCCTTCTAGGGCTTGTCGGGGCCACCCAGCTGGCCGGCTTCGGCCGCCACATGCAGCTTGAGCGCCGTCCAGAGGTTAAGGAGGGTCTCTCCCGAGCCGAGGTCGGCGCCGAGCAGCTCCTCGACCTTGTTGAGCCTGTATCTCATGGTGTTCTCGTGGATGAAGAGCCTCTTTGCGCTCTCCTGCACATTCAGGTTGCATTCGAAGTAGGCGGAGAGCGTCTCTATGAGGTTTGTGCCGCGGGTCCTGTCGTGCTCGGCCACCGGGGATATCCATTCCCTGCGGAACATGGACTGCTCCTCGCTGCCGGGCCCCTCGAAGATCACGCGGAAGATGCCAAGGTCGTCGAAATGGGTGGCCCTGTTAGCGCCGAAGACCCTTCTTCCGAGCACCATGGCCTGCGTCGCCTGCTTGTAGGACAGTGGTATCTCCTCGATGTCCCTTGCGATCCTGCCGATGCCGACGGACACGGTAAGGGGCGTCACGCTCTTTGACACCTCCTCACGGATGAATTCTGCGGTATGCAAGGCGCTCTTGCGAACTTCTGCGGCATCCGCCTCCTTCGGGAAGGACAGCAGGACGATCATGCTGTCGCTCTTGTCTGCACCGAGAAGGCTCCTGTTCAGGCGCTTGGGTATGGACTCGACTATGCGCACCAGCCTGTTCTTCGCATCCCTCATCGCCTTGTCGTTGTACTCCTGCAGCTCGACGTAATAGCGTTCGAAGCCGTCGAAGTCGATGTTCAGCACGACCTGAGGGCTCCCAAGGTCCCAATCGAAGCTGGCGGCGCGCCTTAGCATCACCTGCCTGGATTCGAAGTTGCCCAGGACCAAATCCTCGACGAAGTTGTTCCTGAAGCGCCTCTCCACTTCGGTTATCGCGTTGTTCCTGACTATCTCCAGAGCGCATACGGTGCTCGCGTCCTCGATTATCGCAAGGCTAGTGGTTGACAGGTCGGACGAGGCGTCCTCTACGAGAAGGTAGGCATAGACCTTGTCACCCGCCGTGACCGGCACGATGGCGATGCCGTCAGCCCTCTTGGAGTTCGGAAGAAGGCTGTTGTCCAGGGTCTCGCCCTCCGTCCACGCCTTCCGGATCTGCTCCGGAGCGAGGCTGCACACGTTGCCGCTTCCGGGCCTGCTTGATGCTATGCACCTCCAGTTGCGGTCCGTGATGTAAGTAGGGCGGCCAATGATATAGGACAGCTCCCTGACTATCTCGGAGAGCCCGCCTCCGGCAAGCACCAGCTTCGTGAGCCTTTCGTGGCTTTCTTTGGAAATCTGCAGGATCCTAGATTGGGATTGCAGCACCTCGGCCAGGACCGGGCTTATCACATCGACCCAGGCGAGGTGGTACGGAAGCTCGATAAGGGGCACGTCCAGCTCGTTCGCCTGCTGTATCATCTGGGGCGGTATCCCGTTTAGGAACCTCTTCGGCTTCATCCCGAAGGCGGCGACCCCCCATTTCTTGAGGTCTATGACGAAGCGGTCCTGAAGCTCCACTTCCTTGCTGAGGAAATAGCCGGAGCTTAGCATGAGCTCCCCGCCGCGCACCCAGTCGTATCCGCCCGGCGCGTCCATGACCGTTACGAACCTGACCTGGCGGTCCAGGCCCTTCTCCCCGGCTACTACCTTCGCGCCTGACAGGCAGGGCAGTCCGAGGGCGTCTCGAACGCTGAAACCTTCCTTGAAGTCGCTGGCAGCCATGTCCACACCTCCCATGCAGGATTTTCTGCATGCCTTTATGGAATACTATATAGGAAACTACAGGAAATAGTCGAATCTACGGTAATAAGCAATAAATATCGGGAGGTCCGCAATGAAAGGTTATACCGGCAAGATACTGCACGTAGACCTCATTCAGAGAACCTTCAGGGTGGAGGAGCCCCAGGAGCAGTTCTACAGGAAGTACATGGGCGGCTCCGCCATCGGCGCCTACTACTGCCTCAAAGGAATGAAGCCTGGGATGGACGCCTTCGACCCGGGCAACGTCCTTGTCTTTGCGGCATCGTGCACCACGGGCGCGCCGGTCAGCGGCGCATCGCGCTACAATGTAACCGCCAAATCCCCTCTGACAGGCGCCCTTGGCGACAGCCAGGCCGGGGGCTTCTGGGGCACGGAGCTCAAGTTCGCGGGATTCGACGCGGTGGTCATCACCGGCAGGTCCGAGAAGCCGTGCTTCATCTGGATCCATGACGGCGAGTTCGAGCTCATGGACGCGGAGGGGCTCTGGGGGCTTGAGACCGGAGAGGCGCAGGCCGAGATAAGAAGAAGGCTGGGGGATAAGAAACTGCGCGTCGCGGTAATCGGCCCGGCCGGCGAGAGGCTCATCCGGTATGCCTGCATAACAAACGAGCTCAAGCACTTCAACGGCAGGACCGGCATGGGCGCCGTAATGGGCTCGAAGAACCTGAAGGCAATCGCGGTGCGGGGCACCAAGGCTCCGGAGTTCGCCGACAGGGACGCGATAATGCAGATGGCGAAGTCGGGCTCCCAGAGGGCTCAGACCCACGGCGTGTCAAGCTTCCTGAGGGAGTTCGGCACAGCCGGCGTCGTGAGCTCCAACCAGGCGATAGGCGGGCTTCCCACCAGGAACTTCACCTCCGGCACCTTCGACAAGGCGGAGGAGATTTCCGGCGCGCACATGAACAAGACCATACTTGTCAGAAACGAGTCGTGCTGGGCCTGCTCCGTGCGCTGCAAGAGGGTCGTGGAGGCGAAGGAGCCCTATGTGGTCGACCCCGAGTACGGCGGGCCTGAGTACGAATCGATAGCCGCCCTGGGATCCTACCTAGAGATAGGAGACCTGGTAGCGGTGTCAAAGGCCACCGAGATGTGCAACAGGTTCGGCATCGACACGATTTCGATGGGAGGCACCCTGGCTTTCGCGATGGAGGCATACGAAAACGGCCTCATAACAAAAGAGCAGCTGGGAGGGCTCGAGCTTAAGTTCGGCAACGCTGATGCCGCCCTTAAGATGATCGAGATGGTCAAGGACCGCCTGGGCTTCGGCGACGTGCTCGCGGAGGGGGCGTCGGCAGCGGCGGAGCGTATAGGCAATGGCGCCGGGAAGTACGCCATATGCTCTAAGAGGCAGGAGTTCCCCGCCCACATGCCCAGGGTGAAGGCTTCTCTATCCCTTGCCTACTCCACCAACCCCTTCGGCGCGGACCACGAGTCATCGCAGCATGATCCCGTCCTCGCATCCGAGAACCTGTCCGAATCGATCAAGTCCATGGGCTTCTCGAAGACGGTCCCGATAGAGGAGCTCAACTTCGAGAAGGTGAAGCTGTGGGCCTACACGCAGAAGCTATACAGCGCCCTGGACACCCTCGAGCTCTGCCAGTTCTGCTTCGGCATCGGGCTTCTTTACGGAGTCGACGACATGGTCAGCTTCGTAAACGCCGCGACTGGCTGGAACACGAACCTCTGGGAGCTCATGATGCTCGGTGAAAGGCGCATCAACCTCATGAGGGCGTTTAACATGAGGGAGGGAATGTCATCCAGGGAGGACACTCTTCCCGAAAGGATATTCGAGCCTCTTGTAGGAGGATGTTCGGAGGGCTATAGGATCGATAAGGATGTGTATGCTAAATCCAGGCGCCAGTACTACGAGCTCATGGGATGGGACCCCGAGACGGGAAACCCCACGGAAACGAAGCTTCGCGAGCTGGGGCTGGACTGGATCTCGGCGGTATAGGCCCACACCTTGGCGAAAATGCGGAAGCCGGCAGCAAATGCCGGCTTTCCGTCTGTCATGCCCAGCTTCTAGGCCTACTTCGATGAGGGCTTCTGCCCCTTCGGGCATGACTGGCCGAGGTAACCCTGTATCATGCGGGGGTCGTTCAGCAGGTTCGCCGCCTTGTCGGTGAGCGTGGTCTTCCCGGTGTCCAGCAGGTAGCCCCTGTCCGCTATCTGAAGGGCCTTCCTTGCGTTCTGCTCTACCAGCAGCACGGTTATGTGCTCATCCTTCAGCCTTTTTATCATGGAGAATATCTCGTTTACCAGAACCGGGGCGAGGCCCATTGAGGGCTCGTCCAGAAGCACGAGGCGCGGCCTCGACATTATCGTCCTTGCGATCGCAAGCATCTGCTGCTCACCGCCGGAGAGGCTTCCTCCCGCCTGGTTCTTCCTCTCTCCTAGCCTGGGGAATTCGGCGAAGAGCTTCTCCATGTCCTCCGCTATCGCCTTCTTGTCGTTTCTCAGATATGCCCCTGCCTGCAGGTTCTCCAGGACGGTGAACGTCGGGAAGATTGCCCTTCCTTCTGGGGTGTGGGATATGCCCATGCTTACTATCTTGTGCGGCGCCACCCCGTTTATCTGCCTGCCATCGTAGAGCACCTTGCCCTTCGTCGGCCTCAACAGGCCCGATATGCACCTAAGTGTAGTAGTCTTGCCCGCACCGTTGCTTCCGAGGAGGCATACTATCTCCCCCTCCTCGACCTTAAGGCTTACGTCGGTCAAGGCGCGGATCTTGCCGTAATGAACCTCGATGTTTACCAGCTCAAGCACGGCCTATTCCTCCTTGCCCAGGTAAGCTTCGATTACCTGTTGATTGCACTGTATCTGCTCGGGCGAGCCTACCGCTATGCCGGCGCCGTAGTTCAGGACGTAGATCCTCTCCGAGATGCCCATGACCACGTTCATGTCGTGCTCTATGATGAGTATCGCCACGCCCTTCTTCCTGACGGCCTCGATGAGCTCGCACATCTTCTCCGTCTCGTCCGGGTTCATCCCTGCCGTAGGCTCGTCCAGGAGTATGATCTTCGGGTCCATGGCAAGGGCCCTTGCTATCTCCAGCCTCCTCTGGTCGCCATAGGAGAGGTTCTCCGCCATGTCGAGGTAGTCTCCCTTTAAGCCCACGAAGCTTAGTATCTCCTGGCACTTCGACCTTACGGCGGCCTCCTCCTTGCGCATGCTGCCCGTCTTCAGAAGCGATGACCAGAAGCCGGACTTTATGTGCTGATGATTGCCTATGCGGACATTGTCCAGCACCGAGGCCTTCCCGAACAACCTTATGTTCTGATATGTCCTGGATATGCCCTTATGGGCGATGTTCCAGGGCTTCTCGTGGGTTATGGGCTTGCCTTCGAGGAGGACCTCCCCGGAGGTTGCGGGAAGCACGCCGGTGATGCAGTTGAACAGGGTGGTCTTGCCTGCCCCGTTAGGCCCTATGACGGCCACTATCTCTCCCGCATCCACCCTGATGTCGACAGAGCTGAGCGCAGCTAAGCCGCCGAACCGCTTCGTTACCGCCCTGGTCTCAAGAAGGCTCATCTTGCCACCCCCTTGCCGGAGGCCCCGGCTTCGGATCCTCTGCCCCTGCCCCTAGTTAGCCTGTAGATTATGCTGTTCACGCCGCCGACTATGCCGGCAGGCCAGAACGAAAGGGTCAGAAGCAGCGTCACTCCGTAGATGATGAGCCTGTACTCCGCGATCGCCCTTAGAAACTCCGGCGCTGCGGTAAGCAGCACGCCGCCTACAATGGGCCCTGCTATTGTGCCAAGGCCTCCGACCAACGCCGTGGTCACCGCCATGGCGGATTCTGTGAAGCCGAAGCTGTTGGGGCTTATGTATTTGAAGTAGTGCGCATACATCGCGCCTGCTATGCCCGCGAAGAATGCTGCAAGCACGAACGAGAGCAGCTTATATTTCCTAGTGTCTATGCCGCAGGTCTGGGCCGCGTCCTCGTCGTCCCTGGTGGCAAGAAACGCCCTTCCTACAGGCGAGTTCATTATGCTCCTGATGCTTAAGACGACGGCTATCACCAGAAGCAGGGTCAGATAGTAGAAGCTTATCTTGTTGTTGAATGCGATCGTGCCTACGAAAGGTATGGTTATGGGCTTGGGCACGGGAATCCCGGTTATGCCCATCGGGCCTCTGGTAAGTCCGACCCAGTTCAGTATGATCAGCCTGATGACCTCGCCGAACGCGATGGTGGTTATGGCGAGGAAGAACTTCCTGAGCCTAAGGCTTGGAAGCCCTAGCACGAAGCCAACGGCGGCTGCCACAAGCCCCGCAACCGGCATCGTAATCCAGAACGATAGGTGGAGCTTGGTGGCCAGTATGGCAGAGCTGTAGGCTCCCACCGCGTAGAATGCCGCCATGCCGAACACCGGCTGCCCGGTGTATCCCGTTACTAGGTTGAAGCTGGACGAGAGTATCACGGCAAGGCCGGAGGCGATGAAGATATGGAGCGAGTACTGGTTCTTTATTATGACCGGTATAAGAACCAGCACCAGAAGCAGAAGCGCGAGGGCGACGTATCCGGCGGCCTTTGCGGCCCTTCTCTCCTTCATCACATCATCCCCCTCACTTCGAAGACGAGCGGGAGAAGAGCCCGCTCGGCTTGTAAAGAAGTATCGCGATTATCACGAGGAATGGCATGACGTCCCTGAATGTGGAGCCGACGAAGGATGCGAAGACGCCTTCGATCGCACCAAGCAGGAAGCCTGCAAGGCTAGTGCCGAAGACGTTTCCCAGGCCTCCCATCAGGATGACAGCGTAGATCTTCATGCCCGTCAGCGAGCCCATCCCGGGATATACCAGCATGCTCGGGCCGATAAGGGCTCCGGCGACGCCCGCAAGGCCGGTGGCCAGGGCGAACGTAGCGGATATCACGTAGTTCACTGGTATGCCCATAAGGCTCGAAGTGTCCGTGCTCTGGGATACCGCCCTGATTGCCAGGCCGAACTTGGTGAAGCGTATCAGGCAGTACAGAAGGCCTATTATCACCCAGCAGGCGATGAAGACCATCAGCTGCTGAGCGGTGAAGTAGACCCCCCCTATCGACAGGTTGATCTGGGCGAGGCCCGAGGGGAATATCCTGGGGTCGGCAGTCCAGACCAGCACCGCTATGTTCTGCACAATGAACGAGACCGCGAATGTAGTTATGTAGGCGTACATGGTACCCGACTTCCTGACGGGCCTCAATGCCACCCTCTCCGTGATGAGGCCGATAACCGCGATACCGGCGAAAGCCGCGAGAAGGCCCACCCAGTATGGTGCATGCATCGCCGTGACCATCATCAGCGCGATGTACGCTCCCAGCATGTACATCTCGCCCTGGGCGAGGTTTAATACCCTAAGCACCCCGTAGGTCAGCGAGACACCTGCCGCCGTCAGGGAATATATGCCGCCTACTATAAGGCCGTTGACAAGCTGTTGGAAGATAAGGACCAGCAAGCGTTGTTCACCCCCAAGCATCGAGGCGGACGGGCTTCAAGCGCCTTCGCTCTGGCCCGTCCGCATTAGCAGCTAATGTCCGGGACGGAGATTAGAACTTGCGGATGACCTTCTTGCCGCCCGTGTATTCGATGACTATCCATGTTGATGCAGCCTGGCCCGTAGCGTCGAAGGAGATGTCGACTCCCATGCCGCGGAAGTTCTTCGTATCCTTGATCGCGGTCCAGATGCCGTTGGAGGTGTTGCCGCCCCTGCGGATGGAGTCGAGGATGACCCTTATCGCATTGTATGCGGCAGCGCCGGTGCCGTTGATCGGCTTGTTGTACTTCTTCATCCAGTCGCCATAGAACTCGGTGACGACGGGATCAGGCAGCGTGTCCTCGAAGCCGCTGACAAAAAGGAGGCCCTCTGCCGCAGTGCCGGCTAGGTCAAGGGTGTCGGTGCCTATGCCGTTGAACGCCACGAGCTGGACGTCCTTCCAACCGAGCTCGAGCCTCTGGCGCATTATCTGCACGGCCTCCGCTGTTATGGATGCCATGAATAGCATGTCGGGCTTAAGCGCCCTCAGCTTCGTCAGCTGTGCCCTGAAGTCCACAGACTCCCTGATGTAGTGCTCGCTTGCGACTACTTTGACACCAAGGGCCTCAAGGGCTTTGATGGTGTTGTCACGGAGGCTTGTGCCGTAGTCGGTGTTCTCATAGATGACTGCCGCGGTCTTCGGCTTGAAGCGGTCGACAGCGTAGGGGACTATGATGGATGCCTGCGTGGCGTTGGTCGCGCAGGTGCGGAATATGTACTTGTAGCCCTTCTGGGTGATGCTCTCCGCTGTGGCGCCCGAGGTTACGAGCGGTATCTTGTTGGCCTCCGTGACTTCCATCACGGCGAGCACTACGGAGCTCATTACCGGCACCAGTATTACGGAGACCTTCTCGTTGTGGATGAGGCGCTCCGCAGCCGCGACGGCCTCTGCGGGGTTGGCCCTGTCGTCCATGACTATGAACTCGACTTCCATCCCGTTGATGCCGTTGGACGCCTTCAGCTTGTCCTCAGCTATGGCGACCGCATCCTTCACGCCGGAGCCGAATGTGGATGACGGCCCGGTTATCGGGCAAATGACGCCGATCTTCACTTTGGTTGCCGCGCTGGCCAGGAGGCTGCCGAAAAGCAGTATGGCCATCACAGCCGAAA
>CAZHKX010000025.1:0-16472 GCA_964532805.1 uncultured Clostridia bacterium
GCGCCATCGTCAGAGGGGCCTTGGCCCATGCGCCAGCGTTGCCATCCCTATCGAACGCCCTGACATATGCCCACCACCCGGTGTAGATGTTCTGGCCAGCGAAGTCGACCGTCCAGTCGAAGTCCTGCACCAGCGCTGATGAGTAACTGCCTACAGGCCACAGCTTCTCTAGTCCGTTGTCTCCATCAAGGAACACCTCATATGCAACAGCCTCGGTGGCTGCAGACCAGGTGATCTCAGAATCGACCAGCATTACGGAAGCAATGGTCTTGTCAGGTGCCGCATACTCGAATGCTACATACTGGGCGGCACCCTTGTTGCCGAGTGCATCGTAGGGGGTGACCGTGAACTTGTAGTGTCCGAATATGTCGTCGAACAGGGTCTCAGGTGTGACCAGCAAGGATGTAGCTGTCGACTTGTCAAACAGCTTGGAGGCGGTCACGGCTCCTCCGGCCCCCTCTGTCTTCTCAATCAGGACTTCGTAGTTGTACGCAGCGTCATCCGGGGATGCTGCTGCAGCGGGAGTCCAGCTGAAATTCCAGTTGTAAGGGGCGCGGTTGTATGTCGGAGTGCCGAACGTCACCGCAGCAGGACCCTTCAGGTCGATCACGTAAGGTCCTGCGGAGGTTGCGTCAAGCTGAGTTACGAGTACTCCGTCATAGAACATGTCTACGCTGAAGGTGTAAGCTAGCCACTTGCCGTCCTCACCTACAGGTATCTGGACAGAGCTTACGCCGTTGTTCACTGCTACTACATCCAGATCGCCAGTGGCATCGCCAGTGTAGGATCCCTTGACCTGGAAAGTTACAAGGTCCTTGTTCCAGTTCAGGAAGCCCGACGGCGCTGTAGTGTACTCCGGTATCTCCACAAAGAGGTTACGCAGAGTTGACGGATTTGCGGGAGCCGCTCCGTTGGAGTCGACAACCGAGAATGAAGCTGCATCAAATGAAGGCAGATCTAGTGTGTAGCCTTCACTGAATGGGCTCCAGTCTCCCCACCTTCCGATAGTGTCCTGTGCCCTAATGGATGCTGTGTATGTAGCGCCGTACACATTGGCATCCGGCCACAACGAATCTGGCAAGAATGCTTGACCGACTGCCCCTCCAAAGATCTCATCGAACTTATAGAAGAGCCCATTAGTACCGAGGATCTTAAGCTCGTACTCATGGATGTCAAGCGTCGGGTCACTGCTTGTGGGATCTACCCAGAAGACGGCTGGAATTCCGGTATCCCAAGTCGGGGCTGCCATTTCTACGCCCTCGTACTCGATATAGAATGTATCGCTCCAGCCATCACCCATTGGATCCATATAGTCTTCCGTCTCGCCATGGTAGTAGTACCATACCTTCACCCTGTACTGACCCTCAGGATAGTCGAAATCGCCAGGGTTGAAGTCGGCATACATGTATGGGCTGAGTATCAGATCCCCCGGTTCCGGGTCATAGGGGTATACCTCGTCCGTCGAATCTACGAGGAGCCACTTGTCCGGTTCGGGATCAAGATCCTCTTCGAGGTAGTAAAGCTCTGCTACATAATGGATTCTATCAGGATCAAGGCCCATAGGTTTGTGGTTGACTGCCTGCCAACCGGCCCTCACCCTGTCCATATACAGGAACTCGATACTGACCTCATTTGCATTGCCGTCAAGATCGATTACATTTCCTAGAGCTTCATATACTGTGTAATCGAAATAGTACGGGTTGCTGATGTCAGTGTACTCAACCCTTGTCGGAACAGTGTTGTCGTACGTACGAACGTAGAACGCATATGTTCCGAAAGGATTGCTTACCCATGACGGCTGGTCATCCCACATATCCTCAGTCACAACCCACTCGACGTCTAAGAGGCCGGGTTCAGATGCAACAGGAGGTGCAGGATACAGGTTTCCGAGGCCCTTGACCAACCTGGGTCTGTACTGCGCAAAATCAGGCGTGGTAGGTGTGTCGAACTCGAACACCCATGGATTGCCGTAAGTCATTGTTGTGGTATCCTGGATGATTTCCTTGTTCGATACGGGTCCCGGGTTCTGGTTGTCAGTCTCCCACTTGTCTATCTCTGTGTCGGGAGATGAGACTTCCTCGAAGTTGCCAACAATCTCATCGCCAAAGTTGTCATACGCTAATGAGGCTAGAGCCCTGAAGAACGTGAAAGTGCCGGGCGCAGTCGAGAATGTCCTACCGTGCTGCGTTCCAGCCCAGAGAATCACGATATCGCTGTCAGGGTTCCATGTTGGCATATCAAATGTTGCCGAATTCTGATATTCCACATGGGTTCCCAGGTAGGCAACATTGCCGTAGAAGCCATAAGTTGTCTGGAGGTCAGAGAGCAAGGGTAGATTCCACTTCGTTGTTAGAACCGTCCCTGAAGTGACACCCTGCTCATTACCCGTAGGATAAGGACCAGGCACATATTCCGGCACCTGGATATCTGTGGGGTAATAGGTTGCCCCAGCGGTAGGCGCCGGCAGAGGCGGACACACGGTTGTAAAGTCCAAACCGCCAGTGCCCATGCCATGGAAATCGGCTGCCTGGCAGAATATTCCTGGTGTCGCCTCCACGCGCCAGTCATTGTACTTGTTGATGAACGCGGCATTTGTGAGGTCCGCTCCGGGATCAACAGTCAGTTCTATCTGACCTGTCCCAAGAATCACCATTGTTGGAGCTTCCCACTCCGTAGGTCCTCCATCATAGATGAATAGCAGATCCACAATGTCAATGTAACCTGCAGGACCCTTTACTCCCCATGCATAGTCGTTATATGGGTCGTTGTAGGTTACGGTGAACACCCATGGATTGACATCGGGGTCCGTCGTTACATTGCCAGTCACTACTACGCCGGGAACCGCATTGAACGGAATCACATACGGTGCGGCAGATGTGCTGGCAGACTGCGAATTATCGACATCCCAGGCCGCTATCGACATCACCCAACTGTGAACGTATATGTTATCAACGGTTGAGTCGTCGACAGGATTGAAGTCCACGGAGTAGTTCTTATCCGTGTCTTCAATCGCCTGTGTGATGTTAAGGGCAGAACCATTCAAGGTGCTGTCCAGCTTCCAGATGAAGTAGTCAGGGTCTACAGCTGTAGTGTAGCCGTAATTGACCACCCAGTCTGGGGCAGCCGTGGTAACAAGGTCCACAGTGTTGGGCGCCCAAGGCACTGCATCTAGGCTGGCAGTGCCGGGATCGCTTGAAAGCCCAGATTCCGTGTCAGTTACGATTACCCTGAACTGCACGGGATCCCAGAAGCTGGCGGCTGCTATGGCCGGTGTGTCATAGACGCCGTCGTTTACTTCCGTCGCTCCGCTTGTGAACGATGTGACCCAGCCGTCGAATGACCAGAGGATCTCCGCGGTCTCGACGTCCGACTGGACGCTCCAGGTCACGTGATAAGTTCCGTCCGGATCAAGGACCTCCTCGACTGCACTCACGGTAGGAGTGAGGGGTTTGATCAGGAACTGCTGGAGCTGGTTAAAGGAGTTCGGGAATGGATCGAATGTGTCAGTCGCGTAAATGGAAAGGTCATAAACACCGGGACCCAGAGGCAGGATAGTTGGCCCTGCCGTTCCATTAGCGAGGTTATCCTCATACCTCAAGTCTGTTCCATCCCAGATGCCCGCTTCTGGAATGTTCGCCCTTTGGGTAATAGGTGTAGATGCTCCATTTTTGTAGAGCTGCCACCCATAGAAATCTATGCCCCAAGGGTACGTAGCTGTTGAGTATGCGTCTGTAGCATTGTACCAGAAGATTGCGCCGGTATTCCCGTCAAGTCCGAACGGTAGTCCGGGCATGCTTGGCGCGGCCAACGTAGTTGCAGCAAGGGCCAAAACCATCCCTGCCGCAAGTATTAGACTTAACCACTTTGTTCTCAAGTTATACCCTCTCCTTTCTGAAGAGACTCTAGATTGTTCGCGGATTCCGAATGATGCCAGACAGCCCTCCTCTCACATTCAATAATTCTTGGGAATCGCATATTCATATCTCTCTACCAATTCACTTTACTATGCGGAAATATCAGCACCCCTTTCGTGATGCCAACATTCGACGGATTAACCTAACAAGACTATTCTGCTCCGAAAGGTAAACTCCTGCAAAGATATATTTACTTTGACGGATTTGCTCGCTTGCCAATATTCAATTAAGTAAACAGTAAATGGAAAAGCAGAGGCATTTCGCCCCTGCTTCTGTTAACCCTCGCTTAGCTGGTACTATTGATTAATCTTTGAAAAGTCAGCCAATCTCAATGCCAGATTCTCAATAGACCTGACAAGTCCAAGCCTGTTTTTTCTGATGTATAAATCCTCGGACAATACCATTACTTTTTCGAAGAACGCGTCTATGAATGATTTAAGCGCCGCGAACCTGCTCATCGCCTTCGCATAGCTTTCGGCACTTTCACCTTCTGCCAGAATCTTTTCAATGTCCTCTCCAGCTTTCATATATGCTTGGGCAAGCCTGACTTCCTCATCTTCCTTCAGCGCGCCTTCATCAAATGATGCGCTCTCAGCGTTCTTTGCGATGTTCCTCACCCTTACGAAGGCTACGGCCAGCTCGTCCATCCACCCTTCCGTAAGGTCCTTCTCGATTGCCGCCAGAGATAGCCTGATTCGTTTTGGATTGTTCACCCCTAGAGCCATAGCCGCCTCTACAAGGTCATACCTGTGCCCTTCATCCAGAAGTGTACCCTTCATCCTGGCTTGAGCGAACTCCTCAAGGTTCTTCAATGTCTCTTCCCTAGGTTTAGGCGCATTCTCCTTCCAGATGCCTGCGAGCGCCCGCTCAAGAATCTCAAGAAGCCCCATGGTTGGCCTCCACTGCTCATGGATTGCTATTAGGCCGAGGATGCTTCGTCTTAGGGCGAACGGGTCAGCAGATCCTGTAGGTATCTGGCCCATTCCAAAGTACCCGGCAAGGCTGTCGGCCTTATCAGCCATCGCAAGCGCAACACCGACCCTCGTCTGCGGCAAAGCAGCTCCGGCTCCGGTCGGCATGTAGTGCTCCCTAATCGCCGCGGCAACATCTGCGCTCTCGCCGCCGAGTTTCGCATAGAGCTCGCCGATCTGGCCCTGAAGCTCAGTGAACTCCCTAACCATGTTAGTAGCAAGGTCGCACTTCGACAGCATCCCTGCCCTCTTTACTGCAGTAATCTCGCTTTCAGTTGCTGCTCCCCCTGCAAAACCCTCCTTCATTATGGTCTCTGCAAGGTGTGATACCCTTTCAGTCTTATCCCGCATAGTCCCTAGGCCTTCCGCAAAGGTGATGCCGGATAGCTTGTTGAGCCTGTCCTCAAGCTTATGCCTCATGTCGTCCTCGAAGAAGAACTTGGCGTCCGAAAGCCTTCCCGAGAGCACTTTCTCGTTGCCGTGCCTCACATTCTCGATGCCCGCAGCCCCGCCGTTTCTTACAGCGATGAAGGCGTTGTGCAGCTTTCCTCCCTTTTTAACAGGGAAGTACCTCTGATGGCCCTCCATCGGTGTCGTAACGCAGATCTCAGGGATCTCAAGGAACCTCCCATCGAAGCTGCCGGAGAATGCTGTAGGCCATTCCACGATGTTGTTTATCTCCCTAAGAAGACCCTCCTCGATGATCGCCTCGCATCCCAACCCCTCAGCCACGGATGCAACCTGGGCCGATATCAGGCATGCCCTCTCCGCCTGGTCTGCCACGACTCCTGCGCTTCTCATTGCGTCAAGGTAGCTCTCGGCGTTCTTTATGCCGACCGGACCGCTTGGTCCCAGGGTCCTGTGGCCGCGGCTCAGGTTGCCAGCCTCGATTCCCTCAAACACCATATGTATGGGTTCTTCGCCCCAAAGCAGCACGATCCAGCGGATAGGGCGGACGAACCTGAAATCGGATGCTCCCCATCTCATGTTCTTAGGGAAGGCAAGCGACCTTATAAGCCCGTCGCATATGGCAGGCATCACCTCGTCGACCCTCTTGCCCTTATCGTGCACAAATGCGTAGATGTAGTCGCCGGCGGCATCCGTAACCCTCTGAAGGGACGAGACATGCACCCCCTGTGACCGCGCGAAACCCTCGTATGCCTTCGTGGGATTGCCAGCCTGGTCGAAGGCAGCCTTCGCCGACGGGCCTTTTACCATGTGGTCCTTGTCCTCCTGATATTCGCTCAGTCCTTCTACATAAAGGGCAAGGCGCCTCGGGGTGGCATAGATCTTGATCCCTGAGAATGACATTCTTGCATCCTCAAGTGCCTTCCTTCCCGCGGCAAGCAGGTCGTCTCCTGCCTTGTCTATGAACCTTGCCGGTATCTCCTCTGTTCCTATCTCGAATAGGAGGTCCCTCCTGTTTGCTTCCATCATCTGTCACCCCCATCAAGAAGCGGATATCCCAGCTGCTCGCGCTTCTTAAGCCAGGCGGCGGCAGCCTTTCGCGCAAGGTTTCTCACCCTTGCCATGTAGGCAGCCCTCTGAGCCGCTCCGAAAGCGCCCCTTGCGTCCATCAGGTTGAAGCTGTGCGAGCACTTGAGAACATGGTCATACCCTGGCTGTACCAGCCCCTGCTCGAGGAGCCTTCCAGCTTGGACCTCGTTAGCCTCGAAGTCCAGTTTGAGATGCTCGGTGTCGGCAAGCTCGAAGGCGAACTTCGAGTACTCGAACTCGGCTCCCTTATATACTTCGCCGTACTTTATCCCATGCGCCCACTCTAGGTCGTAGACATTGTCCACGCCCTGGACGTACATCGCGATCCTCTCAAGCCCGTAGGTTATCTCGGCCGGCACCGGCTTCGCGTCGATTCCCCCGACCTGCTGGAAGTAGGTGAACTGCGTAATTTCCATCCCGTCGAGCCACACTTCCCAGCCGGTGCCCCATGCTCCCAGCGTTGGCGCCTCCCAGTTGTCCTCGACGAAGCGGATGTCGTGCTCACTGGGGTCGAAGCCTATCGCCTTCAGGCTTTCGAGGTACAGCTCCTGCACATCTGCCGGGCTTGGCTTTAATATCACCTGGTACTGGTGGTGCTGGAAGAGCCTGTTGGGATTATCCCCGTACCTTCCGTCAGCCGGCCTTCTGGAGGGCTGCACATAGGCCACATTCCATGGCTCAGGCCCCAATACTCTTAGGAAAGTGTGCGGGCTCATCGTACCCGCTCCTACCTCCAGCACGTAGGGCTGGATTATAAGGCACCCCTTGGATGCCCAGTAGGTCTCAAGCTTGAAGATCAGCTCCTGTAGATTCATCTTCGTCCTCCGTTCAGGCCCGTCACCTTGCGAGCACTTCCGCAAGCCAGGCCGAGAAAGTCACCTCTATCAGCGAAGCGGCCAGCATAAGCGGCACTATCACCGCGAAGAAGAGTATCAGCACATCGTAGGCGGCCCTTTTCATGTGCGAGTTGTCCACTGCCTTGCTTATCCAAAGCGGCACCAGCATGCCTATCCTAAGGCACATTGCTGCCCCTATGAAAAAGGCAGACAGCTCGAAGATGCCATGGGGCAGCAAGCCCACCAGAACCGTTATCGGCGGTATTCCGGTTGCGAGGGCCGTTGCCTTAAGCATCGCCCCCAGCATAATGGAGTTCATCAAAGCCACAGCCATGACAGGGACTACCGGCACCCAGGAAACCCCTACAAGGATGACTATGACTCTCATGTTGTGGGCGAAGACGCCCAGCCACTGCTCTACAAGAGGCTTGGACCTGAGGCTTACCGCAAGGTCCTCCACCCCCTGTATCATCACTGCGATGCTCCCGAAATCGCCGTTTGAGCGGATGTAGCCTACTACAGCGGCGGTGGCTGACATGAGCGCGGTGAAGACCAGGTATCTTGTCACCGATGACAGCGCCCTGCCGGTAATGCCGCCCAGCCTGAGCCCTTTAAGCTTCATGCCTCCGACCTCCTTCCGCCCTAAACTGCGCATAAAAGCCTTCCGCCCCGCTCAGGGACGGAAGGCTAACCCTCCGCGGTTCCACCCTGATTGGCGCGCCGCACAAAGCCGCAGCCCGCCCTCTTGTTTCTACCTGCCCTCGGGGCGCCTTCGCAAGAAGCATCCGCACCGGCTCACACCTATCCCGGCTCTCTTTGCGGCCGCTTTCCCGCGCCCTCCCGTCCTGGGGCTATTCCGATAATTGTAATTTATAAGCCCATCGGCTTTATGTCAATGCAGGCATGCTCATTTTACAGTGTTCCTAAGGGTGCCGATTCCGTCTATCTCCACTACAAGCTCGTCTCCGTGCCTAATCGGCCCGACTTTCTCAGGTGTTCCCGTGAAGATGATGTCGCCCGGCTCAAGCACGAACTGGCTGGAGATGAAGCTTACCAGCTCCTCTGGGCTCCATATCATATCGCACAGGGCTGCGTCCTGCATGAGCTCCCCGTTCCTCCTGAGCCTTATCCTTGCCCCCTCAACCGGTGGCGAGGTCTCTATCCACGGACCCATCGGCTTATAGGTGGCAAATGCCTTGCACCTGGTCCACTGCCCGTCCTGATCCTGTATGGTCCTATCTGAGATGTCGTTTCCGCAAGTATACCCCAGTATCGCGCCCTTTGCGTCCTCTATTGAGGCTTCCTTGATCCTCTTGCCTACGATTACAACAAGCTCGGCTTCGTAATGAGTCTGGTTCTCCGGCCTGGCTATCCTCACAGCGTCCCCGTTTCCGATGAGCGCCGTCCTCGGTAGCATGAAAATCACGGGCTCCTGCCTCGATTTCGTGTCCCAACCCTTCTCGGCGGCCTCGTGCACGTGCCCCTTGTAGTTGAGCCCAACGGCAATGAGCTTCCCGCAGGACTCGTGCGCAGGGGCAAGGAACCTCGACTCAGCTATCGGGAATATCTCGTCGGTGACATCCAAGCCTGTCGCGACCTGGCCCTGCACCGCCCTGATGGAATCGCCTTCGACCAATCCCCACCTGACAGCGCCCCTGTGCTCGAACTTGCAAAGCCTCATCTGCCACCTCCGCGCCCGGCATCCCTTATAAGCTCCAGGGTCTCCAGGCTTCTGATCCTTATGTCGCCCCGGTACTCAAACATCGCGGCTAGCGCCGCCTCAAGCTCGGCTTCATCCTCAATGTCCAGCTGCATCCCGGAGATCTGCTCCCAAGTGCTCCGATAGAGCGCCACCGCAAGCGCCTTCGCCCCGGCTCCGAACTTCATCACGCCCGGCGCCTCGGCTGCGCATCTGGGGCACAGCGCGCCTCCCGTCTCAGGGGAGAACCAGTACAGGTCGTCCTTGGCCCTGCACAGGGAGCATGCAGCCAGCTGCGGCATCATGCCGTCGATATACAGCCTCTTTATCATGAAGGCCGAGGCCGCCGCCTGCGGGCTGATTCCCATTCCTATCGCTCCCAGCACTCCGTCTACCAGCTGGTATGCTCTGGGGTCGGGCTGCCTTTCCGCCGACATCTTCATCGTTATCTCGGCTGCCAGGTTCGCATATGTCAGGCCGACTATGTCCTTTTCCATTGCCTCAGACGATCTTACAAGGGATGCCTCGGTGACGGTGTCCATGCTCCTTCCGGAGACAAGCGAGAGCTCCACTGTAGAAAACTGCTGGCAGGCGGGGCCGAGCTTGCTCTTCGGCTTCCTGGCGCCTTTTATCTTAGCGTCGAAGATGCCGGCATCCTCCGTGATAACCGTGATCACCCTGTCGGCCTCGCCGAAGTGCCTGGACCTGAGTATTATCGCACGCTGCCGCGAGGGGTTCATTTCGGGGCCTCTTCCGCCGCGCCGTACCTCTCGGCCTCCGAGAAGACGCAGCCGCAGTACTTCTGCATGTAGTAGCCCGCCTGCCTGGACATAGACCGGCTCTTCCTGTAGAGCGGCCTGAAGTCGCGGTACACGAACTCGATGCCCCTTGCCGCCGCCAGCTCCTCTCCGACCTTCCTTATTAGCTCGTGGTCCTGGTACGGGCTTATCGTAAGCGTGGTGGTGAAGCGCCCGATGCCCATCTGCCTTGCCTTGTCCGCTGCGGCAGACAGCCTCATCCTGTAGCAGTGCTCGCATCGCGCAGGCCTCGTAAGAGCAGGAGCTGTGCTGATGAACCTCATCAGGCCATATGTCTCGTCCACGAAACCGGGCAATCCGGTCCCGGCAAGATACGCCTTGAAGGCGTCCGCCCTTGCCTTAAACTCGGTCCACGGGTGGATATTCGGGTTGTGGAAGTACAGGTAAGGCGACTCGCCTTCGCCGACAAGGCTCTCGACTGATGCTGTGGCGCACGGCGCGCAGCATGAATGTACAAGAATGCCGCTCATAGGAGCTTATCCTGCCCTTCATCCTCCGCCCTGTCAGGATACTGCCTGCCCATATGCTCGAAGGCCGCCCTTGTCGCAACCCTGCCCCTTGGCGTCCTGTCGATGAAACCTATCTGGATGAGGTAGGGTTCGTAAACATCCTCGAGCGTCTCCCTCTCCTCATTAAGAGCGGCGGCCATGGTGTCTATTCCTACTGGGCCTCCGCCATACTTCAATATGATCGTGTCGAGGAGCCTGTGGTCAAGCCTGTCCAGCCCCCTGCCGTCCACCTCCATGAGAGACAGCGCCTCGGCGGCGACTTTCCGGTCGACCTCTCCCGTTCCCCTTACCTCGGCGAAGTCCCTGACCCGCCTAAGAAGCCTGTTCGCAATCCTCGGCGTGCCCCTGGACCTTCGCGCTATCTCATAAGCGCCGTCAGCATCTATGGGCACTCCCATCAGCTCCGCCGACTTAAGCACGATCGTCTCTAGCTCGCTCGGGTCGTAATACTCCAGCCTGTGCACCATGCCGAACCTGTCGCGAAGGGGTCCTGACAGCATGCCCTGCCTTGTTGTGGCTCCGATTAGCGTAAACCGCGGCAGGTCTATCCTTATGGACCTCGCGGACGGGCCCTTGCCGATGACTATGTCCAGCGCGAAGTCCTCCATCGCAGGGTATAGTATCTCCTCCACAGCCCTGTTGAGCCTGTGGATCTCATCTATGAAAAGGACTTCACCCGGGCCTATGTTCGTTAGTATGGCTGCAAGGTCCCCCGCCCTTTCGATTGCGGGCCCGGAAGTGATCTTCAGGTTCGTGCCCATCTCGTTTGCGATTATCATCGAAAGCGTGGTCTTGCCCAATCCCGGAGGGCCGCACAAAATGGCGTGGTCCAAGGCTTCGCCCCTTGTAATGGCGGCCTGTATGCTTATCTGGAGGGCCTCCTTAACCCTGTCCTGCCCGATGAACTCGGTCAGGCGCTTGGGTCTCAGGGAGAACTCCTGAGGGGCCTCCTCCTTTACGATATTGTCGTCAACCACCCTGCTGTCCTGCATGGGCTACCTCCGTCGATATCCGTCGCTACCTGGCCGCGAATGTCCCCAGCGCAAGCCTGATGAGCCTTGAGGCGTCTGCCCCCGGCTCCAGCTTAAGCGCTTTGGAGCATGCGCTTTCGGCCTCCGTCCTCGTATAGCCCAGGGCCAGAAGGGCCTTCACGGCATCCTGAGCCGGAGATCCCTCGCCGGCATCGTCCTGCCCCAGGTCTATCCCGTCGCCGGATCCGGCAGGAAGCCCAACCTTGCCCTTAAGCTCGAGGATTATCCTGTCAGCAAGCTTCTTGCCCACGCCCGGGGCTGTCACGCCCTTGGCGTCGCCTGCCGATATCGCAATCGCAACCTTCTCGGGGGATGCACCTGACAGGACAGCCATCGCTGTCCTCGGCCCTATTCCGTTCACCGTGCAAAGAAGGTTGAACATCTGCCTTCCGAACTGGCTGGAGAAGCCGAACAGGCCCACGAAGTCCTCGCGCACGACCATCTCAGTGTAGATGCGCACCTCGTCGCCGTGCCTTCCGGTCTCGGCGATGTCCCTCGCCGGCATGCTGACCTTATAGCCGACACCGTGGACCTCTATGACCAGATGGTCCGGGCCTATCTCATCGATGATGCCTTTGAGGTGGGATATCATCTGCTCACCCCCATGATCGTCCGCTTGAGGGCAGTGTTCGTGTGCAGTACCGTTATCGCCATGGCGAGTGCGTCTGAGGTATGATGCGCCTTGGGCACCTCCTTGAGGCTTAAAAGCAGGCGGACCATCTGCTCCACCTGCTCCTTGTCAGCCCTTCCGGCGTTGCAGAGCGCCATCTTCACCTGAAGCGGGGTAAGCTCCACGACTTCAAGGCCGTGCTTTCGGCAGGTCATCACCGCCACTCCCCTTGCCTGGGCTACCTGGACCGCGCTCTTCTGATTCGAGTTGAAATAGATCGTCTCCACTGCCGCCATGCTGGGCTTTACCTCCAGCAGCACCTCTTCAAGCTGCCTGTGTATCGAAAGCAGCCTGTCCGGCATCGGCATGTCAGGGGTCGTCTTGATGACTCCTCCGCAGAGGTAGCTGAGCTTGCCCGCCTCCTCAAGCACGGCGCCGTATCCTGTGTGCGCCGTGCCCGGGTCGACGCCTAGGACGACCCTGCCCAATTACATCTCCTCCAGCTTGGCCATCACCTCGTCAGGAATCTCCATGTTCGTGTAGACTCTCTGGACGTCATCATGCTCCTCAAGGGTGTCGATGAACCTTATCACCTTCTGGGCGCCATCTAGGTCCAGCTCCACCGTGTTCTTGGGAAGCATCTTGGGCCTTACTTCCGTGAACTCCACGCCGTGTGCCTCAAGGCTCTTCCTGACGGCGTCGAGCTCCGTGGGCTCAGTGATTACCTCATAGTTGTCCGGATCGTCGGTCACTATGTCGGTTGCGCCAGCCTCCAGCGCCAGCTCCATAAGCTTATCCTCGTCGCCCTTAAACGATGCTTTCGAGATGGTTATGACGCCTCTCCTGTCGAACATCCATCCGACAGAGCCCGCCTCTCCCATGTTCCCGCCTGTCCTTGAGAACATGTACCTTACGTCGGCAGCGGTCCTGTTGCGATTCTCCGTCATGCACTCGACGATGAATGCGGTGCCTGCCGGTCCGTATCCCTCGTATGCGATCTCCTCGTATACGAACTCGTCGTCGCCGCCGGTCACCCTTTTGATCGCCTTGGTGATGGAATCGTTGGGCATGTTCACCGACTTGGCCGCCAATATTGCCATACGCAGCTTGAAGTTCGCGTTCGGGTCGCCACCGCCCTGCCTTGCGGCCACCATGATCTCCCTGGCTGCCTTGGTGAAGGCCGCGCCCCTGGCTGCGTCAGTCTTCTCCTTCTTGTGCTTGATGTTAGCCCATTTCGAATGTCCTGACATGGGTCTTCCCTCCACGCGCCCGGCAATGCGGGCATAAGAATGTTACCCGAATATTTTACCACAAAGATGCTATGCACCGTCGGTATTATGTGGGGATGGTCCTTCTTTCCGCCTTTTTCACCCTCAGCGTGTTTGTGCTTCCTGGTATTCCGACCAGTATGCCGCCTGTGAAGACGACAAGCTCGCCCTCGCCCACCAGCCCGGTCTCGAGCGCTTTCTGTTCTGCGTGCATGAACAGGGAATCCGTGTTGTACTTGCTCTCCCCCAGCACAGGTGTCACCCCCCAGGCGAGGGCAAGCTGCCTGTAGGTGGGCTCCTCGTCGGTAACCGCGATTATCGGGCACGCCGGCCTGTACTTGGAGATCTGGCGCGCAGTCGAACCGCTCGAGGTGACAACTATTATTGCCGCCGCGTCAAGATCGTGCGCCGTCGTGCACGCAGCATGCGCGATGGCATCAGACACATCCCTTCCATGAGGGCCCTCCAGCTGGGAGAACCTCTTCTTGTAGTTGATGTCCTGCTCTGTCCTCTGGGCGATGCTCCTCATGGTCCTTACGCTGTCAGCCGGGTATCTGCCGACTGCGGTCTCTCCGGAGAGCATAACCGCACTCGTGCCGTCATACACGGCGTTTGCCACATCTGTGGTCTCCGCCCTGGTCGGCCTCGGGTTCTTGATCATCGATTCGAGCATCTGCGTCGCCGTTATCGAATGCTTGCCCGCGATGTAGGTCTTCCTGATGAGCATCTTCTGAAGCCTCGGCAGCTCGACGAGGTCTATCTCCACGCCCATGTCGCCTCTTGCCACCATGATGCCGTCGGCTGCCCTGATTATCTCATCGATGTTATCGACACCCTGGGCGTTTTCGATCTTCGCGATTATCTTGATCCTTGCCGCACCGAGCTCTGAGAGCGCCGCCCTAATGTCCTCTATGTCCTTGGCGGTCCTGGTGAAAGACGCCGCGACGAAGTCGAAGCCGTTTCGGACCCCGAATTCGAGATCCTTTCTGTCCTTCTCGGAGACGTAGGGCATATCAAGGTGCACTCCAGGCACGTTAAGGCTCTTCCTGTTGGAGAACGTCCCTCCGTTGACTACTTCAGTCACGATTCTGGTGCCGTCGGTCTCAACTACCGCAAACTGCAGCATGCCGTCATCGCCAAGTATCCTGTCGCCGCTTCTTACCTGCCTCGGAAGCTCCTTGTAGGTTAGTGAGACTGACTCGCTGTCCCCCTCGACATCCTCGGCAGTGAAGGTGAACCTCGCCCCCTCGGCAAGCTCCACTTTTCCATCCCTGAAAGTGCCTATTCGTATCTCAGGGCCCTTCGTGTCCAGCAGCAGCGTAATGGGAAGCCCCAGCTCCTGCCTTAACGCCTTAACCATCCGGACGCGTCCCAGGTGCTCCTCATGGTCGCCGTGCGAGAAGTTCAGCCTCGCGACGTTCATCCCCTCAAGTATCATGCGCTTGAGAACCCCCGGGGCATCTGTCGCCGGCCCGAGGGTGCAGACTATCTTGGTCTTCTTGCCTGCGATGGTCGCCTGATTATCCGGAATCGCTTTCGGCTCAGCCATCTATCCTACCTTCCTCCATGATCCTTCTTGCTGCAGCTATCAAAGGAACGTCCGCAGGGCAGAAATCGAATCGATGAAGCTCCCCCGCCGTTACAAAACGTATCTCCGAATGCACGCTCGCCAGAGGAGTACCGCTGACTATCCTAGTTATGTATGCCTTCAGCGTCATCGGCACCCTCGCGGTCTTGATGAGGCTCTCGCCGATGCTCTCGCCTACCTCCGCCTCAATGCCCAGCTCCTCTAAAAGCTCGCGCTTCAGGCACTGCTCAGGCGTCTCGCCCGGCTCCACCTTGCCTCCCGGAAGCTCCCAGAGGCCCGCGGTCCCCTCGCCTTCAATCCTTCTTGCTATCAGAAGCCTGCCATCCCTTATTATGGCTGCAGCCGTCACAATAACCAAGCCGCGGTATCCCCTTCCTATCCGTCCGGAGTTCCATTAAGATGGCACCGCCCCGCGCATAGGGCACGGGGCGGCTGCCTGCGCATCTACTTCACCTTGTATCCGCTTGGAAGCTGGAAGCTGGTGTCCGGCACGTCCTGCTCATAGAAGAGGCCCACCGTCATGTCGACGTCGCCGACCTTGATCCTCATGAGTATGCCCAGCCTCTCGGAGACCCAGAGCTCATAGCTCCTGCCCTTGTAGAATACCCTTGCCCAGCGGCACTGCTCGCCGCTTATCTCAGCCCTGCCGATGTACTCATATGAATCGAAGTCTGTGGCATAGACAATGGTGGGGTCGTACGGGGACAGGACCTTAAGAAGGGTGTCGTCAGGCTTCACCTTGCTGACGGTCTTTATTAGGCTGTTCCAAGTGTATATGTCCTTTCCGTCATACATCATGTATAGCTTGATGGCGGCATCCACGCTCCTGTACTCCTTGCCGCCCTTAACGCTTACGCTGACCTTGGTGTTGAGGAGGTTGTCGTACTTCTCCGTGTATACCACGGGTATGCTTCCGCGCTTTGCCAGTATCGATAGGAAGCCCGCCTCGTCGACCGGCTTGTTCTCCTCAATCGCCTGCTCTACCGCCTTCGCCGCCTCCTGGACCGCCGCATTCGCAGCTTCGGCCACCGATTTTCCAAGGAAGGCGAACGGGTTGCCGCTGAAGTCTATGTTAGCCGGCGGGATGAAGGTCGAATCAGGTATGTTCTTCTCGACGATGTCCGTTACGTCCATCTGCATGTTCTCTACTATGGTCCTGATTATTATCCCGTACTTCTCGCTGATCCAGTGGTACTGGACCTCGCCTTCCACCTTGATTTCGGCCTTCTCGCAGAGATAGCCGTTGACTGTCTCCTTGCCGAGGAGCTTCACCTGCACGTCTGCGTCCAGTATGTCCTCCTTGGTTAGCTCCTGGTTCTTGGACGGTTCGCTAAGGTCGTACTTCTGCCCGATATTCGACATCGAGCTCCACATATACATGAACTTGCCGTCGTTTATCATGTAGCTGATCATGCCGCCTGTGTTGTTGGCCGAGTACAGCTTCTCGCCTTTGACCAAGACGACCGCGCTTCCTAGAATCTCCTTGTCCATCATCATCGTGTACTTGTACTCGAGGCTGTAGGCTGCCCTCTTTCCGAACAGCTCGAGATATCTGTCCTTGTCAGGCGCGGCCATTGCCGCAAAAGCCAGCGTCAGGGCCATCAGCAGTGCCAATGACAGGATCTTGTAATAGCGGGACATCTGGAACCCTCCTTGCGTGTTTTACTTACATGTACTCTTTCTTTAAAATACTACGACTTCCTGCATCGCGACATATTGACACCTTAGATA
>CAZHKX010000026.1:0-16470 GCA_964532805.1 uncultured Clostridia bacterium
ATCCCGGGCTTCTTCAAAGCTGTCCAGTTCTACGGAAACCATACTGACCTGACCGACAGCGTCGAAGCATACACTGTGCTGCCTCATATGCTCTATGAGTCCGCTGTCTCAGTGTTCGATCCCGCGATCGATTATGTGCCCCCATACATTCCCGAACTTATGCCTGGGCTCGTCATCGGAGCCTCCATGGAGGAGGGCGAGAACACTATTGTAATCGAGCGCACTGGCGAGACTATCGAGGTCAGGGTGAACGGAAGCCTTGTCGGCGAGTACGAGAGCGAGTACGAGCTGGCCGATTATGACCTGGTCAACCTGGCTTTCGACAACCTCGACCCCGACCTTCCTGTAAGGATAGGCGTCTTCTCCGCATGCGCTCATGTGGACGGGAGCACTGACGAGGGAGTCTTCCTGCAGTCTCTGGACATATACGCGGACGAGGTGGTAGCCAGGTAGAAGGCTGCAATGATGGGGCGGGATTTCGTGGCATAAAGTGCGGGGATGCTTGCGGCGTGCGGGCTTAACGCACTATAATACTTAAGTAATATGAAAGGCAATGATTGGGACAAGTATCCGGACCTATCGCCGAAAGGGATGGACCGCCACCGATTGAGAGCGGTCCTCGGAATGAGGGCCCGAGGAATTCACCCAGGAGCCTCCGCCCCAAACCTGTGAGGGATTAAGGCAGGACGTGGCCCCGCGTTATGGGGACGGCGCAACGCTAGCGCCATAAGTGGGCTTATGCCAAATTGGGTGGTACCGCGGAAGCTGCAACTTTCGTCC
Source organism: uncultured Clostridia bacterium (assembly GCA_964532805.1). Lineage (GTDB taxonomy): Bacteria > Bacillota > DTU025 > DTU025 > MWDF01 > MWDF01. The sequence continues at coordinate 781 of CAZHKX010000026.1, forward strand.
CAGGAAGATGCAGCTTCCGTTCTTTTTTACCTGAAGGGGGAGTGCAGATGAGCCAGGAAGTGGATAGGATCCTTGAATCGGCTTTGGAGCAGGTCAGGCTGTGCGCCGAGGTTTCGGCGCTGGAGGAGCTAAGAGGGAGCCTTCTGGGTAAGAAAGGCGGCCTTACTGCCCTTCTTCGCAGCATGGGATCGCTTCCCGCGGAGGAGAGGCCATCGTTCGGCCAGAAGGTTAACGACGCCAAGCTCAAGCTCGAGGCCGCTATGGCTGAGAAGGGAGCCGAGCTTTCGGCACTTGCCAGAAAAGCGCGATTCGAGCAGGAGGCGCTCGATATTACACTACCCGGGCGGATACAGAGGGTGGGGAACATCCACCCCATATCCAAGGGCTTCGAGGAGATCTGCGATATCTTCGTCAGGATGGGATTCGCCGTTGTCGAAGGCCCTGAGATCGAGACGGACTTCTACAACTTCACGGCTCTCAACACGCCTCCCTTCCATCCGGCAAGGGACGTCCAGGACACTTTCTACATAACAGACAGCATCCTTCTGAGGACGCAGACTTCGCCCCAGCAGGTAAGGCAGATGGAAGGGCAGGAGCCTCCCGTGAAGGTGGTAGTCCCCGGGGTCGTATACAGAAGAGACCAAGTCGATGCCACGCACTCTCCGATATTCCATCAGCTTGAGGGGCTATACGTCGACAAAGGCGTGACATTCGCGGACCTGAAGGGGGCGCTTGAGGTCTTCATCAAGGCCTTCTACGGCGAGGACAAGAGGGTGAGGTTCAGGCCGCACTACTTCCCGTTCACAGAGCCGTCCGCAGAGATGGATGTATCCTGCTTCGCCTGCGGCGGCAAAGGCTGCCGTATCTGCAAGGGTGAGGGCTGGATAGAGATCCTGGGCTCCGGCATGGTGCATCCCAACGTCCTGAGGATGGCGGGATACGATCCGGAAGTCTACAGCGGCTTCGCCTTCGGGATGGGCATTGACAGGATAGTCTCCCTCAAGTACGGGGTCGACGACTTGAGGCTCTACTTCGAAAACGATGTGCGCTTCCTTGAGGCGTTCTAGGAGGGATAAGCATGCTGGTACCTATAAGGTGGCTTAAAGACTACGTCGACATAGACATGGGCGCACACGAGCTGGCAGAGCTTCTTACCATGACAGGGACTAAGGTGGAGGCGGTCACTATAACCGCTGAGAACGTCAGAGGGATAATCTCCGCCAGGGTGGAGTCCATAGAGGCACATCCAGGAGATCCAAGGCTCAAGGTCGCAAACCTCATCACCCCTCAGTACAGATTCAAGGTGGTCACTGCGGCAAACAACGTAAGCGCAGGCGACATCGTGCCTCTGGCGACGCCCGGAGCCGTCCTTGCAGACGGAAAGGAGATCGGCATCGCCGATTTCGGCGGCGTAAGCTCAGAGGGAATGATGTGCTCGTCCATGGAGCTGGGCATATCCGACGAGGCCGACGGCATACTGCTCCTCTCGGATTCATGCCTTACTGGCCTTGATCTCGTTTCCGTGCTTAACCTTCAGGATGAGGTCCTAGAGCTTGAGATTACGCCTAACCGGCCCGACTGCCTTGGAATATTCGGTGTGGCCAGGGAAGTGTCCGCAATAACAGGACTGCCGCTTAGGTGGCCCGAAGTCGCTTATCAGAAGAAGGGCGAGCATATCTCCGCGTTCGCTCAGGCGGCCATCCTGGATCCGGAATACTGCAGCAGGTATGCCCTTAAGCTGTTCAGCGACGTCAAGGTAGCCCCGTCCCCCCTTTGGATGCAGGTAAGGCTAAGGGCGGCTGGAATCCGGCCGATCTCGAACATAGTGGATGTAACCAACTACGTGATGATAGACGTCAACCAGCCACTCCATGCGTTCGACTACGACAGGATCGAGGGAGGGAGGATCTCTGTAAGGCGCTCAGCGGCCGGAGAGGCAATAACGACGCTTGACGGCCAGTCCAGGCCGGTTGAAGAGGGGATGCTTCTCATATGCGACGCTGTAAAGCCGGTCGCTGTGGCAGGCGTGATGGGAGGGGCAGAGAGCGAAATCGGCCCTGATACCCATAGGGTGCTGCTGGAATCGGCGAACTTCCTCAGGCAGAGCGTGTGGCGCACCTCGAAGACGCTTAAGCTTAGGACCGAGTCCTCCTCAAGGTTCGAGAAAGGGCTTGACCCTGAGACAGTGCCTCTTGCGCTTAGAAGGAGCGCAAGCCTTCTTACGCAGATGGGCGCAGCCTCGGTGAACCCGGGCACTATAGACGTGAATTTCTCAGCCAGGCAGGTAAGGACGATTACGACGTCCAGGGGCTGGATCTCCGGGAAGATTGGGACCGATCTCGGACATAGGGCGGACGAGTACCTTTCGCGCCTGGGCCTTTCCGTCGAAGCCGAGGACCAGTCAGACGCGGTCGTTGTATCAGTGCCCTCTTGGAGGGCAGATATCACCGAACCGATCGACCTCGTCGAGGAAGTGGCAAGGATACACGGGTTCGACAGGCTTGATTCAAGGGTGCCTGCCAACTCCAAGCCATCGGCATGGACTGAAGAGCAGATAGCCGAGAAGAAGATCAAGGAGGCCCTGACTGCAATCGGAATGCATGAGGCCATGACCTACAGCATGGTTCCGAGGGATGAGGCGGCCGGGATGAGGCTAAGCCCTGACGAAAGGGCCGCAAAGCCGATAATGGTGATGAATCCGCTCTCTGAAGACCAGGTGGCCATGAGGACGATGCTGCTTCCCTCGCTTCTTAGGGTCGCAAGCACTAACCATAGGAGAGGCGCCGCAGGGGTGAGGATGTTCGAAGTGGCGAGGACGTACATTGCACCAGAGGGCGGCCTGGGCGATTCGGAGCTGCCTAGGGGGGCCAAGCCGGCTGAGGAGGGCAAGGTGCTCTCAGGTGTCATCTCCGGCTATGCGTCCGCAGGCGGGATGGAGAAGAGCTGGTACGCCAAAGAGAGGCGGGCAGATTTCTACGATGCCAAGGGCGCTTTGGAATCACTTCTGCATGCGTTGGGCATAGAGGATTGGGAGATAATGGCGAGCGAGGCGCCGTACCTGCGGCCAGGCAGGGCTGCCGACCTCTATGTGGGCGGATACTTTGCAGGCTCTTTCGGACAGCTGCATCCCGATACGGCGGAGCATTTCGAGGTGCCTGAGGATACAGTCGGATTCGAGGTGGCGCTGGAACCGGTCCTTGCGATGATAAGAAAGGACATGCGCTTCAAGGGGATACCCAAGTACCCGCCGTCCACAAGGGACGTCGCGATGATCGCCAATAGGAAGATAACTTCGGACGACATCAGGGGCGCGATAATCGAGGCGGCCGGCAAGTATCTGGAATCCGTCGGCGTATTCGACGTGTACGAGGGAGCAGGGGTGCCGAAGGGCTCAAGGAGCCTCGCATTCACGCTTAGGTACCGGGCCTTAGAAAGGACCCTCACAACCGAGGAGGTCAATGCCGTGCACGATGCGGTCCGCAGCAGGCTGGGTAGCATGGAGGGCGTGACTTTGAGGTAACTGGGGCTGACAGAACATCAGGGGAATTTTAACTACATTTAAGCGTACGTCCTTGCGCTGGTGTTATGCAAGGACGTATAATTTACTCGTTACTTGCGATGAGGTGATATGCGTTGACCGACATCATTATGTGCCCCCTCAGCTACGGAGCCGACAAGGCAGGACTTGAGCACGGACCGACGCAGCTGATGGGGCGCTACCCAGAGCTTGCAAGCAGGATTAGGTTCATAAGTGTTGCCAGGAAGCCGGAGAACTTCTCCTCAGCCAACCTTAAGTTTGTCAATACGATTGCTTCCACATGCACGATAGTGGCCGAGACGATCAGCTACTCAATAGGCGAAGGGCATATCCCAATTCTTTTAGGAGGCGACCATGCGCTCGCCATGGGCAGCATAAAAGGCGCCCTCGATCACTACGATGACATCGGCGTCCTATGGGTCGATGCGCATGCGGATATGAACACTCACGAGACCACTCATTCGGGCAATATCCACGGCATGCCGCTTGCTGCGGTCATGGGATACGGACACCCCAAGCTTACCGGGCTTCACAACGAGCTTAAGGTGGATCCATCCAATGTGGTGCTCTTCGGCAGCAGGGACGTCGAGGAGGGCGAAGCCGAGCTTATAGCCCATGCGGGTGTGCATGAGTTCCCATACGACTATGTGGAAAGAAAGGGCTTCATACCAGCGCTTGAAGAGGCGATAGACTATCTTTCGGCAAGGGTGAAGCACCTGCACCTATCGCTGGACCTGGACAGCATCAACCCGGACTACATAATGGGCGTCTCCACCCCAGTGGCCGGAGGGTTCAAGGTGGCCAGCATCATCGAGCTCATCAAGAGGGTGCTGGGCAGGTTCGAGGTGACCTCCGTAGACATAGTGGAATATAACCCCCTACATGACAGGGGGGAAGTGACTTTGGATACCATGGTGATGCTTGTTAGCGTGATAGAGGGGATGCTGCAGGAGAAATATGGGGCTAGCTAGATGCCCTGTTTCGCCTTCTCGAGCATGCCCTCCATATCCTGCCATGTCATCATTCCCACTTTATAGTCCACAAGGACCCCGTCTTTGAAAGCGAATGTGGTGGGATACCCCTGTATGTCGAACAGCTGGGCCGCTTCGCCCTTCAGGTCAAGAAGCACGGTCAGCTCAGAGAAGCCCATCTCGTCTATGTACTCCCTGACCACCGCTTCCTTCTCGTTCACGTCAATTGCCAGTACGCGTCCGATGCCCTCTTCCTTCATCTGCCTGTCCAGCCTGAGAAGGTCGGGCATCTCCTTCTCGCAGTACCCGCACCAGGTGGCCCAGAAGTTCAGGAAGAGTATACTATCCGTGTACTCGGTCAGCCTTTTCGTTGCCCCGCCCAGTTCAAGGAGCCTTATGTCCAGGTCGGCCAGAGTCACGGCATCCCCGCCTGAAGCTTCTTCGCCGACTAGATCCTCCTGTTTATCCTGCTTGTAAAGGTAATATCCGTACACTGCAGCCGTTACGACGACTGCCAGTATGAACAGCACTGCCAGCTTTCTCATGGGATGACCTCCTTTTGATAAAGCATAGCAGAGCCGGCGCCCGTGGGAAAGCAGTAGGCAAGCATACAATAAGGGAGGGGTCGCCCCCTCCCTTGCCAAGCTAGAAGTTCTGCAGGTAGTTGTCCAGTTCCCATTGGTGGACGACCTGCTTGTAGGTCTTCCATTCCTGGAGCCTGCCGCTTCTGTACTTCGTGTAGATGAACTCTCCGAGGGCTTCCCTCACCACAGGGTCAGCATCCATCTCAAGCAAAGCGTCCTTTAGCGAGCCGGGGAGGTTCTCTATCCCCTCGCAGGCCCTCTCGTCGTCCGTCATGTGATAGAGGTTCCTGTTGCAGGGCGATGGGGGCTTCAGGGAGTTGTTGACGCCGTCCATGCCTGATGCGATTATCGCCGCGAAGGCCATGTAGGGGTTGCAGGAGGGGTCGGGGTTTCTCAGCTCTACTCTGGTGCTTGCGCCCCTGGCGGCAGGTATCCTTACGAGGACCGACCTGTTGGCGGTCGACCATGCGATGTATACCGGCGCCTCGAAGCCCGATACCAGCCTCTTATATGAGTTGACGAGGGGATTGGTTATGGGAGTGAAGCCCTTGGCGTGCTTTAAAAGCCCCGCCACGAAGCTTCTTGCAGTCTCGGAGAGCATGAACTCCCCGTTGGGGTCGAAGAAGATGTTCTCCCCGTCCTTGGAGAGAGACATGTTGCAGTGCATGCCGGATCCGGCTATACCGAATATCGGCTTGGGCATGAAGGTCGCATGCATGCCGTGCTTCTTTGCTATCTGCTTGGTGACCATCTTAAGGGTGACCACCCTGTCAGCGGCAGTAAGGGCATCTGTGTACTTGAAGTCGACCTCGTGCTGGGAGGGGCCGCACTCGTGGTGCGCCAGCTCGATTTTGAAGCCCATCTCCTCAAGCGTGAGGACTATGTCGCGCCTTACCTCGTCGGTGTAGTCGGCAGGAGTAAGGTCGAAGTAACCGGAAAGGTCCACGGGTTCAGCGGTCGCCTTTCCCATGCTGTCCGCCTTGAAGAGGTAGAACTCGCACTCAGGCCCCACGTTCACTGAATATCCTTGCTTTGCAGCCTTCTCGAGCTGCCGCCTGAGCATTAGCCTGGGGTCGCCCTCGAACGGCTCACCCGTCTTCGTGTAGATGTCGCAGATGATCCTCGCCACGGTGACTTCGCCGTTGCTCCAGGGGAGTATCAGGAAAGTGTTGAGGTCAGGCTTCAGATTCATGTCCGACTCCTCAATCCTTGCGAAGCCCTCTATTGACGATCCATCGAACATGATCTGGCCGTCCAGAACCTTTCCCAGCTGGCTTACGGGGACCTCTACGTTCTTCATGGTGCCCATCATGTCCATGAACTGCAGCCTGATGAACTTTACATTATTCTCCTTGCACAGCCTCTCTACGTCTGTCCTGTCATAATTCGTCATCCTCAACCCTCCTTCTCGTTATTGTCCGCGGAGCGCATATTTCCGCAATAAACGATAAAAATCCTAATACAGCCCGCGCGTCAAGTCAATAATTATTCCGATTGTATACAATGCGGAACAGCAAATCATCGAAATATTCCGACATGCTGCAGGAACTGGCGCGAAAATCGGAATGAATATGCATCCAGGAGGCGCCAGAAGGCCTATACCCTCTGCAAGGGGCGTAAGTTTGTGATATTTTATCTATAGATGCAAAAGCAGGTGATGGAATGGATGAGGCTCGGATAAAGGGTCCTGACCGGAAGACTACCGTACAGGTAAGGATAATGGGGGAGAGCTTCCTCATAAGCGGCACCCAGCCGGAGGATACGGTAAGGTCGCTTGCGGATGAGCTTGACCTCAAGCTTCTGGCTGCAAGGAAGTTTATGCCGTCTGCTGCTTCGCACAGGGTGGCGATCTCGGTGGCACTCGAGCAGCTAGCAGAGATAAGGGCGCTTAGAAGGCGCTGCGACGAGATTCTTGGCGCCTTTGAGAAGAGCTGAACATTGATGAAGGCTCGGAGGTGTGATGATGCAGAGTTTCGATTGGCTTAGCATAGTTTTCACTGCCCTTCTGGTGATATCGCTTCTAAGCGGGCTAAGAAGGGGCTTCTTCAAGCAGATTGCCGATATCGCCGGCATCCTGCTGGGCTTCCTTCTCGCCTCAAGGCTGTATGTCCAGGCAGGGGTGTGGCTTTCTCAGTTCACGGGGCAGATGAATGAGAAGCTTCTCTATGTCTTCGGTTTCCTGATCGTGTTCGCGCTCACCGTGCTTGTAATGGAGGTCATAGGATTCATACTCTCCAAGGTGTTCTCGCTACCCGGCCTGAACATCATCAACGGGTTGGCCGGCGCTGTCATCGGGCTTTTCATAGGGGCTGTGTTCTTCGGCATAATACTGTCACTGCTGCTGGCACTGGACATACCTGCTCTAAGCTCGGCCATCGAGGGCTCTCTGGTTCCTTACTACCTTGTCAACTGGGTCAGCTGGGCTTATAGCGCGCTGGGATACACCCTTCCGGACCTGAAGGAAGCGATACCGCTGTTCAAGGGCTTCGGAGCGTAGCAAGAAGGCGTACAATACCGGCGCAGGAGATGGGAGTCTCCTGCGCTTTCATGGAGGAGACAAATTGGAAGAGAGGACTTTAAGGGTGCTCGAATGGAATAAGGTCCTTGCTGAGCTTTCGGAGTGCTGCGCCACCGAGCTCGGCCGGATGCATTCGGAGGCGCTCTTGCCGTATAGAGAAAGGCTCCTGGCAGCGGAGGCGATGAGGGAGACCACATGTGCAAGGGTCTTCCTCGATTCAGGAAGGCAGCTCATCCTCGCCGGGGCCAAGGACATAAGGGAGACAGTGATAAAAGCCGACAAGGGCATGATACTGTCCGGCATGGAGCTGTCGTACGTGCACGCCCTCATAAGCAGGGCAAGGGCAGTGAAAAGGCAGCTTGCGGCCTTGGATGAGCAGTTTGCCCCGCTCAAGGACCTCGTCTGGAACATAAGGGAGAAAAGGGAGCTCGAGCAGGAGCTCCAGCAGGCAATAGGCCCATCGGGCGAGGTGCTGGATTCCGCAAGCACTGAGCTAGCAAGGTTAAGGGCGAGGATAAGATCTCTCAACTCCCGGCTCAGAGACAGGCTCGACGAGCTGGTCAGAAGGCCTGAGATAGCGAAGTACCTGCAGGATCCGATAGTCTCCCTGAGGGGGGGCAGGTTCGTGGTGCCGGTTCGCTCCGAGCATAAGAATAGCATCAAGGGCATAATCCATGACCAGAGCGCATCAGGCGCGACTGTGTTCATAGAGCCGCTGGTGATAGTGGAGGCGAACAACGACCTGAGGGAGGCGGAATCTGCCGAGGAGGCTGAAGTGGAGAGGGTGCTGTCCGCATTGTCCGCCAAGGTGGGCGACTCGGCCGACGACATCGTACTTATGATAGACAGCCTCGGAAGGCTCGACTTCGCAATAGCCAAGGGCAAGTACTCCCAGCTCAAAGACGCTACCGAGCCTTCATTCTCCGAGGAGATGAGGTTCAGGTTCGAAGGTGCGAGGCATCCATTGCTCAAGGGGGATGTCGTTCCGATAGACGCCTACCTTGGAGAGGGGTTCCGGGCGCTCGTAATAACGGGCCCGAACACGGGCGGAAAGACAGTGGCGCTGAAGACGATGGGGCTTCTGCAGCTGATGGCGCAATCCGGCCTCCATATACCGGCGAATGCGGGAAGCACGGCCGCAGTGTTCGGTTCGGTGTTCGCGGACATCGGCGACGAGCAGAGCATAGAGCAGTCGCTTTCTACCTTCTCAGGGCACCTGACGAACATCGTAGGGATACTCGAGAGGGCGGACAGGACTTCTCTGGTGCTTCTCGACGAGCTAGGCGCAGGCACAGACCCTGAGGAGGGAGCCGCCCTGGCTATGGCCATACTCGAAAGGCTGTACGAGGCGGGAGCTTCCACGGTATCCACCACGCATTACAAGGAGCTGAAGGTCTTCGCCCACTTGAACCCAGGGATGAGGAATGCCTCCGTGGAGTTCGACGTGGAGAGCCTGAGGCCCACCTATCGGCTCATGATCGGGATACCGGGCTCGTCTAACGCATTCGCGATAGCCGAGAGGCTGGGTTTAAGCAAGGGGCTAATAGAGAAGGCTAGATCACTTGTCGGCAGCGGGGACCGGAAGGTCGAGGACATGATAAACAGCCTCAAAAACGAGTTTGAGGCTGCGGCTTCCGCAAGGCGCGATGCCGAGATCCTGAAGAGAAGGGCCGAGGAGTCGGCATCAAAGCTTGGCGAGGAGCTTTCGAAGGTCAGGTCCGAGAAGGCCGATGCCATGGCTAAGGCAAGGTCAGAGGCAAGGGAGATAGTCTCATTCGCAAAGCGCGAGATGGAGCTGGCGATCGCTGAACTGAAGCAGAAGGGGGCCACAGACGGCGAGGCCGCGAAGCAGGCAAGGAAGACGGCTGAGGCGCTCAGGCAGCTTATCGACGAGAGCGATTCTGAAGATGATCAGGAAGGCGTGCTCTCTGAGGAGGCAATCGCCGAGCTGAAGCCCGGAGACGACGTCGAAGTGCTTCCTTCAAGGCTTGCCGGGACCCTACTTGAGATAGTCGGAGGCAAGGCGAAGGTGGCAGTAGGCTCGGTAAGGACCGAGCTGCCACTGTCTAGGATAAGAAAGGCCAAGCCGAAGAAGCCGGAGAGGAAGCCATTGCCTGCGGCAAGGGGCTCCGAGATGGGTCGGCAGATGGCTCAGAACATTTCCGTCGAGCTGGACTTAAGGGGCATGAAGGTGGAGGAGGCCCTTGAGGCACTGGAACGGAAGCTGGATGATGCCATACTGGCAGGTATTCCCATGCTTAGGGTAATCCACGGCAAGGGGACAGGCGCATTGAGAGCCGCAGTGAGAGACCGGCTAGAAGGAAACGGGAACATAGAATCCTTCAGGCTCGGAGTCGAGGGCGAGGGCGGCGACGGGGTGACGATAATCAAGTTCGCGCAGTAGGAGGCGCAAGATGGCCTGCTTAAGGGAGAAGAAGCTTTTCCTTTTGGACATGGACGGGACGATATACCTGGGAGACAGGCTCTTCAGGTGCACCCCGGGGTTCCTTGATGCAGTAAGGGCGATAGGGGCAAGGAGCATCTTCCTTACCAACAACTCGTCAAGAAGCGCGGATGATTACGTCAGGAAGCTTAACAGCCTCGGCATAGCCTGCGACAGGCGCGACCTCTTTACGTCAGTCGAAGCGTCAGCAATCTATATTAAAAAGGAGCATCCGGGGGCTAAGGTATATGTGGCTGGCACTAGGGCCATGGTGAGGGAGCTATCCGGCTTCGGGGTGGATGTGACGGAGGACCCGTCTTGCGGAGCATCAGTGGTACTTCAGGGCTTCGACACCGAGATGACCTACTCCAAGGTGAGGGATGCTTGCCGGCTCATAGACAGGGGGGCCGCATTCCTTGCTTGCAACATAGACAGGGTATGCCCGGTTGAGGACGGCTATATCCCGGACTGCGGATCCATCTGCGAGATGATAACCTCAGCTACGGGTAAAAGGGCCCATTTCCTGGGCAAGCCGCAGCCTGAGATGATAACGGGGCTGTTAGCGAAGCTTGGAATAGAGCCCGAACTGGCCGTGATGGTCGGGGACCGCATTTATACGGATATAGCCTGCGGAGTCAGGGCAGGCATAGATACGGTACTCGTCCTTTCTGGCGAAACATCGGAGGAGGACTTAAGAGAATCGGCCATTAGGCCCACTTATGTCCTAAGGGATGTCGGCGAGCTTGCCAAGATGCTGATATAGATAGGCGCAGGGAAAAATGGGGGGCCGACCGCATGATGGTCGGCCCCTGCTGCATTAGTGCAGCTCGCAGTTGGTGGAGTCGATGGGTTTGGAATAATCCGGGTTCCCGTCGTCCAAAGCCTCATAGTACTTGCTTCCCACCTTGGCGTACCTGTATATCGCAACGGTGTCATCAGGGCACTTCTCTGTGGCAAACTGGCCAGATTCGGTGCAGACCCTGACCAATGCCACTTCTGGCTTGGGGGTATGTATGGTGCATATGTCCTTAGGCTCAGTGCCCCTTACGAACACCTCGTTTATTACCTTATCCGAGGGGCAGGAGGGGGAGGCAAGCTGGCCGCTTGTCGCGCATATCTTGACTCCCGTCTTAACCCCCGAGGGAGCAACGAACTTGGAGACTGGCTTGTCAGCCAAAACCTGCTTCATGAAGCCCGCCCACACCCTTGCGCAGTAGTTGCTGCCGACGCGCCCGATCTCGGGGTATATTAGGGGTTTGACCGTATCCTCGCCGATCCAGACAGCGGCAACGATCTCAGGCGTGAAACCTATGAACCAAACGTCCGTATCATCATCCCCGGTTCCTGTCTTGCCCGCCGCAGGCCGCCCAATATAGGCGACCTTGCCTGTGCCTGTGGGGCTGCTGATGACCGACTCCATCATATTGGTCATGACATAGCTTAGGCTTTCATCCAGTACGACTTCCTTCTTAGGGGCGACCTTCTCCAGCAGCTTCCCATCGTATGACTTTATCTCCCTGATGAAGTGCGAATCCACCTTTATGCCCCGGTTTGCCAGTATCCCGTAGGCTGAGCACATCTCAAGGGGGATGACGCCTTTTGTCTGCCCTCCCAACGTAAGGGCAAGGCCGAGGTCGTTAACGCTGCCTGAGGTTACAAGCGACGTTATACCCATCTTGCGCGCCATCTCTATCGCCTTCATAGGAGTCATCTGATCCAGCAGCTGGACTGCAATTGTGTTCTTGGACTGAGCCAGGGCCTCCCTGAGCCTCATCGGGCCATCGAAGGCGTTGTTCCAGTTGTTCGGGGAGTATACCTTGCCGTCCGGCATCTTATACTCGATCTTCTTGTCTTCGAGTATCGAGGCGGAGGTGTATCCCATCTTCAGGGCCTCTAGGTAGACAAAGACCTTGAAGGTGGAGCCAGAGGAGCGCGTCGACTCGGTAGCCCTATTGTACTCGTCCTCGCCCCTTCCGCCGACCAAGGCTAGGATCTCGCCGGTCTTGGGGTCGATGGCGGTGAACGCGTACTGGGGGTAGCTTATCGTTACATCGCCCTTCTTGACTGACTTCGCTATAGGGACCTTAGATACCAGTTCGCTTTCGGCGATCTTCTGGTAGTTCAGGTCGAAAGTCGTGTAGACCTGCATTCCGCCCTTGTAAAGCGACTCTGAGCCGTACTTGCCCAGAAGGTAGTCCCGCACCATGTATATGATATAGGAGTTGGCCTTGGAGTACTTGCCTTCGCCTATTAGCTTGACTTCCTCCTTCTTGGCCTCATCTGCCTGCTGCTGAGTTATGTAGCCGTACCTGACCATCTGGTCCAGGACAAGGTTCCGCCTGCTTATTGCGTTCTCCAGGTTCTTGTAGGGGCTGTATATCGTCCATCCCTTGGGCACACCCGAGAGCAAGGCCGCTTCCGATAGAGTCAGCTTGCTGACAGGCTTGCCGAAAAACAGCTGCGAGGCGGCCTCCACGCCGTAGCAGCCATGACCGAAGTATATAGCGTTAAGGTAGAACTCCAGGATCTCATCCTTCGTGTACCTTCGCTCAAGCTGGAAGGCGTAGAATACCTCCCAGATCTTTCTGCTCAGGGTCTTCTCATGCGAAAGGAAGACGTTTCTGGCAAGCTGTACCGTAATCGTGCTTCCACCCTGCGCTGTAGTCATATTTGTTATGTCGTATATCAGGGCTCCGATTATCCTTGTCACGTTTATGCCCTTGTGGGTATAGAAGGTGTGGTCCTCAATGGCAATGAATGCATCCTTAAGGTGCTGTGGCATCTCCGACAGCTTCCTGATGTCCCTGTTTTCTATGAGGAACTTCGTTATGACGGAACCGTTCCTGTCATAAACGACCGTCGGTAATGCTTGCTTCACCTCGACATCCTCGACGCTGGGCGCATTCTTGACGTAATCAGACAGGATTACCGCCACAGCGGCGCTGCCTATGAGCACGATGACTATGCCGAATACGGCAAGCCAGGTCAGAACCCTAATCACGGAGAAGCCCGTCTTCCTCTTGCTGGCCATCTCTACCTCCGCATCTGCTGATTATCCATTACCATATGATTATACACCATATATTAACTATCAAGCCCGCTGGCTGGTTCCCGCCAACCAGGCACTGGATAATTGGAGCCTTTTATGCGGGCGGTGTTCATAGAGCGGAGCTGTGGTGGTAGAATATCATAAGATATTATCCTCAGGAGGGCCTAGATGAGACTTTCAGCGAAGGAACAGCTCGATACGATTCTAAGGGGATCAGCTGAGGTGATATCCCCTGAGGATCTTCTGGAGAAATTCAAGAAATCTGAGAAGACGGGAAAGCCGCTGGTAGCGAAGCTGGGATTGGACCCATCAGCTCCGGATATCCACCTCGGGCATACCGTAGTGTTGCAGAAGCTGAGGCAGTTCCAGGAGCTGGGCCATATCGCCGTACTAATAATTGGCGATTATACCGGCATGATTGGCGACCCCACTGGAAAATCGGAGACCAGAAGGCAGCTAACAAGGGAGGAAGTCCTTGTTAACGCCAAGACATATGAGGACCAGGCGTTCAAGATACTGGACAGGGAGAAGACGGTAATCAGGTTCAACTCCGAGTGGCTCGCCCCCCTTAACTTCGCTGACGTCATTAAGCTAGCGAGCAAGACTACGGTGGCGAGGATGCTCGAAAGGGACGAGTTCGAGAAGCGGTACAAAGAGGGAAGGCCTATAGGGGTACACGAGTTCTTCTACCCTCTGATGCAGTCTTATGACTCCGTCGCGCTTGAGGCCGACGTAGAGCTAGGAGGCACAGACCAGAAGTTCAACATCCTCATGGCCAGGAACATTCAGAAGGACTACGGGCAGGAGGCCCAGTGCTGCGTGCTGATGCCGCTGCTTCCCGGTACCGATGGCGTTCTGAAAATGTCCAAGTCGCTCGGCAACTATATAGGAATAAACGAACCTGCCGACGACATATACGGCAAGGCAATGTCCATACCGGATGAGCTTACTATGATGTATGTGAACACGGTGACCAGCTTCTCACTTGATGAGAAGAGGCGGATGGAAGAGGGGCTTAAGTCGGGAGCGCTTCACCCGATGAAGGCGAAGGCGATGCTTGCCCATCAGCTGGTATTGCAGTATCACGGAGCCAATGCGGCTGACGACGCGCAGGAGGGCTTCGACAGGGTTCACAGGAACAGGGAGATCCCTGAGGAGATGCCAGATGCAAGAATTGCGGCAGACATGCTTTCTTCTGGGCGCATCACCGCAGCGAAGCTCGTACACGCCGCGGGGATGGCCCCGTCAGTCGGCGAGGCGAAGAGGCTAATTGAGGGCGGCGCAGTGCGCTATGACGGGGAGAAGCTCGTAAAGCCCCTGGATGAGGTAGAAGTGAAGGACGGTGCCGTCCTTCAGGTAGGCAAAAGGAAGTTTGCTAGGATACTGGTCGGATAGCGGGATTCCGCACGGCTTCAGGAGGTGTACTCAATGGCATTGGCAAGCGGGAAGGTCGTGCTGGAGAAAGCCAGCAAGGGTTATTACGCTGTAGGCGCATTCAACTTCGTGAACATGGAGATACTGAAGAGCATTTCCGCGGCAGCTGCGGAGGAGAAGTCTCCAGCCCTGGTATGCTGCTCAGAAGGGGCGATCAAATACGCTGGAGTCAAGACTCTGGTTGCAATGGCCGAGGTCGAGGCGGAGGCGACTGGAATGCCGCTGGTGCTTCACCTTGACCACGGCAAGGAGTTCGATGTGATCATGCAGTGCATCAGAAACGGCTTCACGTCCGTGATGATAGACGGGTCGCATTATCCTCTGGATCAGAACATAGCTATCACTAAGCGTATCGTGGAGATCGCACATGCAGCGGGAGTAAGCGTGGAGGGTGAGCTGGGAAAGCTTTCCGGCATTGAGGATAATGTCTCATCAAGGGAATCTATACTTACCGACCCTGCAGAAGCCGAGCGGTTCGTAAGCGAGACAGGCGTGGATTACCTTGCGATAGCTATCGGCACAGCCCATGGGCCCAAGAAGTTCAAAGGGGAGCCTATCCTTGAGATACCGCTCGTGGCGGAGATCAAGAAGAGGATAGGCATACCGCTGGTGCTTCATGGGGCATCGTCTGTACCGCAGGAAGTCCTGCAGAAGGGAATCCAGTACGGGGCCAAGTGGGAAGGCTCCAAAGGAGTGCCCGAGAAGAGCATAGAGGAAGCGATAAAAGGCGGCATAAACAAGGTCAACGTCGATACAGACATAAGGATGACATTCCTCGGCCAGATGAGGCAGACAATGTCGGAGAAGCCGGAGAGCGTGGACCTTAGGGATATCTTCAAGCCTTGCATGTCCTCTGTTAAGGAGCTAGTGAGAAGCAAGATGAGGCTGCTCGGCAGCTCAGGAAAAGCCTGATAGAGAAGCCGAAGTTTGGGCGCGGCGCAAAAGCCGCGCCTTTTTTGTTTCCAAGTGCTCTCAAGATTAAAGAATATCGCCTGATAAACATGATAAAAACGAGATTGCCGGAGTATCAAGGAAAATGGAAATCCGCACTTGCAAACCAACCGGCATCTTTGGTATTATACCTATTGCCTCACCTCGGTGTGGCGGCTCTTTGAAAACCGGGAATAAGGAAGAGAGAAGAGATAGGCAAAGA
>CAZHKX010000027.1:0-16219 GCA_964532805.1 uncultured Clostridia bacterium
AGCTCGGACTCGGACAGAACGTATCGATAAAGAGCTCGAAGAGCGCGACCGACACCGTGGCTCCCGTCGCCCAGGTGGACTGCGTGATGGCAGCGACCCTGTTCGACGAAGCAGGCAGGGTCGTCGAGACAGTCATCGACAACGGCCAGACCAAGGTGAACTTCGACAAGACCGGCAAGGTCACCTCGGACAAGAACGCCGAGTACAAGACCAAGAAGGAAGTCAAGGAAGGATACGGCATGGCCAAGGTATCCACCATAAAGCTCGAGTGGTACCAGCAGATGGAGAACTTCGAAGCTTGGATGGCAGGAAAGACCGTCGCCCAGATCCAGGCCCTCAAGGTAAAGACCCGCGACGCCTCGCACACCAACGTGCCCGACGTCCCTGAGCTCACCTCGCTTGTAACCATCACGGTGCAGGACTACATCGCCGCCGTGGCCGAAGCCCTTGTAAACGCGAAGTAAGCTGACAGCTGATATGATACGGGGCCTCCCCGAAAAGGGGGGGCCCTTTCATTGGACGGGTTGCGCTACTGGAGGGGTAAAGCATACTATTCCTTAAGGTGATGTGAATGAAGGCAAGAAGAAACGCTATCATCGCGGCCGTCGCCGCGGTGCTGCTTATCCTGGCAGGGACGGCAGGATACCTGCTTACGCGGGTCAGATATGAGAAGTACACAGAGAGCATGCTAGACGTGTTCGACACGGTGATAACGCTTGTGGCATACACGAAGGACGAAGCTGAGTTCGAGAAGTACTTCGACCACGCCTACGACAGGCTCCATGATCTTCACAAGCTGTACGATTTCTACTACCCCTACGAAGGGGTGAACAACATCTACACAATAAATGAGAATGCCGGTAAGGCTCCTGTGCAGGTGGACAGGCAGATAATCGACATGCTGGAGTTCGCAAGGGGGCTCTATGTTAAGACCAGGGGCAGGACGAATGTGGCGATGGGCTCCGTGCTTTCGATCTGGCACGATTACAGGGAAGAGGGCATCAATGACCCTGACAATGCGAAGGTACCGCCCATGGAACAGCTGGTCGCGGCAAACGCCCACACGAGCATCGAGGGGCTCATCATCGATGAGGCCGCCGGCACTGTATATCTCGCCGATCCACTTATGAAGCTGGACGTGGGTGCCGTGGCGAAGGGCTACGCGACAGAGCTTGTTGCCAAGGAGCTCTTCGAGATGGGGATGACTTCGGGGATGCTCAGCTCGGGCGGTAACATAAGGTCGTTCGGCAAGCCTCTTGACGGCATCCGCGAGAGGTGGGGCGTGGGAGTCCAGAATCCCGATGCATCGATCTTCTCGACCGACGAGGAGCTGCTCGACGTGATATTCATCAACGACGGGGCTGTCGCCAGCAGCGGCGATTACCAGCGCTATTACGAGGTTGACGGACGGATACTGCATCATCTGATCGATCCGGACACGCTCATGCCAGCAACTTATTTCAGGGCTGTAACTGTGCTCACGGGTGATGCCGGCCTTGCCGACTACATGTCGACTTCTCTGTTCATGCTCCCTCTGGGCGAGGCGAAGCAACTTGCCGAGAGCATGGATGGAGTGGAGGCCTTCTGGGTACTTCCTGACGGGAGGATGGATGCCACAGCAGGCATGCTAGGCCTGCTTAGAAGCCAGGGCGCATCAGGTTCGGAGAAGCAATAGCCTTAACAGGAAAGCAATCTCTACGTGCATGCCGGCCGGGAAGGCCGGCATGCCCTTCATTAAACGCATATTACAGCCAAATACGCCCTACATTGCCTCATCCGTCCACCATTAGGTCTTTCTGGATTCGGCACTGCCTCTGGGAATTTCAACTATGTTAAATATGTAATGTTTGAAGCCCAAATACATTAACAAGAACATCACACAGGAATTTGCGAAAAGCCGCTGTAAGGGGCTTATATGCCATTTTCAGACCTTAAAAATTAAATATTGAAGTTTGAATGATGTTCAAATACAATCTGATTAGAGTTAAAGTCCGCCGGATGTCATCTAGGCACAAGGAGGATGAGATGCTCAAGAAATACGGTTATATCGGTGAACGCATTAAGAGAGAGCGCACTAAATATAACCTCAGCCTGTCCGAACTAGCCAAGGAGATCGAAGTGTCCGTCTCTTTGCTCAGCCTTGTCGAAAACGGCAAGGCGACCCCATCCATGAGAGTCCTAGACAAGATATGCTCGTTCTTCTCCATTCATATGGCTACACTCTTCGAGGAGGAGAACAGCGGTTCCAAGACCATGACCCTTAGAAGCGAAAAACAGCTTGAAGTGAAGGTCGACGACAAGGCGACCAGGCGCTTCCTGCTTCCCAGGACCGGTGTGCCCATCGAACCGGTCCTTGTAACCATCGAGCCCGGCGAAAAGGATACGGCTTTCTCGGTCCATAAGGGGGTCGAGTTCGGCTATGTCCTCGAGGGCAGGATTACTGTAGAGGTTGAAGGCAGCGAACCTGTTACATGCTCTAAGGGGGATTCAGTGTTCTACAGGGCGTCCCAGCCTCACAGGCTGACCAACCCCGACCCGACTACAGCGGTCGGCCTTTGGATAGGCGTGCCGGAGATGGGAGTGCCCCATGCCCACTCGCCGGCGTTCGATGAAAGCAAGAAGACCAGGAGATAGCTTCGCGGAGGTGTTTCTATGAAGAAGGTTATCAACAGACCCGAGACGGCCGTCCCCGAGATGCTTGAGGGCATGGTCAAGGCACACCCCGGGATCGTGGAGGTGCTCAAAGGCACGCAGGCCGTAGTCAGGGCCGATTCTCCCGTCAAGGGCAAAGTGGCCCTCATTACCGGCGGCGGCAGCGGGCATGAGCCTGCGCATGGCGGCTTCGTCGGGAAGGGCATGCTGGATGCGGCGCTGGCAGGCGCAGTATTCTGCTCGCCTCCCCTAGACGACGGCATAGCAGCCCTTGAAAGAATCGACGGCGGTGCCGGCGCCCTGTTCATCATCAAGAACTACACAGGCGATATTCTGCTCTTCGACATGCTCGAGGAGGAGGCCGAGGACAGAAACATAAAGGTGCGCAAGGTCGTCGTAAAAGACGACGTCGCGGTAGACAAGAGGGAAGGGACAACCGGCCGGCGCGGCGTAGCGGGCACCGTGTTCGTGCACAAGGTAGCCGGCGCGAAGGCTGCCTCAGGTGCAAGCCTAGATGAAGTCCACGAAGTCGCGGTCAAGGTCACGGAGAACCTGAGGACTATGGGCATGGCTACGAGCCCCTGCCTGGTTCCCGGAAGGGATAAGACCAACTTCGAGCTGGGCGAAGGCGAGATGGAAATAGGCATCGGCATCCACGGCGAGCCCGGCGTAAGGCGCGAGAAGCTGGGTACCGCCCAGAGCATAGTCACAGAGCTCATGGACAGGATCGTAGGGGACCTGCCTTACAGGGCCGGCGACGAGGTCGCAGTCATGGTCAACGGCATGGGCGCCACCCCTCTGATGGAGCTATACATAATATACAACGAGGCCGAGAAGTACCTGTCAGCAAGGGGCATCAAGGCCGTCAGGAACTATGTGGGCGAGTACATGACATCGCTTGAGATGGGCGGCTTCTCGATTACGCTTCTGAAGCTCGACGATGAGCTGAAAGCCCTTCTTGACGCCCCGTGCAAGACGCCGGGCCTAGTCCAGGCATAGAAGGCTGGAGGTTGTTGGGAGATGGCATTGGATAAGAAGGCGGTCCTCGGCGCATTCGAGGCGATGATAGAGGCCGTCAATGAGAACGAGGCCATGCTAAACGAGCTGGACTCCACCATAGGAGACGCCGAGCACGGGCTGAACCTCAAAAGGGGCTTCGGCATAATAAGCGACAAGCTCGAAGTGCTAAAGGACTTGGAGCCTGCAATGATCATCAAGAAGGCGGGCACCGCCCTTGCGGGTGCTGGCTGCGGCTCAGGCCCCATATTCTACGGCCTTGCCATAAGGGCGGCGGGCGATGCGCTAGTCAGCAGCGGCGGCGATTCACCCAAGGATATCGCCCAGGCTCTGGCGGCAGCGCTTGCGATAATCAAGGAGAAGGGCGGCGCCCAGGTAGGCTACAAGACGATGGTGGATGCGATAGAACCCGCATCGATAGCCTTCAGCGAGGCTGCGGGAAACGGTCTAGGCATGAAGGACTGCTTCGATGCCGCGGTGGAGGCCGCCCGCAAGGGTATGAAGGCAACCGCCGGAATGGTGGGCTTAAAAGGCAGGGGCTTTCATGCAGGGGAGAGAGGACTAAACCACCAGGACCCCGGCGCGACATCCGCTTACTTACTGCTTAAGAGCATAAGAGACACGATAGCATAGCGCATTCCATGGTAAACCATGTGGAATACGGCAAAAAGACTAAAACAGGAGGAGAAAAAATGAAGAGAACGATTCTAGTCATTATCGCTGTCGCCATGGTGGCAAGCCTTGCTGCGATCGGCAATGCGGCCGACGTCATCAGAATCGGCCTCTCGGCGCCCATCACCGGCAACTACGCCGAGTATGGACAGAACTTCGAAGTGTCGGTCAAGATGGCCGCAGATGAGATCAACGCCAAGGGCGGCATCCGTGGCCGCAAGGTTGAAATCGTGGTCATGGACTCGAAGAGCGACCCCAAGGAAGCCGCACTTATAGCGCAGAAGTTCGTAGACGACCCGACCATACTCGCCGAGATAGGCGACTTCAGCAGCACCGCATGCCTCGCCGCGGCTCCCATCTATGAGCGCGCAGGCCTCGTGCAGCTGTCGCCCACAGCCTCTAGCCCTCTGTTCGCCCCCTCCGGAGAGTATATGTTCGGTATAGTCGGAACTCAGACAGACGAGGGCCCCTTCAACGCGAAGAACATCGCTCAGGACTACCTCGGCCTCAAGACGGTAGCGACGCTTTACATCAACAACGACTGGGGCAAGGTGACCAACTCCACATTCGTGGAAGCTGCCAACAAGATCGGCCTTAAGGTCCTCACCGAGCAGTTCTTCATGGATTCCGAGAAGGACTTCACCGCCGTCCTCACCAAGATCCGCCAGCTCAACCCGGACGGCATATTCCTCGCGGCAATGTACAACGAGGCATCAGCCATAGCCCGCCAGATCCAGAAGATGGGCTGGAAAGTCAAGATGTCCGCACCCAGCTCGGTGTTCTCCAGCCAGCTCATAGCCCTCGGCGGCGACGCCGTGGAAGGTCTGGTGACCAACACCTTCTTCGTGCTCACCGACCCCAACCCAGCAGTCCAGAAGTACATCAAGGACTTCGAAGCAAGGGCCAAGAGGTATCCGAACCTCCACGCCGCCTGCGCGTATGACGCGATGTACCTCCTCGCCGCGGCCATCGAGAAGGCCGGCTTCGCCCGCAAGGACATCAGAGATGCCCTGGCAGTGACGAAGGGCTTCAAGGGCGTGACCGGCACGATAACCTTCACCGCCGTCGGAGACGTCGTCCGCTCCTACAAGATCCTCGCCGTCGAGAAGGGCGAATGGGTCATAAAGAAGGACAACAACTAACCCATACTTGGATAAATAAACGCCTGACGGGCCGCATAGCTCATGTTATGCGGCCCGCGGGCCCCTAGATGCCGAAAGGCGGTGGACGCATGTTCTTCCTTCAGCAGCTCATAAACGGGCTGGCGCAGGGTTCGATCTACTCCCTCATGGCTATAGGCCTGGCAGTTATCATCGGGGTGGTCGGGCTGGTCAGCTTCGTAAACGGCGAAGTCATCATGGTGGGGGCTGTCGCATCCTACCTTGCGATCACCTATCTGACACCGAATCCCATATTGGCTGTGCTGGCGGGAATGCTCGCTGCGGCAGTCATGGGAATCGCAGTCGAGTACATCTGCTACAGGCCGTTCCGTAAATCCAAGACCAACAACGCGCTCATCGCCACAATCGGGCTCTCCATCTTCGCAAAGAGCCTGATGCAGGTCATATTCGGAACTGAGCAGAAGTTCATGCCGGACCTTCTCGGTACCAGCGTGATAGTCATCGGGGACCTTCGCATAAGCTACGTGCAGATAATGATAATAGCGATAGTAATCGCATTAAGCGCGCTGCTTCAGCTCGTCTTGTACAGGACAAGGACGGGAGTGGCCCTAAGGGCCGTCTCGATGGACAAGACAGCGGCGGCGCTTCTGGGTGTAAACGTCAACAGGACCGTCCTCATTGGTAACGCAATCGGATGCGGCCTTGGCGGGGTGGCCGGAGTGCTCATAGGCATATATTACAACTCGGTCTATGCGCTCCTCGGGGCAAGCGTCGCCATGAAAGCATTCGCGTCTGTCGTCTTCGGCGGCCTCACCAGCATACCGGGCGCCGCAGTAGGCGGGCTCGTGCTGGGAGTGATCGAGAATATGGCGGTCACGCTGTTCTCATCCGGATATAAGGACATCGTGGCGTTCATCGTCATCATCGTAATACTTGTAATAAAGCCTTCGGGCATACTGGGACGCAAGGGGGTGGGCATCTAACATGCGCAGGCAGAAGCTACTGTATTTCGCCCTCTTAGTCGCCGCGCTGGCCGTCGCCGCCCTGTTCCCGAAGTTCGCAGGGTCCAATTACGTCCTCAGGGTGGGCATACTTGCGATGATAAACATCGCCCTTGTCGGAAGCCTGAACCTCGTTAACGGCTACATCGGGCAGTTCAACCTGAGCCACGTCGGCTTCTACTGTGTGGGGGCATACACGGCCGCGATACTGTCCACCAGGTACAACTTCAGCTTCTGGCTATTGCTGCCGCTTTCTGGCCTTATGGCGGCCGCGGTCAGCATGCTTCTCGGAGTGCCTACCTTAAGGCTCAAAGGCGTGTTCTTCACCATAACCACACTCGGCTTCTCCGAGATCATAAGGATGACCGTCCTGAACTGGGAGTCTCTGACAAGGGGCACCATGGGCATACCGGGCATCCCGTATCCAGTGCTTTTCGGGATGAAGCTTAAGAGCAACGCGCAGTTCTACTGGATAATACTGGCGATTGCCATAGTCGCCTACATCAGCATCTACCTTCTGATCAACTCGAGGATAGGAAGGGCCTGGATCGCCATCAGGGAGGACGAGGCCGCAGCAAGGTCCATGGGCGTCGAGACATATAAGTACAAGCTCATGAACCTCGCGATAAGCGCCTTCTGGGCGGGGGTAGTAGGATGCTTCTATGCGTTCTTCAGCGCATACGTTAGCGCGGACAGCTTCAAGCTCGACGAGAGCTTCTCGATGGTGGCGATGCTGCTGGTAGGCGGACAGGGCACCATGCTGGGGCCCGCAGTGGGCGCAGTGGTGCTCACTGTGCTTCCCGAGGTCTTCAGGAGCCTTGTCGAGTACAGGCTCGTCATCTTCGGGGCGGCCATAGTGATCATGATACTTCTAAGGCCTCAGGGGATAGTAGGAGGGTTCAGGCTGGCCAACTTCCAGCTGCCCGCAACAAGGTCCCCCAAGCCCGGAAAGGGGGCTTAGGAGATGGCGACGATACTTAAGGCGACCAAGCTGTGCCGCTTCTTCGGCGGCCTGAAGGCGGTAAACTGCGTCGATATAGAAGTCGAAGAGGGCATAATCCACGGGATAATCGGCCCCAACGGCGCGGGTAAGACCACCTTCTTCAACGTGCTCACCGGCACTTACCCTGCCTCCGACGGCGAGGTGGAGTTCATGGGCGCAAAGATAACCAACAAGGCCCCCGAGCACATAACAAGGCTCGGCATGGCGAGGACATTCCAGAACATCAAGCTGTTCAGGAACATGACTGTGCTGGAAAACGTGAAGATCGGCTTCCATGTGCACACCTCGACCGGGCTTGCAGACGCCCTCCTCAGGACACCCAAGTGCCGCCGCGACGAAAGGAAGGTAACCGAGAAGGGCCTCGAGATACTAAGAAGGGTCGGACTGGAGGCCCATGCCGACGATATGGCGACGAGCCTTCCCTACGGCGACCAGAGGCGGCTCGAGATCGCAAGGGCGCTGGCCACCTCACCGAAGCTGCTCCTTCTGGATGAGCCGGCAGCGGGCATGAACCCCATGGAGACAGCGCGCCTTATGGAGTTCATCAGGCAGCTGAAGTCGGAAGGGCTTACCATAATAGTCATCGAGCACGACATGAAGCTCATCATGAACGTGTGCGACAGGATAACCGTGATAAGCTACGGAGAGAAGATCGCCGAGGGGGCGCCGGCCGAGATACAGGCGAATAACGCCGTGATAGAGGCGTATCTGGGCAAGCGCGGGAACCTGTCGGCCAGGAGGAAGGGGGCCCGCAAGGATGCTTAAGGTAGAGGGCCTCAAGGTAAGATACGGAGCCATCGAGGCGGTCAAGGGCATAGACCTTGAGGTGAACGACGGCGAGATAGTCACCCTCATAGGCTCCAACGGCGCAGGCAAGAGCAGCACCCTGATGGCTATTTCGAACCTGGTGAAGAAAACCGGCAGGGTCCACTTCGACAATGAGGATATATCGTCGATGGAACCCAGCCTCATAGTCAGGAAGGGAGTCTGCCACGTCCCTGAGGGCCGCCACATATTCCCTTTCCTCACAGTTGAGGAGAACCTGCTAATGGGTGACTTCGGGAACACAAGCGGCGACAAGGACCGCGTGAAGCGGAACATGGAGCACGTATACGAGCTCTTCCCGAGGCTTAAGGAGAGGCGCAGGCAGAACGGGGGCACCCTGTCAGGAGGCGAGCAGCAGATGCTCGCAATCGGAAGGGGCCTCATGCTAGACCCGAAGATAATGATGCTGGACGAGCCGTCGCTGGGCCTCGCCCCCATACTTGTTGACCAGATATTCGAGCTCATCCTTAAGATCAGGGACCACGGCAAGACCATACTGCTTATCGAGCAGAACGCGAACATGGCGCTGCAGATAGCCGACAGAGCATACGTGATGGAGACAGGGACCATCAGCATGAGCGGTGACGCAGAGCAGCTATCAGGCGACGAGAGAGTGATAAAGGCATACCTCGGGATCAACTGACGAAAGGATGGTAAACTGATGAGCATCAACAACGTAGCCAAGACCAAAGCCGACGAGAAGACCCAGGATCTGAGAAACGCCTTCGAGCATAGGGCGACATGGTTCTACTTCCTGCTGGACGAGGCCGAAAAGGCCGGCGCCGACTGGGAGAAGATCGGCCGCAACGCGATATTCCGCTGCGGATGCTTCCACGGAGACAAGAAGTTCACCCAGACCGAGGACCTTAAGGCGTTCGCCGACGAGTTCGCAAACGAGAACGTCAAGAAAGTATTCGAGATGGACATCAAGGAGAAGTCGGACGACAGGTTCTACGTCGAGTTCAACTACTGCCCGCTGGTGGCTGGCTGGCTCAAGCAGACCGGCGACGAGAAGAAGATCGAGACCCTCTGCGACATAGCGATGGACGGGGACCGCGGCATAATCAACGAATTCCCCGCATTCGAGTTCAAGCTCGGCGACACCATAGCAAAGGGCGGCAAGGTCTGCTGCGTAGAGGTCCTCAGGAAGAAGTAGGGAGGCAAAGATGCTTACGGTTAAGCAATACCTTAAGCGAGAGATGATGCCCTCCCTGGGATGCACCGAGCCTGTGGCCGTGGCGCTTGCCGCGGCCCGGGCCTATAAGGAGCTGGGAGGCGCAAAGATCGACTCCATGTCCGTGGAGGTTAGCGACAGCATATACAAAAACGGCATGGGCGTGGGAGTCCCCGGGGCGAACGGAAGGACGGGAAACGATCTTGCGGCAGCTCTGGGGGCTCTTGCCGGGGATAGCAGGCTGGACATGGAGGTTCTCAGAAACGTCACGGAATCTGACGTCGAGAAGGCGCTTTCAATGCTCAGCGATGGCAAGGTCGAATTGAAGTGCCTGGAAGACGTCCACGGTGTATATATCCGGATAAGGATAAAGGCGGCAGGGCATCTGGCCGAATGCCGGATCGAAGGCGAGCACAACAACATAGTCTCAGTCAGGCTGGACGGAGTTCAAAAAGAGGGGAAACTCGCCGGAGGAGGCGCTGAAAGCGAGGAGGACCCGTTCGTCTCTGTGAAGTTCGAGGAGCTTCTGAAGCTTGCGGAAATCCTTGAGGACGACGACGTCGAGACCATCATGGAAGGCGTCGCCATGAACAGGGAGATAGCAGGCTACGGGCTTGCCGGCGGCCCTATGTCGGGCCTCGGGGTGGGCTCCGTTTTCAAGGACCTCTTCGAGCACACGCACTTAAACGAGGACATGCTTTTCAAGATAAGGGCTTATTGCAGCGCCGGAAGCGATGCGAGGATGGCAGGCTGCACGCTTCCCGTGATGACCGTCGCCGGCAGCGGCAATCAGGGCATCACCTCCATGCTCTCAGTGGCGATGCTGGCCGAATACTACGGCAAGAGCAGGCACGAGACGGCGAAGGCAGTAATGGTGAGCATGCTTACGACGAGCTTCGTAAGAAGCCTCATAGGGCGGGTGACGCCGATGTGCGGCTGCGTCGTGGGAGCAGGAGCCGGCGCCGCGGCCGGTATGACATATGTGCTCAACGGGACCACGGACCAGATGAAGCTCGCCATGAGGACGATGATGTCGAACCTGGCCGGTATAGTCTGCGACGGGGCAAAGGGCACCTGCGCGCTTAGAGTCGGCACAGCAGTGACTGAAGCCTACCTTTCGGCGCTCATGGCCTGGCACTACAAGGGAGCGAGCAACGTAGAGGGCCTGGCCGGCAACACCATGGAAAGCACCGCCCTGAATGTGGCCATGCTCAATAAGGAGGGCATGAAGGACATAGATAGGGTGATAATTGACATAATGGAGGACAGGAAGGGCCAATAGGGCCCACCGGAGGTGTAAGCGTGAAGAAGATAATCGTCAGCAACGACGCGATCGTGGATACGATGCTCAAGGGCATCGCATTCGCCCATCCCGGGAAGCTAAGAAGGCTCGACGGCTTCAATGTCATAATCAGGAAGAGCCTGAATGAGAACAAGGTCGCCCTCGTAAGCGGAGGCGGATCTGGACATGAGCCTGCCCACGCAGGCTTTGTCGGCAGGGGCATGCTCGATGCGGCAGTGGCAGGCGAGGTGTTCACTTCGCCCACACCGGACCAGGTGCTTGCCGCAATCAAGGCCGTAAACGGCAGAAGGGGCACCCTTCTTGTGATAAAGAACTACTCAGGTGACGTCATGAACTTCGAGATGGCCGCAGAGATGGCCGAGATGGAGGGCATAAGCGTTGCGAAGGTTATAGTAAACGACGACGTAGCCGTCATGAACAGCACCTATACTACCGGAAGGCGCGGAATAGCAGGTACCGTATTCGTCCATAAGGTGGCAGGGGCCAAGGCGGAGCTCGGAGCGACGCTGCCCGAAGTGCTCGCCGTTGCGCAGAAGGCGGTTGCCAACACCAGGAGCAAGGGCTGCGCCCTTGCCCCATGCATCGTACCTGCAGTAGGCAAGCCCACCTTCGAGCTCGGGGAAACGGAGATGGAAATAGGCCTTGGAATCCACGGGGAGCCCGGCGTCAAGAGGGTCCCGATGATGGAAGCGGGGCAGATTGCCGCCGACCTTGTTGGTTCCTGCGTCGCCGACCTGGGGCTTAAGCGCGGAGACAAGGTGGCGCTTCTAGTAAACGGGCTCGGCGCGACGCCTCTGATGGAGCTCTACATACTGGCGGAATGCGCGGGCGAGCAGCTTCTAAGCTCAGGGATAGAGGCATCAAGGGTCTATGTGAGGGAGTTCATGACCTCCCTGGAGAAGGCAGGGGCATCAATTAGCATAATGAGGCTGGACTACTAGCTTACAGGGCTTCTGGACAATCCGTGCGATACACCCTCCTGGACCCAGATATAAGCAGAAGACAGAGCGGGCCTAAAGGAGGGTTCCTGGTGACGTCTGCGAAGGATCTTATTGCGATGCTATCCGCGATGAGGGCAAGCATCGAGGGGCATAAGGATTACCTGACCGAGCTGGACTCGGCAATCGGCGATGCCGACCACGGCATAAACATGGAAAGGGGCTTTGCTGCCGTAGCGGCAAAGCTTCCTTCACTCGAGGGCGCATGCTGTGGCACCATACTGAAGACCGCCGGCATGGCGCTTCTCTCCACGGTGGGAGGCGCATCCGGACCCCTGTACGGCACGGCATTCATGTATGCCGGAAACGCCCTAATGGGAAAGCAGGAGTTCGGTGCCGGCGACGCGGCAAAGGCCTTGGACGAGGCGGTCAAGGGCGTGATGAAGAGGGGAAACGCCGTCTTGGGGGACAAGACGATGGTGGATGTGCTCCTGCCGGTTTCGGCCTTCATGTCCTCAGACTTCTTCCTTAAGATGGCTGAGGAGGATGCAGCGGTCGAGCTGGAGAGGATTGCGGAAGAGGCCATGCAGTCCACACAGAGGTTGAAGGCCAACAGGGGCAGGGCAAGCTTTCTGGGGGAGAGGAGCGTAGGCCACCTGGATCCAGGTGCCGTATCCTCCTACCTGCTGATAAGCGCAGCCTGCCGGCTTGTACAGGGGGCGGGCAGATGACCGGGGTGCTGATAGTATCCCATAGCGCGAAAGTGGCGGAGGGGGCAAGGGAGATGGCCGCCGCAATGGCCGGCGACGGAGTGGCCATACTGTCTGCAGGCGGGACTTCAGACGGAAGCTTGGGGACAGACTTCGGCGCGATATCGGAGGCTCTCGCAAGGCTTACCGAAGGCGGCGGCGAAGCTGTCGTGGTAATGGACCTGGGCAGCGCCGTGATGACCGTAAGAGCAGCGCTGGATGAGATGGGAGAGGCGGCAGGAAGGGTATTCCTCGCCGACGCACCCATAGTGGAGGGCGCGGTAGTGGCTGCGGTCGAAGCTTCCATCGGAAGCGGCGGGGCGGAAGTGATGAAGGCGGCAGAGGGCGCCAGAAGGATGCAGAAGCTAGCATAGGGGGACGGCAGATGCTCGAGAAGACAGTTGTCGTAAGCGGGAAGGAAGGGCTGCACGCAAGGCCGGCAGCGGCATTCGTGAAGGCAGCTTCAGCATACAGGAGCAAGATAACGCTGAATTTCAAGGGCAGGAGCATAAACGCCAAGAGCACCATAGACATGATGATGTCGGCGGTATCCCAGGGCGAGCTGCTCATCCTTAGGACGGAAGGCGAGGATGAGAGGGAGGCGATGGATGCGCTCTCCATTCTGATAGAGGAGAAGGCGGGGGCATGATCCTTAAAGGAACGGCCTCATCCCCTGGCAGGGCTGGAGGCAGGATAGCGAAGTGGGCGGAGCCGGGCGCAAGTGCGGCTTCATCTGTCAAGCTCCCCTGGGATGATGCGGTCAAAGCAGCGGTGGCAAGCCTTATGCAGGCAAGGCAGGAGGCCCTAGCGCGGCTTGGTCCCGAGGAGGCTGCGATCTTCGATGCGCAGATGATGATAGCCGAAGACCCCATGCTGAGGCAGAAGGCTGAGGAGCTTGGAGGAGAGGAGCCGGGGCCGGATCACGCAAGGCAGGCGGCCGAGGTCCTTGCATCGGCCTTCGATGCCATAGAGGATGAGTACATAAGGGCCAGGGGGGCCGATATCCGGCAGGTCGGAGCGCTCATAGCAGGGGCGATGGAAGGAAGCCTGAATGGGGATGGGATGGCCGGAGGCCCCCAAGGCATGCGGGCCGCCCAGGGAGAGCAGGGGCCTTTTGTGATAGCAGCCCGCGAGCTTACGCCGTCTCAGACCGTGAGTCTCGATTTCGATGAGGTGTGCGGCATCGCGCTCGAGGAGGGGGCCGTTAACTCCCATGCCTCCATACTTGCGCGCGCCATGGGAATACCTTGCGTGGTAGGGATAAAGGGATTGCTTGACGCTGTAGAGGATGGCGGGCGGTGCCTTTTGGACGCGGATGCGGGGGAGATTGCGATAGGCGGCCATCTGCCGGCCGAGGCACTCGGGGAGAGGGCGGCTAGAGCTGTCGGGACGGTCGACCCCTCCGGCTTCCATACAGCCGACGGCCAGGTGATAGGGGCAGCCCTAAACATAGGCAGCGCAGCTGAGATGAGAAGGGCCCGAGATATGGGCCTGACCGGCCTTGACGTGGGGCTTATGAGGACGGAGTTCATCTACATGGGGGCGAGCGAGCTTCCCAGTGAAGGGGAGCAGGAGAGGGCCTATAGGGAAATAGCAGGCCTTGCGTCACCTGGAAGGGTCAGATTCAGGACCTTGGACATCGGAGGCGACAAGAAGCCGGGCTTCATAGACATCCCGCACGAGCAGAACCCTTACCTTGGGCTAAGGTCGCTTAGGTATTCACTTAGCAGGCCCGCCGTCTTCAAAGCGCAGCTTAGGGCGCTGGCGTCGGTCTCATGCGACTTCGCCATCGATGTGATGTTCCCGATGGTAGGCACGGTCGAAGAGCTGGATTCCGCACTGGCCGTCCTTCGGGAGGCGGCATCGGAGATAGAAGCCGAGAGGGGGAGGCCGACTTTTATCAGGGCCGGCATCATGGCCGAAGTCCCATCGGCATGCCTGTTGGCGGGCGTACTTGCCGAACGCTGCTCATTTATCAGCATAGGAACCAATGACTTGGTCCAGTATACGATGGCCGCAGACCGGGGCAACCCGGCGGTGGCAGGGGTTTACCAGCAGCTGAACCCAGCTGTGCTTAGGCTTGTGAGGATGTGCTCGGAGGCATGCGCGGCAAAAGGCATAGAGCTGTCTGTCTGCGGGGAGCTGGCCGGCACGCCGGAAGGGTCCGTGATCCTCGCAGGGCTGGGAGCCGCCAAGCTGAGCATGGCGGCAGCAAGCTTAGGCCCTGTCGCAAAGGCGCTTTCCGCAAAGGAGTCGGGCAAGCTGAGAGAGGCTGCAGGGAGGGCACTCAGGTCAGGGACTCAGGCTGAGGTCGAGCACATAATCAGCAATATTTGAAAGTCAACAGGCGCAGATAGATGCGCATTGCATCAATAAATATACATAAGGGAGGCAGATTCAGTGCCGCCCGTCAAATGGCAATCCCCTCCTTCGGTGGTATACTGTTTTTTGGCGGGGGCGGTCTCGCCCTACGCAAAAACGAGGAGGGGAAGAAATGAGAAAGAGCTTTGTAGCAAGCCTTATGGCTGTCGTGCTCATCGCTGCCTTCGCGGCAACCTCGCTTGCCTGCACTTCGATTCCAGTATCGAAGGGCGCATCGGCCGGCGGTTACGTGATGACCACGTGGACTGACGACTCCGGTTCCGACAACACCAGGATCAACGTAGTGCCGGCCAAGGATTGGCCCGCAGGAACCATGAGGACAGTCCTCAGGAACACTGACTACGGACAGTTCGAGCAGATAGCAACCCCGATCTTCTCACCCGGCGTCATACCCCAGGTAGAGCACACCTATCAGTACATCAACGCATCCTACTCCTTCATGAACGAGAACGGAGTGGGCATGGGCGAGACGACCATCGGCGGATCCTCCAAGATGAGGAACACCAAGGGTTGGTTCGACATCGTCGAGCTCCAGAGAATCGCCCTCGAGCGCTCGAAGACCGCGCGCGAAGCCGTACTTATTATGGGCGAGCTGGCCGAGAAGTATGGTTACGGCATAGGCGGAGAGTGCCTCACGGTCGTCGACAAGGACGAAGTATGGCAGTTCGAAGTGTTCGGGCCCGGCCCTCTGTGGGAGCCCGGTTCCGGCGAACCCGGCGCAGTCTGGGCAGCAGTCAGAATCCCCGAAGGATATGTCGGGGTCTCGGCAAACAGGAGCAGGATCGGCGAGGTGTTCCCGGAGGACACCGCCAACTACCTCTGCTCCAAGCACATCTTCTCCCTCGCCAAGGACCTCGGCCTTTGGGATCCCGCATCAGGCAAGCCCTTCAAGGTGTACGAGACCTACGGCCTCAAGGCCTATTCGCCCTACAACGCGCGCCGCGAGTGGAGGGTATTCAGCCTCCTGGCTCCGTCGCTCAACCTTGATCCGTGGCTCGAGCAGTACCCGTTCGCGATAAAGCCGGACAAGCCGGTCACCCCGCAGATGCTCATGGCGATCTGCCGCGACCACTATGAGGGAACCGAGTTCGACCTCACCAAGGGGCTCCAGGCCGGCGCGTTCGGCACCCCCGACAGGTGGCCCACCCCTTCCAGCAGCAACCCCAAGAACAGCGCAGGATGGGAGCGCGCCATATCGCTGTTCAGGACCAACTTCTCGGTCGTGTTCCAGATGAGGGGCAACATGCCCGCAGCCATCGGCGGCCTGGTGTGGTTCGGCTATGACAAGCCCGGAACAACCTGCTACATCCCGATCTACTCCGGCGCGAAGTCCCTGCCGAAGTCCTTCGAGACCGGCAACAGGGGAGCCAACTACGACGTAT
>CAZHKX010000028.1:0-15670 GCA_964532805.1 uncultured Clostridia bacterium
TAGCCTACCATTATTTCAAGGACAAGGAGGAGATCTTCCTTGCCCTCATGGACCGAACGATAGAAGTCGTCGGAAGGGCCCCAAGGCTGAACGGCTCCGATGACGCGGGCGAGAGGCTCGGCAACTACATAGCCGACCTTCTCAAGGTGACCGTCGACAACAAGCACCTAATAAGGGCCTTCAGACAGGGCCAGTACAGGCACATCGAGTACGAGAGGAAACTTCGCGACATCTACACCGACCACCTCGGGAAGGTTCTCGGCCGGCCGGTGGCGGACCCCGAGTACGTGTACATACTCTCGGGTCTGAGGTTCACGAACATCAGGCACGCGATTGAGGGCCAGAACGCGGACCTTGCGACCCTTAAGGGCATCGCTGCATGCGGGGCGTTTCCTGAGGAGGCGGCGCGCCCAATAGACGAGTTTCTGCCGAAGAGGATACTTCCTCCGGCAGTCGAGCTCGAGCAGGACACCCCGATGCGCCTTAAGAAGGTCGGCAAGGAGCTGTTCGGAAGGTGCGACTTCTCGGCGGTGTCAGTGGCGGAGATCGCAAAGGCCGCGGGCACGTCGGTGGGCACCTTCTACAACTGCTTCGACTCCAAGGAGGGCTTCCTCGCGGAGATTATAACGGGCATATCCAGGGAGATAAGGCGCTTCATAGCGGTTAACATGCCAAAGGGCCTCACAAGGCTCGAGGAGGAGATCGCCGGCGTGTACCTTTTCAGCCTCTTTCTCACCTTCGACCCCGACTGCTATCCGGTCGTAAGGCAGGCGGAGTACGTAGTGCCGGAGGCCGCAAGGGACTACTACGAGGCCTTCAAGAGGGGCTACCTTGCAAGGATGGACTGGCTTCCCGAAGGCTGGGACCGGGAGACGGCGGCCAATTACCTCATGGGTATCGCCCACTACTTCGGGCTCGAGTTCGCATACGCAAGGGACATCAAGGACGCAAAGGGCTTCCTTTCGGAGCTCATGGGATACTATACGGGCGGCTGCTGCCGCCAATCGTGCAATGGAGGTGCTGACAGATGCTGCCGGTAAGGATACTCGGAACGGGGCTCTACGCCCCGGGCGAACCGATAGACAACTACGAGCTCATGAGGCTTGCCGGGATAAGCTTCGACGCCGAGAAGACTGAAGCGAAGCTCGGCTACAGGACGAGGCACATCGCAAGGCTCAGGGGCATCGACGAGAGCACGCTGGACTTCTGCGAGAAGGCTGCGCTTAATGCCATCGCCGACGCAGGGATAGACGCGGACGACATAGGCCTGTTCATAGTAGGCACGGACACCCCGGAGTACATATCCCCCGCGACGGCCGTCATGCTCCAGGGAAGGATACAGAAGGGGCAGAGGCCCGTGCCAGCCTTCGACATGGTGGCATCGTGCGCAAGCTTCACCTCCGCCTTCAGCACCGCGGCGAGGATCATGGCGACGGACCCCAAGATGAAGTACGCGCTCGTCACGGGAGTATACAACATGCCGGCTTTTATAAGGCCGGGGGATGTTTTCGGCTTCTCCATATTCGCGGACGGAGCGGGCTCTTTCGTGCTGGGGCGGGATGAGACAGGCCAGTCCGGCTTCATAGAATCCGCCTTCGCCGCCGACGGCACCCAGTGGGATTACATCGGCATCTACACGGGCGGCGCCCGCAGGCAGGCTACATGCGAGCTGCTTTCGGAGGGCAAGTGGGGCCTGGAGAACCTCCAGAGGCTTCCTCCCGACAGGAACCTCAAGCTCTGGCCCGGCGTAGTCCAGGACCTTCTAAGGCGCGGTGGCATGGAGCTTGCCGAACTGGACCACATCATCTTCACGCAGATAAACAAGTCCCTGATAGTCGACATAATGGCCATACTGGGCCTTCCGATGGAGAAGACGACGATGGTGATGGACCGCTATGGCTATACAGGGTCGGGGTGCGTGCCCATGGCCTTCCACGTGGCGGTAAAGGAAGGCAGGGTCAAGCGGGGCGACACTGTGGCTTTCATGGCCTCCGGCTCAGGGCTTTCGGTGGCTGCGAACCTGTTCAGATACTAGCTGGCCGCCCCAAGCAGATGCGGGACCTACCTTTAAGGGAAGATAAAGCGAGATTTCGGAGGTGCGACATGCCCAACTGGAACGACATCTATAAAAGCAAGCTCATATCCATAGAGGACGCTGTAAGGAAGGTCAAAGCCGGAGACGACATAGTAGTCGCCATGTGCGCGAACGAGCCGCAGGGCTTCATGGGAAGGCTCCATGAAGCGGCCGCTTGGGCGGAGGACGTGAAGGTCTTCTCATGCCTCACCCTTCTTCCCTATGACTTCTACATGAAGCCGGAGATGAGGGGGAAGTTCGAGCTCAACTCCTGGTTCCATACGGCAAATATCAGGGAGACCGTCAAAAAGGGCTACGGGACCGCGACTTTCGTGCCCAACATGCTTCACCGTGCTGCAACCGACAGGATGTACGCGAAGACGCCCGACATATACGTAGGGGCGTGCACCCCTCCGGACAGGCACGGAAACGTCAATCTTGGCCTCAGCCTCACCTATGAGAAGGACGTGGCCGAGAACGCAAAGCTCGTGATCCTCGAGGTGAACGAGAACATGCCCCGGGGC
The DNA here is from genome assembly GCA_964532805.1 of uncultured Clostridia bacterium. Taxonomy (GTDB): domain Bacteria; phylum Bacillota; class DTU025; order DTU025; family MWDF01; genus MWDF01. The sequence continues at coordinate 2,599 of CAZHKX010000028.1, forward strand.
ATGGGCGACACGCTCATGAACGTGAGAAACGTCGACTTCTTCATAGAGAACACGAAGCCCGTTCCGGAGATGCCCGGGATGCAGCCCAGCGAGATAGACATGAAAATCGGCGCCAACATCGCCGAGCTCGTGGAGGACGGAAGCACTATACAGCTGGGCATTGGGGGCATCCCCAACGCCGCGGCGCTGTCCTTGAAGGACAAGAGGGAGCTTGGCGTCCATACCGAGATGTTCGTGGACTCCATGATGGACCTCTACGAGATGGGCGTCATAACGAACTCGAAGAAGGGCTTCATGAAGGACAGGGCGATAACCACCTTCTGCATGGGCTCAAAGAGGCTCTACGATTTCGTCGACGACAACCCCGTAGTCGAGTTCCACAGGGGCAGATGGGTGAACGACCCGTGCGTAATCAGGCAGAACACCAAGATGGTGTCCATCAACACATGCCTCTCGGTGGACCTGACCGGCCAGGTGGCATCGGAATCCCTCGGAAACGTGCAGTACTCGGGCACAGGCGGCCAGTCCGACACCGCGGTAGGCGCGGTCGAGGGCCTAGACGGCAAGGGCAAGTCGATCATAGCCTGCTACTCAACGGCAAAGGGCGGCACCATATCGACGATAACCCCGATGCTCGCTGAGGGGACGTTCGTGACCCTGCACCGCTCCAACGTGGACTACGTCGTGACGGAAAACGGCATCGCGGCGCTAAGGGGGAAGAGCGTCCGCCAGAGGGCCCTTCAGCTCATCTCCGTGGCTCACCCGAACTTCAGGGAGGAGCTTGCCGCGAAGGCGAGAGCGATCGGCCTGCTGTAGGCGAGACGATGGCCCGAATAAAGGAATGAAGTTTATCAGCAGTATAGGAAGGCAAAAGCCATTGGAGGTAAGGACATGAGGCAAGTCGTGATAGTCGGAGCAAAGCGCACCGCGATAGGTTCCTTCGGCGGCGCGTTCAAGGACGTCTCCGCGGTGGAGCTGGGTGCCGTTGCGGCGAAGGCCGCGATGGCGCAGGCGGGGATCAGCCCCTCTCAGGTTGACGAGGCGATAGTAGGTTGCATACTACAGGCCGGGCTTGGCCAGGGCGTGGGCAGGCAGGTCGCCGTGAAGGCCGGAATACCGGTGGAGAAGCCGGCGTACGCAATAAACAAGCTTTGCGGCTCGGGCATGAAGGCGGTGGTGCTGGGCGCGCAGGCGATAATGCTCGGCGATGCGGAGGTTGTGCTCGCAGGAGGGGTCGAGAACATGTCGCAGGCCCCCTACCTCGTGCCGACGGCAAGGTACGGCGCAAGGATGGGCGATACCCAGCTGGTGGATTCCATGATAAAGGATGCCCTTACGGATGTGTTCAATAATTACCACATGGGCATCACCGCAGAGAACCTCGCCGACGAGTGGTCCATAACCCGTGAGGAGATGGACGCCTTCGCGGCAGCAAGCCAGCAGAAGTGCGAGGCGGCCATGGAAGCCGGCAAGTTCAAGGATGAGATAGCCCCCGTCGTCATCCCTCAGAGGAAGGGCGAGCCTATAGTAATCGACAGGGATGAGTTCCCGAGAAAGGGCGTCACAGTAGAGGGCCTGTCTAAGCTCAAGCCCGCTTTCAAGCAGGACGGCAGGGTCACCGCGGCAAATTCGTCGGGCATAAACGACGGTGCCGCCTTCCTCGTGCTGACCAGCGCCGAGTACGCGAAGGCGCATGGCCTGAAGGTGCTGGTCAAGCTGGTATCCTACGGCTCCGCAGGAGTCGACCCCAGTGTCATGGGATTCGGCCCCGTGCCTGCAATCGGCAAGGCCCTCGCAAAGTCGGGCTGGAACCTTAAGGACGTGGAGCTCGTTGAACTTAATGAGGCTTTCGCAGCGCAGTCTCTCGCTGTCATGAAGGGCCTTAAGAAGGAGTTCGGCGGCGTGGATTCCTCCATCGTGAACGTAAACGGCGGCGCCATAGCTCTGGGCCACCCGGTCGGGGCGTCAGGGGCAAGGATCATAGTTACCCTCCTGCATGAGATGGAGAAGCGCGGAGTCAGGAAGGGCCTTGCAAGCCTCTGCATCGGAGGCGGGATGGGCATCGCGGTCCTAATCGAAAGGTGAGGACCAAGAGACAAGAGATTTTAACAAAGCTTCGCTAGATCGGCGAGTCAGGTCGGAAGGCCAGTGACGCCGGACCAAGACGAAGACAGCAGAAAAAGGAGCCCTGGCCTGCCGCCACGGGCTCCTTCGCTTATACCTTAGGAATGCTGCGACTTTAGATCATGCTGCCCTTGTAGCTCACCTTTATGCTCTTGAAAGTAAGCACTGCGCTACTCCACGTCTCACCGCGGAAGCGGACGTAGTATTTGGCTCCCTGGCAGTAGGTAAGCGCGAACTCGTACAGGAGCTTACCATTTAAGTACATCCCTATGACGTTTCCGGTCTTCTTCATGAGGAAGGTGTTGTCACCGTCGCGGTCGATGTAGGGCAGGTCGATATTGCTTCCGGAGGCGACCTGCGTGCCGATGGACTTGGTGCTGTCCATGATCTGGAAGCCTTCCTTCCCCGCCTCGCCGACGTTTACGAGGCTCAGGAAGAAGTAGTTGTCGGGGTCGAAGTTGAGAGTGTCGCAGAAGTAGAATACAAGGTTCAGGTAATTGCCAGCCGACGCCTTAAGCCTGAACTTCACTGACGCATCGAAGTCGGCATCGAAGGCGACCGGGCTACCTATCGTCCCCCAGCCGTCGATATTAAGGCCCTTGCCTGCCACAAGCTCCTTTGTGCCCTGGCCGTCGTCATTCCAGTCGCTGATGTCCTCCACCCTTGCGAAGTCCACAGTCCAGACCTTCGCGCAGCCTGCCAAGCTGATAATCAGGGCAAGTGCCGCCGCCGCCATGATGATCCTCGATTTACTCAAATCCCACACCTCCACCGACTTGGTCGCGAAACCGCAATACCGCCTTTTTCTACGGGTTTTACCATCATTCTACTCCTTTTGCAGGCATGTTCCACTCTTTTACAAGTATTGCAGGCATTATTATTCTACTAATCTTTATATCTTTTATTTTTTCTTTGAGCTTCCTGCCACGGTAGAAGATAAGCCGCTCCTGCTGCTATGCATCTTTTGTTTAACCATGCCATTACGCCGCCGTGTCAAGTTCTGCTTGGCTCTTCCGGCCTTCGATTCGATTGTGAAGTGGTAGAAGTATGGGAAAGGTATAACGGTGCGTATTGTTGGCAGGATGTTAAATGCGATGGCCCTTAGGGTCTTGTGTGCTTCATTTATCGTAGGCGGGCAATATTACTAGGAAGACCAAGGCTAGATTAGCAGCGAAAGGAGCCCCGGCTTCCACCATGGGCTCCTTGGAATAGGAACACTCGCCTTCTTTTTAAAGCTGACCTTTAGTTACAGCAGCGCCCCGGAATACTTGACCTTGATGCTCTTGAATATAAACGAGCTGTCCCCGTCGCAGTCGACGGTGAGATTGACCCTGTAGTGCGCCGCATTGCAGTACAGCAGGGCGAACTCCTGGAGAAGCTCATCGTTAAGGTACATCTGTATGACGTTTCCCGTCTTGTTGATGACGAGCGTGTTAAGGCCGTTCCTGTCCAGGTATGGTATGTCCGCGCTGTTGTTATTGGCGATATTGGTGTTAAGTATGGGTCCTGCATCAGTTATCTGCAGTTGCTCCGAACCGGGGTCTCCCATTAGGCCCAGCTTGAGGAGGAAGAAATTCATGGGGCGCCAGGTTGACGAGTCGCCGATGAAAGCCGTGAGGCTTGCCCTGCTGGAGGCATCCACGCCGAGGTAGAAAACGAGCGTGACCTCGAAGTCCGCCCCGAATGCTACGGGGGTTCCTATAGTGGCGCCGTCAATCACAAGCCCCGTGCCGCCTATCAGCTGCTCAGCGCCTGGATCGCTATTATACCAGTCGTCGATGTCCCCTACCCTCGTGAAATTGACCGACCATGTCTTCATGCACCCGGCAGCGCTCAGGATAAGTAACGCCGCCACTGCCAGCAAGATGAGCCTGGATCTCTTCAACTTCCGCACCCCCACCGTTATTAATCGCTATATCTCCTGAATATCGCCTGAATATGTGATTGTCACATCCTTGACCACCATCGCCCCCGCATACGTCTCCTCTGCGATTTCACCCCTGATCTGTATGTAGAACCAGCCTGGGAAGTACAGCTCAGCTACGTAGTCGGCCATGAGCTCATCGTTCAGCTTGAAGGTGTAGCGGTCTCCTCGCTTGGTGATCTGGACTACATTCTCCCCGTCCCTGTCAAGGCCCGGCACTATGCCGGTCCAGTAGCCCTTGACCCCGCTGCTTGAGTAGTGCTTCTCGGCTATCACCGCGCTTTGCACGGCGGGGTCTCCCGCATAGATTGCGCCTCCGTGATAGCTGTCGCTTGGATAGACCGCGTCGCTTGCCAGAAGGAAGAAGAACCTTATTACCTCCTCCTCGGTCACGTCTAGGTCATAGGTGATCTTTATCGTAAGGTCCCCTCTGAACCCGAACGGGCAGACTATCCACTTGTCGTTCAGGGCGACTCCGTCCGAGAAGAACTGGGCGGTGCCGTCACCATAACAGAGCCAGGGGTTCACCCCGTCAGTCAGGCTCTGGCTGTCCATGAAGCTGAAGTAATACCTCTTGCCGCAGCCGGCGCTTGCGATGAGGCCCAGAAGCACAGCCGCAGCAAGGCAGATCCTCAAAGCCCTCATTCTACCCGCCTCCTTAATTGCGTATCTGCTGCAAAGGATCCCTTGGCGGCCTGTCTGCGCCAAGGAAGCACCTCCCCGCCGCATCTTGATTCTATTATTAAATATTTCCTGTTATTCTCCTCTATTCCCAGCCCTATTCGTTATCCCGCCGTTTCCAGCCTTAGGATCGCGCCAAGCTGCGCTGTCAAGTTCTACTTGACTATTGCCGCGTTCATCGCGCAGATATTACCGGGCCGGCGCTCGTCTTGAAGGATAAAGGCCCTTCCTCCTCGTATATTTACTAAAAGCCGGGTTCTGGCTACTAATCGTTTTATGCAGGATATGGAGGCCAGCTATGGCGGACGGACAAGCAAAGCCCAAAGAAGCAGACATCAGCTCCGACTACAGGAAAGTCTTCGATGCAGCCCCAGACCCGATGCTCGTATGCGGCAGGGACGGAGCGATCCTTGCGTTTAACGCAGCCTCCCCTGTAAAGTTCTGCTTCACCCCTGACGAGTTCTCCCGGCTCAGGCTCTCGGACCTGGACGCGACCATGAAGTCGGAGCCCAGGATGAGAGCCGTGCTCGCCCTCAGCGAGGGGGAGGAGCTCGGCACGGAGGTGCAGTTCCACAGGCAGGACAGGCTGGCCATAGACCTTGAGGCAAGCTACCACCCGATCCAATGGGGAGGAAAGCCCGCCCTTCTCGTGATATTCCGGGACGTCACCCAAAGGAAGCTCCTGGAAAGCTCCATCTCCTCATATCAGGCGCAGGTGCTGGCCGTCATGAACAGCACGGACGATTTCGTCTGGTCGGTGGACACCAGGGATTTTAAGCTGCTGTCCTTCAACGCCGCCTTCGAGTCCTTCTTCAAGAACAACAGGGGCATAGAGCCCAAGCTGGGCATGACGCCCGGAGAGCTTCTCGTGCCGGAAGTTGCTGCGATATGGCAAGGATTCTACGAGGCGGCCTTAAACGGCGGGAGGTTCTCCTCCGAATACTGGCTCGAGAAGGAGAAGAGGACCCTTCAGCTGAACCTGCACTCCATCAAAAAGGGCGGCAGGACAATCGGGCTTTCAGGCTTCTGCAAGGACATCACGGAGAGGAAGAGGGCGGAAGAGGACATAAGAAGGAGCGAGGCCTACAGGAGGACGCTCTTCGAGTCGGCAAGGGATGCGATACTCATCCTAAGAGACGGCAGATTCATAGACTGCAACCCCGCGGCGCTTCTTCTATACGGCAGAGGCAGGGATCAGATACTGGGAGGGACCCCCAAGGACTTCTCCCCGGTTAAGCAGAGGGACGGCTCTGATTCCATCGCCCTTGCGCTCGATAAGATAAGACTTGCCATGGAGGGGTCCAACACTGTGTTCGACTGGCAGCACAAGAAGGGCGACGGTACGGTCATAGATTGCGAGGTGAACCTGAACAAGCTCGAGCTGGACGGGGAGATCCTGCTACAGGCTATAGTGCGGGACATCACCGAGCGCAAGCGCACCATGCAGGCATTGATTGAGTCTATGGAGCTGCTTAGGTCGGTAATCGACAGCATGTCGGACATGCTGTGGTGCGTGGACGCCAACACGTTCAGGCTCATGGTCTTCAACAACAGCTTCGACGACTACTTCGGCATAAGGAAGGGCAAGCATTTGAAGAAAGGCATGTTGCCGGAGGATATGATTATGCAGAAGGAGATAGCGGCCCACTGGCACTCACTTTACAGAAGGGCTCTTGAAGAAGGCGCCTTCCAGACAGAGTACCTGGCTGTGGACGGAAAGCGCTTCCTGGCCTTCTTCAATCTTCTTAAGGCTGACGGGAAGGCCTTCGGCATAACCGTCACGGCAAAGGACCTGACCGGCATAGTTTAGAGAAATTAGGAATGCCGGCATATTGGCGGCTTATAGTGCAAAGTCAAGCAGGGCTTGGCTTACTGCGGCGATGCCGCTTTATCGTTCCCACTATCTGGTATACAATGATGGATATATTGGAAGGGCTGGAGGTTTTAATGAAAGCGCTGATACTTTGCGCCGGCTTCGGAAAAAGGATGTACCCGATTACGCTTACCACTCCGAAACCACTTCTTCCGGTGAACGGAAGGCCCCTTGTTCTCAACATAATCGACAATATCGTAGATTCCGGGATCAGGGATGTCACCCTTATCTCCAATGAGACGCATTACAGGGATTATGAGGCGCTTCTTGATGGTTATGCCTGCAATAAGGGCTGCAAGATGAGCCTTATTAGTAACGGGGTGGCGTCGCCAGAGGGAGCCCTGGGGGCAATAACGGACATGGCTCTTGCGCTCTCCAAGATGGGACATGAGGATGACGTCCTGGTGATTGCGGGCGACAGCCACTTCACTTTCAGCCTGAAGGGCTTCATCGATTCTTATGAAAGGTGTGGGAAGTGCAGCGTCATAGTACAGAAGGTGCTGGACCCCGAGTATCTGAAGAGGCTCGGGGTGGCCGAGCTGGACGCTTCGGGCAGGATTGTGGGCTTCGAGGAGAAGCCAGAGCATCCGAAGTCAGATTACGCGGCATATGCGACGTATATATTCAGGAAGGACTCCCTTCCATGGATTGACGAGTATCTGAAGGTGGGGAATCCCAAAGACGCCCTTGGGAAGATCATAGGCTGGTTCATGGGAAAAGCCGAGGTAATGGGATATGTGCCGGACGGTTCGTTCGTGGACATCGGCTCGATAGAGACTTATAAGAAACTGTGATTGGATGGCTCTAAAGGTGCGAGATGCCTGGGGTTCTAGCCTCAGGTATCTCATATTATTTGTGCATATTGTTCTCTTTCTCGTCTGTAAAGCTGAACTTGACCGTATCTGCTTTTACTTTAGTTCAGCATGCGCTGCACTCCATAGCCGGTAGCGGCGATTACTAACGTGGCAATGGCATTGCCGGCGAGTATCGCAATTACCGCCCATCTCAGCCTCAGCCTGAGTATGGATGCTATCAGGCTGCCTGCCCATACCCCTGTTCCGGGAAGAGGAATTGCGACGAACACGAGAAGTGCCCAAGACCCATACTTGTTATAGGCAATCTCATACTTGCCCGTAGTCCTTCTTATTACCCTGTCAGTAAGCCTTCTAAAAAGCTCCCATCTGGATATGGTTTCGACTGTCTTTCTTCCGGCAAGTATAAGAACGGGTGCTGGAAGGATGCTGCCTATGTACGATACCAAAGCTGCGTGAGAAATGTTCATCCCGTAAGCGAGGCCGATCGGGATGGCACCACGCACCTCTATGACAGGAAGCATCGAGGCAAGAAGCACCTTAAGCTCATGTTCAAAGAAAGTAAGCAGTTCAGAAATCAATGAAGCACCTCAGAAACTGGTCAATGATTTACTTCCTATTGTATCCAGAACAGGTTTCATCGGATATCGAATTTAGTACTTCAGATGAATACCTGTACTGGATGATGGTAAATGATTTACTCGCGTAAATATCACCTAAAAGGTCAATTTTCAACAAACTGCCCGCCATAAATGTCAAAGCTTTGTGTTCAAGGCCGAATCGCCGTCCTTCTTGCTACCCCTTCATGATCCATATCCCTTGCGAGCTGCCTGAGGCTCTTTCCGTCAGGTGCCTTCATCCTAGGTGCTATCTCAGACAGGGGTATGATGACGAAGGCCCTCTCCCACATCCTATGATGCGGCAGCTCGAGAGACTCCGACTTGCGCTTGAGCCTTCCGACCTTGAGAAGGTCTATGTCTATGAGCCTCGGTCCCCATCTTACGCTTCTTTGCCTTCCCATCCGCGCCTCTATGCCTTTTACAAGGGATAAAAGCTCCTCGGGGCTCCTGTCGCTTCTGAACTTTGCGCACATGTTGAGGAAGGCCGGCTGGTCGGTGTAACCCCATGGCTCTGTCTCATAGACGGAGGAAAGGGAAAGGGCGGTCCCGAGCTCCCCTTCAAGCTCAGATACCGCCCGCCTCAGGTTTGCCTTCCTGTCGCCCAGGTTCGTACCCAGCGACAGGTAAACGTCCCTTTGCATCCTACAGCTCGATCATGTTGTAGCGCTTCTCGGCGTTTGCCATGAGCGCCGCGAACGTCACGCCTGCGAAGAGCACATTGAACGCCGTGATGATGCCGATTGGGAGCCATCCGCTCCAGCCCGCAAGGTACATCCTGTAGGCGGCGTAGCCCTGCGCGAAGAGGATGCCCCATCCTCCGAACATAGGGACGACGGCATTGATGTTCTGCTTGACCGCCCTTGTCGGGTCGGTCCAGTTCAGATATGGCCTCATCACGTCGATGAGGATGCCACCGAAGATGGACCACAGGCCGCCGATATGACCGACAAGAAGCGCGATCAGTGCATAGCCTACAGGCAGCCTGAAGAGGTACTGCCCCACCGCCATCATCGGTATGCTGGTTATAAGCTGGAACAGCAGCGCATACCTGACCTTCGCGAGGACGACGTTCCTTCCGCTTATGGGGAGCGCTTTTGTTATCGCAAGGGAGTGCCCCTCCCTGGAAAAGCCGGTGGCGCCTATCATGGAGCCCGTCGTCACCATCTGGGTAAGGAGCATGAGCCCTATGGTCTTTATCCAAGGTACGTTTATCGTGGTCAGAAACTGTATGAGCTGGTCTTCGGGGGCATTCGAGGCGATGTTCCTCCCGAAGAGCGAGTACATGAGAAGAAGCCCAGGCCAGATAAGCGGCAGCGTGCCGCAGTTCATGAGGTATGAGGACGTCCTCAGCAGCACCTTGTGATCCTTTGATGCGATGGTAGCCAGAGGGTCGCCCTGCTGTAGCTTGTTCCACATGCCCTCGTCGACCACGGTCCTCTTCTTCGCCGAGCTCTCCCCCCCGCTCATAAGAACACTATAGTAATAACGGGAGCCGATGTAGCCCATGGCGGCGACGCCCAATATCGAGGTGCCGAGGAACATCGCGAAGTATCTGAGGCCGATGGCGTTGAAGTTCTCCGCCACGGCAAGCGTAGCCCAGAAGCTGGGCGGGAAGTTCTTCGATGCCGCAAGAGCCAGGTTGTAGTTCATAGTCGCCAGAAACTCCATAACATTCGCCTCGTCCTGGGGCATCTTGAACAGGACGAAGTACTGGAAGCCGAAGTAGACCGCCATGAAGATCAGTATGCCGAGTATGTTCATGACCGTCTTGTTCCTGCCCTTTGCTATGACGCCTGCAAGAAGCATCGCAAGAAGCGAGGATATCGCAAGCGGTAGTAGAGGTGCCAGCAGGAACACCAGCACGCACATGACCCAGTAGCCGGCTCCCGCGCCCGACATGGCCCCGTATACACCGAACACGGGCCCTAGTATCGCAAGCTCGGTAAGGTACTCGTTTACGAGCACTACGGTGAACTTGGACATCAGCACGGTGCCGGGCTTCATGGGCATGGCCATCAGCTGGTCGGTGCCCTTCGAATAGTAGAAGGCTGCGATCACGTAGAACATGCCGAAGATGAGCACCATTATCTGGCTCATGGATATTCCCAGGGTGAGCATCGAGCTCTGCTGCCCCATCATGGCAAGCTTCGGATAGATATCCCGCATCAGGAACACGAACATAGTCTCATAAACGCCCAGCACCGCGATAGCGATGAGGCCGATGGCCGCCTGGCCTACGACCTTGGCGTTTATCTTCCTAAGGTTGGCTTTCCAGTAGCCCACGCTGAAGTTGATCTTCAGGAGGGCCTTGACCAGGGATAGGTACTGCCTTGCTGAATCCATCTTCATTTCTCCGTCAGCTCCAGGAAGATCTTCTCGAGCGACTCGCCCGAGCTTCCCTGCATATTGGCCTTAAGCTGGTCCATCGTGCCCTCGGCGATTAGCTTTCCGCTCTTAATTATGCCGACCCTGTGGCAGAGCCTCTCGGCCACATCAAGCACGTGGGTCGAGAAGAACACGGTGCCGCCTTCGGCGCAGTGCTCGTTCATGAGCTCCTTGAAAAGGTGCGCGGACTTGGGGTCCAGGCCCACCATCGGCTCATCCAGGATCATGACCTTGGGCTGCGACAGGAGCGCGCCAGTTAGAGCCATCTTCTGCCTCATGCCATGAGAATATGAGGATATGAGGTCGCCCGCCGCGGCCTCGAGGTCGAACATTGCCAGAAGCTTCTTCGCCCTCTTCCTCCTGTCCTCTGTGCTCACCCCGTATATGTCCCCCATGAAGTTCAGGTAATCGACGCCTGTGAGCTTGTCGAACAGCTCCGGCGTGTCCGGCACGAATGCTATGGAGGCCTTGGCCCCCACGGGGTCCTTAATCACATCGTGCCCGTCGACCACTATCGTACCTGCGTCGGGCCTTAGAAGCCCCACTATCATCTTGATCGTGGTGGTCTTGCCGGCTCCGTTGGGGCCCAGGAAGCCGTAGATCTCACCGGCCTTCACTTCAAGGTTTAGCCCGTCAACCGCCTTCACCTTGTTCTTGCTGTAGCTTTTCGACAGACCCTTTATGCTGAGCAATTCTGATTCCTCCCTGCTTTATGCGACATTTCTTCAAAACCAGCCATATTTTAATCCAAACCTTCACTAATGTCGAATAATATCGGTGGAAGCCCTGCTTCCCGCCCCTGGGAACATTCCGCGGGCAAAGGCGTCAGTATCAGCGGAAAGATGCCATCAAAGGTAAATATCGCGCCGCTGTTGGAAGGATTATCAAGTATTGCGAAGAAAATACCTTATGGTATCTTTAATGTTAGGATATTGTCGCAAATCCCATTTACCGAAGGAGGAATATAATGAAGAGAGCACTGCTTATCGGACTCGCGGTAATCATGTCACTGTCCCTGGTCGCCATGGCGAAGACCGACCTGTCGCTCGGAACCGGCGGCGTCGCTGGCACCTACTTCCCGCTCGGCGGCGTGATCGCAGGCGTACTGAACAAGTACAACGCCGACATCAACATGAACGCCGTCTCCACGGGAGCCTCGATTGCCAACCTCAACGGCATCAAGGCCGGTGACTATGACCTCGCGATAGTCCAGAACGACACCGCGTACTTCATGTACAACGGAACCGAGGGAAGCCAGTTCGCCGGAGCCGCCTACAAGGGCATCGGCGCCATCTGCAACCTCTATCCGGAACCCCTTCAGATTGTAGTCAGGGCTGACTCCGACATCAGGACCTTCGCCGACCTAAAGGGCAAGAGGGTCTCCGTCGGCGACCTCGGCTCCGGCACGGAAGTCAACGCCGGCCAGCTGTTCTCAGTCTACGGCATGGACTACAAGAAGGACACCAAGTATGAGTACAGCAGCTTCGCGCAGGCCTCGGCAAAGTTCAAGGACGGCGGGCTTGACGCCTTCTTCGTGACCGGCGGCGTACCCACCGCGGCAATCACCGAAACCGCCGTGACCCACAAGATCAGGATCCTGACCATCGAGGACGCCAAGATAGCCGAACTCCAGAAGAAGCTCCCCTTCATGGCAGGAACGACAATCCCCGCGAAGGCATACGGCGCGAACCAGCCTGACTCCGCCAAGTCGGTCGCAGTCATGGCGATACTCGTCGCCAACACCAAGCTCAGCAACACCATAGTATATGCGATAACCAAGACCCTCTTCGAGAAGACCGCCGACATCGCGGCCGGCCATGCCAAGGGCGCCTTCATAAAGCTCGAGGAAGCCATCGACGGCCTCGGCTGCCCGCTGCATCCCGGCGCGGTACAGTACTACAAGGAGAAGGGCCTCATAAAGTAAGCTGAAGGCACCTTTCCAAGGCAAATCGGGAGGCACTCACGAAGGGTGCCTCCTTTGTTCTATAATGGTCCTATGGCAAGAAGGCGTATCTTTGGGTTAATATGTATAGGGATGATTTTGCTCCTTTTAGCGCTGGCGGTCCTCATAAAGGCCAGAGCTGGAAGGGACATGTATCTCGAGGTTGTGGCGGCGGACGACGGCGAGGTGATCTTCAGGCGGAAGGTCTCCCCGGGCGACAGGTTCAGCACCACCTTCGAGCACTCAGTGCAGCTCAGCGACTGGACGGACTTCTTCGAGGTAACAGAAGACTACGAGTTCAAGGTGTATGAGACCCGTTTCGCCGACATGGGATGGGGTTTTCCATCCGAGCCGGATCCCGGCGCCAAGATGGAGATGACCCCCGAGTACATCAGATACTACGGCATGGACCGGCGGATGAGCAGCTTCGAGATAGGCGTGCAGACCGAAAACGATAGGCATTTCCTGGAGATGGACGGCTTCCTGGTCGACTTCGTGAAAGAGGCAGGGCCCGGTAGGCGGCTCCTCTTCAGGATAGAATAATAAGAACCACAGCTATAAGGGGGGTATACTCTAGTGTCTTCAGCTGACATCAGGAAAACCCAGGTGGACGACGCTCCCGTCGACGTAGAGGAGTTGTTGGCCAAGTTCGACAAGGAGTCCGCCACAAGGAAGACCGGCCCGCTGCTTACGAAGATCATCACCGTGATG
>CAZHKX010000029.1:0-15495 GCA_964532805.1 uncultured Clostridia bacterium
ACACGTCGCAACACGCACACTGCAGGGTATCCTTCTAGCTCAATGATACACCAAACCCGCGGCCTTGGCTAAGCTCCGCGGGCAGTGTGCGGTAGTATTCTTTTTTACCCGCTATAGCTTCCTCGAGCCCGGTTTGTACGGGGATGAGCCCGCCTTGCAGAGAGGGCACTCCTCCTGCGGCCACGACTGAACTTCCATCCTCACTACGCTCAGCAAAGGATAGCCCAGATCGGCCTTGCCGCCGCTTCTGTCTATCAGGCAGGCGATGGCGGTCACCTCGCAGCCCATCGCCCTCGCCATGTCGGCGACCTCCTTGGCGGAGCCGCCAGTGGTAACGACGTCCTCGCAAACCAGGACCCTTTCCCCCGGTTTGAGGCTGAAGCCGCGCCTTAAGCTCATCTTGCCTTCCTCACGCTCGGCAAACAGCGCCCTTGTCCCAAGTCTCCTGCCCATCTCATAGGCAAGAGTGATGCCCCCCATCGCGGGGCCTATCGTCACATCCACGCTCACAGGGGGAAGCTTCGACGCGATCACCTCGCAAAGCTCCGCGCAGACTTCCGGATGCTGCATGACAAGGGCGCACTGTATGTACCTGTCGCTGTGCCTTCCGGATGTGAGCAGGAAGTGCCCCTTGAGTATGGCCGAATTGTCCTCGAAGGCCTTGGTGGCCCCTTTCTCGTCAAGCATCCCTACCGTCCTCCATCTCGCTTATGATCGAGGCATATGCCTCAGCCGGAACCTCGGCCTTCGTGATCGGCCTGCCGACGACAATGTAGTCCGCGCCGTCTCTTATCGCATCCGACGGTGTGAAGACGCGCTTCTGGTCGCCCTTCTCCGACCAGCTGGGCCTGACCCCGGGGGTGACCAGGGTGAACTGGCTTCCGTAAAGCTGCTTCATACGGGCGATCTCATGCGGCGAGCAGACAACGCCGTCAAGCCCGGCAGCCTTGGCGAGGCCGGCAAGCCTTAAGGCTGCCTCGTTGGCACTCGCGTCTGAGTAGCCGATGACCCTCATATCCGAGTCATCGAGGCTTGTGAGTATCGTGACCGCGATGAGCTTCGTCCTCCTGCCGGCCGCCTGCGCGATGTCCCTTGCCCTTACCGCCGCCTCAAGCATCGCAGGGCCTCCCGACGCGTGCACGTTGATCATGTCGGCGCCGCTTCTTGCCGCCTGGGCGACCGCCCCGGCGACCGTCTGGGGGATATCATGGAACTTCAGGTCCAGGAACACCTGCTTGCCCATGTCCTTGAGCCTGTGGACGGCAGAGCCCGAGCTTGCCAGGTACAGCTCGAGGCCCACCTTGAAGTGCCTGGCCTCAGGAAGCCTCCTTACTAAAGCCTCCGCCTCCTGCCAATCCGGATAATCCAGGGCGACAATCAACCTTTCATGCATGCTCATCTGGCACCATTCCTTCCCGGATGCGCTGAACCCACCGCCTCCGATATATTGCCGAGGCCCGCGGCCTCGCAGTACTCCTCAAGACCTGTTATCGCCTTGGGTATGCACAAGGGGTCCATGAGCTGGCCGGTGCCTATGGCGACCGCAGACGCCCCCGCCATCATGAACTCAAGGGCATCCTGCCATGAGGTTATCCCCCCCATGCCTATTACCGGTATTGCCACCTTCTGCGTCACCTGCCAGACCATCCTTAAGGCGACAGGCTTTATGGCAGGGCCGGAGAGCCCCCCGGTCAGATTCGCCAGCACGGGCTTCCCGGTCCTTACATCTATCGCGATGCCGAGCAGGGTGTTTATCATAGACAGCGCATCTGCCCCCTCGCCCTCGCAGGCCTTCGCTATCTCGCAAATGTCAGTCACGTTGGGCGACAGCTTCACGATCAGCGGAAGCTTCACCGCGCGCCTTACCGCTGCTGTAAGCTTCGCCGCGGAAGCCGCGTCCGAGCCGAAAGCGATTCCGCCCTCCTTGACGTTGGGGCACGAGATGTTAAGCTCCAGGGCATGGGCGGCTCCCGCCTGCTCAAGGGCAGATGCCACATGTACGTAGTCCTCCGCAGTATAGCCCGCCACGTTTACGATCACGTTCGTGCCCATGCTCATTAGCCTTGGCGCATGCATGCGCAAATACTCGTCAAGCCCGGGATTCTCCAGCCCTATCGCATTTAGCATACCGGATGCAGTCTCTGCAATCCTCTGCGGCGGGTTCCCCTTCCTCGGCTCAGGGGTCACCGCCTTGACCACGACCGCCCCCATCGAGGACGGGTCGAAGAAATCGTTGAAGCAGTCGGCGAAGCCGAAAGTGCCCGATGCGCTCATCACGGGGTTCTTAAGCCTCAGGCCGGCAAGGTTCACCTCAAGCCTTGAGCTCACAGCTGCACCTCCCCTGCCGTAAACACGGGGCCGTCCTTGCAGACTTTCATCCAGCGACCGTCCTTCTCGGACTCCCTGCATGTGCATCCGTTGCACGCGCCGGTGCCGCACCCCATGTGGGATTCCAGCGAGACTTCTAGTGGAAGGCCGGCTGCCGCGGCCAAGTCCCTTACCGCCCTTAGCATGGGCACAGGCCCGCATGCGCTGACCGAATCGAACTTCACTTCCCTTATAAGCTTCCCGACGGGTCCCGTCACGAAACCCGCCTCCCCGAGGCTTCCGTCCTCGGTGGTAATCACGCAGCCAGTCGACAGCATGTCGGACTCCATTAGGCATGCCCTGTCCCTGGCGCCTGCCACCATCACTGCTATGCCTCCAGCCCTTCTTATCTCCTCTTTGAGAAACAGGAGGGGAGCGATGCCGGTGCCTCCGCCGACGAGCAGGTGGCGCCCCCTCCCAACGGTGAAGCCCCTGCCGAAGGGGCCCGAGAGCTGCAACTCGTCTCCCGGCCGCCTTTCGGCTAGCCATGCCGTCCCCTTCCCCGCCACGGCGAACCTGAGCACTATAAACCCAGCCTTAGCGTCAACGCCGGAGACTCCCAGCGGCCTTCTGAGTATCGCGCCGGGAGAGCCTGTCACTACCATCACGAACTGCCCAGGCTTCGCCTCAAGGGCTATCTCCGGGGCCCTGAGGGTGATCCTTCTCATCCCTAGAGCGATGTCGCAGGCCTCGACCACAGGGGCCCTGTCAATGCTGAAGGTGCTCATCTTCCCGCTCCCATGAACCCGGCGGAGATCTCCTTAAGGGATGAAACCCCGAGCCCTCCCTGAGGCTCATCGCCTCTATGCTTAATCACGTCGAGCAGGCCTCCGGCCGTGTCAAGCGACGTAAGGCACGGTATGTTGAACTCGACTGCGGCCCTTCTTATCCTGAAGCCGTCCCTTGCGGGCTGCTTGCCCTTGGCTGGCGTATTGATTACCAGGCTCACGGTGCCGTCTCTTATTATGCCGAGCACATCCCGGCCTGCCTCTCCGATCTTGCCGGCCTCGCTGACCTCCATGCCCTTGCCTCTGAGGAATGCGGCCGTCCCGGGGGTTGCCCACACGCTGAAGCCCGCCTCGAAGTAGCCCCTGATTATGGGCAGGGCCTCCTCCTTGTCCTTGTCGGCGAGAGTCGCGAGTATCGCCCCCTTCTCGGGCATCCTGTAGCCGGCGCCCAGAAAGGCCTTCAGAAGGGCCTTGCTCAGCTTCTTGTCGAGGCCAATGACCTCGCCGGTCGACTTCATCTCGGGGCCCAGCGACACTTCCACATCCGTTAGCTTGTTAAACGAGAACACGGGCATCTTGACCGCGTAGATGCCGGACTCCTTCCAGAGCCCCCCCTCAAAGCCGAGCTCCCTTAGCGTCGAGCCCATCGATATGGCGGTGGCGAGCTTCACCATGGGCACACCGGTCACCTTGCTCATGAATGGCACTGTGCGGCTGGCCCTGGGGTTTACCTCGATTATGTGGAGCTTGCCTGCGTGTATCACGTACTGGACGTTCATGAGGCCCTTGACCCTCAGGGCCCTCGCAAGCCTCGTCGTGGTCCTTACGATCTCGTCCTTCTCGTCCTGGCTTAGGTTCACCGTCGGGTATATCGCCGTGGAGTCCCCGGAATGGACGCCTGCCCTCTCCTGGTGCTCCATGATGCCGGGTATGAGCACGTCCTTGCCGTCGCTCACCGCATCCACCTCGACCTCCCGGCCCAGAAGATATCTGTCCACTAGGACCGGATGGTCGTTTGAGACCTTGACAGCCTCGGTAAGGTAGCCCTCCAGGTCCTGCTCGTTGTATACGATCTCCATGGCCCTGCCGCCGAGCACGTACGACGGCCTTACAAGCACAGGGAAGCCCAGCTCGGCAGCTATGCCCTTCGCCTCGGCCCTAGACCTTGCCATCTTGCCGGCGGGCCTTCTTAAGCCCAGCTCCTCAAGCAGTGCATCGAACCTCTCCCGGTCCTCCGCCGCGTCGATGTCCTCCACAGCAGTGCCAAGTATCTCCACCCCGTGCGAGGCCAAAGGCCCCGCGAGGTTTATCGCAGTCTGGCCTCCGAACTGCACCATGACCCCCAGTGGCTTCTCGTTGTCTATCACGTCGAGGACGTTCTCGAGTGTCAGCGGCTCGAAGTAGAGCCTGTCGGAGGTGTCCGGGTCGGTGGAGACCGTCTCGGGATTGGAGTTTACAATTATCGACTCGTATCCCATCGCCTTAAGGGAGAATGATGCCTGCACCGAGCAGTAGTCAAACTCCACGCCCTGCCCTATCCTGATCGGTCCGGAGCCGAGGACCACTACCTTCTTCCTGCCTGTGGCGACGGCCTCGTTTATCTCGCCGTAAGCCGAGTAGAAGTAAGGAGTGTTGGCGTCGAACTCCCCCGCGCATGTGTCTACCATGTGGTAGCAGGGCTTCAGGTTCCTTCTTATCCTCTGCTGCCTGAGCTCATCTTCGGTGCAGTTCATAAGTGCCGCCAGCTGGTAGTCAGAGAAGCCGCACTTCTTGGCCTTGAGCCAGTCCTCGTCCGTCCACTTGCGCTTTGCCCCCAGCATGCCCTCAAGCCAGACTATATGCTCAATGTTGTCAAGGAAGAAAACATCTATCTTCGTCACTGAGTGGACCTGCTCTATGCTTACTCCCCTTCTGAGTGCCTCAGCTATGGCGAATATCCTCTCGTCGTCCCCTCCTGCCATCTTCTCCATCAGGGCATCAAGGCTCAAGCCTGCCATCTCGGGCACCAGAAGCCCGGTGAAGCCCGCCTCGAGCGACCTTACGGCCTTAAGAAGCGCCGCGGGGAAGTTCCTTCCCAGCGCCATGACCTCCCCGGTCGCCTTCATCTGGGAGCCCAGCTTCCTGCCGGCCCCCTTGAACTTGTCGAATGGCCAGCGGGGCACCTTAGCGACGACATAGTCTACCGAGGGCTCGAACATGCATGAGGTGTTCCCTGTGACCCCGTTTACGATCTCATCCAGCGACAGGCCCAGCGCGATCTTCGAGGCGACCCTCGCAATCGGATAGCCGGTAGCCTTCGACGCGAGCGCTGATGACCTGCTCACCCTGGGATTGACCTCTATCAGGAAGTAATCCGCGCTATCCGGGTCGAGGGCATACTGGATATTGCAGCCGCCCTCGATCTTAAGCGCGCGGATTATCCTTATCGCAGAGCTTCTCAGCATCTGGTAGTCCCTGTCGGAGAGCGTCTGGGTTGGCGCCACAACGATGCTGTCTCCAGTGTGTATCCCGACCGGGTCTACGTTTTCCATGGAGCATACGACTATGCAGTTGTCCTTCGAGTCTCTTATTACCTCGAACTCGATCTCCTTCCAGCCGGCGACGCTCCTTTCTATGAGAAGCTGCCGGTTCATGGAGTATATTAGGCCTTTCGAGGCGACCTGGGCCAGCTCCTGGGGGTTTGAGGCGAAGCCGCCCCCGGTGCCGCCCAGCGTGTAGCCCGGCCTAACAATAAGGGGGTAGCCGAGCCTTTCTGCAAGGAGCAGGGCCTCCTCGATGCTGTCCACTATGCCGCTTCCGGGGACCGGCTCTCCAAGCTCCTGCATCGTCTGCTTGAAGAGCTCCCTATCCTCCGCCCTCTTTATGGACTCGACCGGCGTGCCCAGCAGCCTTACTCCGTATCTTGCCAGCACGCCGCGCTTTTCAAGCTCCACTGCCATGTTGAGGCCGACCTGGCCTCCCAGCGTAGGCAGAAGCCCGTCAGGCCTTTCCTTCGCGATGATCTGCTCGACGGTCTCAGGGGTGATCGGCTCCAGGTAGACCTGGTCGGCCATGTCGATGTCCGTCATTATGGTCGCGGGGTTGGAATTCACGAGCACTACGCTCACTCCCTCCTCGCGAAGGGACCTGCATGCCTGCGAGCCTGCATAATCGAACTCGGCGGCCTGCCCTATCACAATGGGGCCGGATCCTATCACGAGCACCTTCTTGATGGAGTTATCTCTGGGCATGGAGGCTCCCCCTTTCGTCCATAAGGTCCGCGAACCTGAGGAATAGTCCTGCCGTGTCCCCCGGCCCGGGGAAGGCCTCCGGATGGAACTGGACCGAGAAGACAGGCAGCTGCTTATGCCTCATGCCCTCGACCGTGCCGTCGTGCAGGTTGTAGTGGGTTATGGCCCACTCGCCGGCAAGCCCCTCCGGATCCAGGGCGTAGCCGTGGTTCTGGGAAGTTATGTAGCATCTTCCGGAGTCGACGTCCTTGACCGGATGGTTGGACCCCCTGTGCCCGAACTTCATCTTCTTGGCAGTGGCCCCCGTCGTTATCCCAAGCAGCTGGTGTCCCAGGCATATGCCCATGACGGGCACCTTGACCGACATTATCTCGGAGATCACCGGCATCGCATAGTCCACGTCGTTTGGGTCTCCGGGGCCGTTAGAGAGCAGCACTCCTGAGGGGTACCCCTCCAGGACCTCCCTTGCGCTTGAGCCCGCCGGAAGCACCCTGACCCTGTTACCCGCCGAAACCAGGGACGCGATGATGTTGGCCTTCGCCCCGAAGTCCATCAGGGAGACCAGCCTCGTCCCCTCTCCCACCTCGTAAGCCCTCTTCGTGGTGACTGCCTTGACCAAAGACTTCCCGTCCGGCTCTGGCAGCGCGCAGGCTTCCCCAATAAGCTCCTCCGGGTCCGCCTCGCAGGCTATTATGCCCTGCATTGTGCCCTTGCGCCTTATGTGCAGGGTAAGCGCCCTCGTATCCACGCCCTTCATGCCCACCACCGAGTTTTCGACCAGGAAGGTGTGCAGCTTCTTCTCCGCCCTGTAGTTGGAAGGCTGGCCCGTAAGCTCTGTGACCATGAGGCCCTTCGCGTGGCACCTGTCCGACTGGACGTCCTTTGCGTTCGTGCCATAGTTTCCAGTCATGGGATAAGTCATGCAGATAAGCTGGCCCTCATACGATGGGTCCGTGAGCATCTCCTGGTAGCCCGTCATCGAGGTGTTGAACACCACCTCGCCGCGGACCTTGCCTGCCAGGCCTATCGATTTCCCCCTGAAGAGCGTGCCGTCCTTCAAGGCAAGGTATGCTATCATTGCTTCCTCCTTCTGGGCTCTCCTGCAAGCATCGCGAGCCTTCCGCCCACGACTGCGGCATATGCCCAGCCTCTAAGCCTCATGCCGCCGACAGGGCTGTTCTTCCCCCTTGAAAGGAAGATGCCGGGATCGGCCTTTCTTTCGGTGGCAGGGTCGATTATCGTCACATAAGCCGGCATCCCCGGCGCCAAAGACGGCACCGGAAGCCCCAGTGCCTCCGCCGGGCCTCTGGTGAACCTTGCGATGAAGTCCGATGCCGGCATCCCCATGCCTTCCACAAGGGCCGTCCAGGCGAGCGGCACCGCCGTCTCGAAGCCCGATATCCCGTTTGGAGCGAGCCTGAACTCCTTCATCTTCTTCTCCATGGACCACGGGGCGTGGTCGGTGGCGATGGCCCCGATCAGGCCCTCCCTGACTGCCCTTGCGACCGCGGCCCTCTCAGCCTCCGGCCTTAGAGGCGGGCTTACCTTCGCATTGGTGTCATAGCCCTCCAACTTTGCGTCCGTGAGGGCGATGTGGTGCGGCGTCGCCTCTGCGCTCACCCTGGCTCCCATGGACTTCGCCCAGCGCAGTATCTCGCAGGAGAGCCCCGTGCTGAGATGCGCCAGATGCAGCCTTCCTCCGGTCCTGATCGCAAGCACCGCGTCTCTTGCCGCCATGCATTCCTCCGCTGCGGCGGGTATAGGTTTCAATCCGAGCCTCGTTGCCGTCGCGCCCTCCGCCGCCTCCCACTCGCCAGCAAGCGACGGCTCCTCGCAGTGCTCTATCACGGGCTTCCCTATGACTTTGGTGTATTCGAGGGCCCTTCTCATGATGTCCGCGTCGGCTATGGGGCTTCCGTCGTCCGAGAATGCTACTGCCCCCTTCTCCGACATGAGCCACATCTCTGCTAGCTCCTCGCCCAAGCGGCCCTTTGTCACCGTGCCGATGGGAAGAACGTCCACATAGCCTTCGGCCCGGGCCTTGAGCATGATGTACTCGACCATGGCAGGCAGGTCGGTCGGCGGGGCCGTGTTCGGCATCGCGCACACCCTTGTGAAGCCGCCGGCTGCGGCGGCCATGGTGCCGCTTCCGATGCTTTCGTCGGAGAAGCCGGGCTCCCTTAGATGGCAGTGCATGTCTATGAAGCCGGGGGCGACTATCATCCCGTCCGCATCCACTACTTCCCCGGCGCTCACGCAATCGAGGAGACCGGCTTCAAGGACCAAGCCATCCCCGATGGCGAGGTCTGCTACCATGTCTACGCCCGATGCCGGATCGATTATCCTTCCGCGCCTTATCAAAAGGTCGGCCTTCATCTGCCATCCTCCCTCGTCATGAAGTCAAGAAGGGCCATCCGAACGGCCACCCCGAACTCCACCTGGTGGTTAATGTATGAGTTGGGACCGTCAGCTGCGGCTGACGATATCTCGACGCCTCGGTTCATCGGCGCCGGATGCATAACCATCGCACCATTCTTGGCCCTAGCAATCCTGTCCGGGGTCAGCCCGTACATCCTGTGATACTCGCCCGTCGTCGAGAACATGCCGGACTTCTGCCTTTCAAGCTGGACTCTTAGCATCATGATCACGTCGGCGCCTTTGACCGCCTCTTCCATGTCATAGGTCGCCCTGACGCCGAAGGCCTCCTCGGCTCCCTCAGGCATAAGTGTCGGTGGCGCGCATAGCACCACCTCGGCTCCCATCTTCCTCAGGCATATGGCGTTCGACCGGGCAACCCGGCTGTGCGCCACGTCGCCTATTATCGCGACCTTCCTCGATTGGACCGTGCCCATGGCCTCCAGCATGCACATAAGGTCCAGTAGGGCCTGGGTGGGGTGCTCATGCGTCCCGTCCCCGCCATTTATCACGGCAGGTGCCACATAGGAGGCGAACAGCCCGCTTGCGCCGGACATGGGATGCCTTATTACAAAAAGGTCCACCCCCATCATCTGAAGTGTGAGCCCCGTGTCCTTGAGGCTTTCCCCCTTCACGACGCTGGAGGTGGCTATCTCGACGTTCAGCACGTCCGCTCCCAAGTATTTGGCTGCGGCCTCGAAAGAGCACCTGGTCCTGGTGGACGGCTCGAAGAACAGGGTCGCGACCGTCCTTCCCGAAAGCGCGCTGCTCCTGGATTTGTCCGTAAGCACGGTCCTCCTGAAGAACGACGCCCGCTCCATCACTGCGATGATCTGCTCTTTATCGAGGTCCTCCATGCTTATCAGGTCGTGCGGCAGAAGCCCCATGGCATCCATCTCCTAACCGTGAGGGCCGGGCGGCCTGGGGGGACCGGCATGAAAAAGCCTGCCGTCCCCGCAAGGTTCAGGCAGGCGTAAAGAGACATGTCGTGCTCCGCCTTTGCCAGCCTCACAGGACTGAGTTAAAAGCGCGGTTATTGCTAAAGGAATTATGCCCTTCCCGGGGCTTCTAGTCAAGTCCGAAAAGCGGTCCGAATCAGGCCCTGCACCTATCGGCAATATAGCCTGCGAGGTCTGAGAACAGGACATCTGACTGCGTACCCGCCGCCATGTCCTTCACTGTAGCAGCTCCCTTCGCAAGCTCGTCGGCGCCGATGATCGCGACGAAGCGGGCGTTGAGCTTCCCGGCGTATTTCATCTGAGCCTTCAGGCTCCTTCCCATGGTGTCGAACTCCGCCGAAAGGCCGGCGTCTCTCAGCTCGAATGCCACGGAGAGCGCCTTCCTCGCCGATTCTTCCCCCATGTAGGCCACAAAAGCATCAATCGCGTCTACGGCCTCTGGAAGGCCCCCCTGAGCCTTTGCGACGGTGATGAGCCTCTCCATGCCGCAGGCGACCCCGACGGACGGCGTAGGGGCCCCTCCGAGCTCCTCGATGAGCCCGTCGTACCTTCCTCCCCCTCCGATGGCATCCTGCGAGCCGAGTCCCTCGCTTGTGAACTCGAATGTAGTCTTGGTGTAGTAGTCCAGCCCCCGCACGAGCCTGGGGTCGAGCACGTACTTCACCCCGAGGGTGTCAAGCGACCCTTTGAGCTCTGCGAAGTGCATCGCGCAGTCCTCGCACAGATAGTCCTCGACCCTCGGCGGGTTAGGAAGTGCAGCCCTGCATTCCGGCGATTTGCAGTCCAGAAGCCTCAGCGGGTTCGCCTCGAACCTCCTGTTGCAGGAGGGGCAGAGCTCATTGAGCTTCGGCTCGTAGGCGTCCCTAAGGGCCTTCTTGTAGGCGGGCCTGCATGCCGGGCATCCGATGGAGTTCAGGTGCACGACTACTTCCCTTATGCCGAGCATGCGGAAGTAATCCAGGCTGAATCGAATTACCTCGGCGTCCGCCATGGCGGACTTGGATCCCGTGTACTCCACACCCATCTGGTGGAATTGGCGGAACCTTCCCGCCTGCGGCCTTTCGTACCTGAACATGGGGCCGAGGTAGTAGAGCTTGGTGGGCTGCGCCTTTGCCTGCAGGCTATGCTCGATGTAGGCCCTCATTACAGGGGCGGTGTTCTCCGGCCTCAGCGTGATGCTGCGGCCTCCCCTATCCTCGAAGGTGTACATCTCCTTTTCGACAATGTCGGTGGCTTCGCCGACGCCCCGCCTGAAAAGCTCGGTATGCTCGAATATCGGGGTCCTTATCTCCGAGTAGCCGTATGTCGCGGCAAGCTTTCTTAGAAGCTCCTCAGCCTTCTGCCAGCTTCTGGCCTCCTCGAACATTATGTCCCTGGTTCCCCTCGGGGCCGAAGTCTCCATGCTCAACACCTCTTGCGGTTCATATAGATGGCGCTGGGCGGGTGTTCCCGCCCAGCGCCCAGTTCAAAGCAGCCTTCCTTACGGGGTGGTCGTGCTATCTGTCGCGGAAGTCTCCTGGGCCTTAAGCGCCTCGGTGACCGCCTGCATGAAGCGCTCGTTGATCTTCGCGGTGTCGTAGCCGCCCTCCTTGAGCTCCTCGATAACGTAATTTATAGTCTGAAGGACCCCAAGGTTCGTGCCCGCCAGCTTGATTGCCGATTCGAAGTCGGCGTAAGCCGCATCGTCCAGCTTCTGCATCGCGTTTATCTCAGCCCTGGTGAGATAGATCGTGAAGTCCTCGCCCAGGTCCATGGCCTTGCCGATGCTTACCATCGAGTCTTCATAGGCACCCTTCTTGGCCTGAGCCATCGCAAGGCTGCACCAGAGGTAGGGATCCTGCTCGCTCTCCTTCAGGGCCGCCTTGTAGTAATCGATGCTGCTGTCATACTCGCCGGTCTCATAGGAGCGGTAGCCGAGGACCCTGGCGTCCTTGACCTCTACCTTGCCGTCCTCGTCAGCCTGCTTCCTCACCTTAGCCAGCAGGTCGTTTATCGCAGTCCTCCTGCGCTCGTATTCGAGGGTGCTCTTTATCTCCTCCTGCACGTCCTCCAGGACAAGGTTCGCGTTGGAGGCCTTGCGCCTGTTGAACTCGGCGGTTATCTCGGCGTCGGTGACTGCCGCGAACTCCGCCTTCAATGCGGTGTATGTGTCATAAAGCGTGTTCTCCTGCACGTAGGTCCTGAAGGTCGCCTCAGTGAAGGCCCAGTTGTTCAGGAAGCTCGTCCAGTTCTCAGCGCTTCCGGCCGATACGGACTCCTTCTGCTTGTCATACTCGGCATCTATGACTTCCTTGGAGAGGTTGATCCTCTCCTTGGCAGCCTCAGCAAGGATGAGCTCCTTGTCGATGACCATATCGAGGACGGTGGAGCGAAGCTTGTCGAGCTGGTCGTACCTTACGCCGCCGAGCTGGCTTCTAAGCTGCAGCTGGCTGATGTACTCCCTTTCGTAATCGAGCCTGGTTATCTTCCTGCCGTTTGCGGTCGCCACGACGGCGTTCCAGTACTTGCTGTTGGTGCTCGTAGTCGAGCCGCTTCCCTGGAAGAGCCCGGGCAGCACCATTGCAAGCACCAGCACCGCTGCCAGGACGATTATTACTGCTCCGGCGTTCTTGCGCATCTTGATTATCAATTGATTAGCCCCCAGTCATCTGACAGAATCTATAATAGTTTAATCCGAAACCTCGCATAAGTCAATGCTCTCCCAGCTAAATGCCATTTAAAAGGGCTGTAACCCTCGGCTTCTCCCTGCCGATGGAGGTCTCCGGCCCGTGGCCGGGCAGCACCCTTACACCATCCTCCAGCGTGAAGAGCTTCCTCGTTATCGAATCCCTGATGGCCTCGAAGCTTCCCCCCTCAAGGTCCGTCCTGCCTATGCTGGCGAAGAAGAGGGTGTCGCCCGTGAAAACCGTCGCATGGTCCGGCAGGAGGTAGCACATCCCGCCCGAGGTATGGCCGGGCGTCTCTATCGCCCTCACCCTTATCCCGGCGAACACCGCCTCTTCTCCGTCCTTCAGGATGCCGTCCGCGGACCTGAAGCCTATCGGCCTTTCGGCCAGCATCCCGAACCTGTCCCTTGTCGCGTTCAGGCTGGCGGCATCGTTGGCCCCTATTATTATCCGGGCGCCTGTCTGCTGCCTGAGCTCGCCCGCAGCCCCTATATGGTCTGGGTGCCAGTGCGTGATGAGCATTGCCTCTAAGCCTGCCTCCATGCCGTGGAGCTTCCCCATGACCTTGGCGTCGTTTGCCCCCGGGTCGACAAGGAAGCATCCCGCAGAGCCCTTCTGCCTAACTATGTAGCAGTTGGTCTGTATCGGTCCTACTATCAGCCTGTTGATCTCTATTTCCATTGCCTTCCCCTCAGAATCGCCTGCTGCTGTCCATAAGGATGGTCACAGGCCCGTCGTTAACGAGGGCTACGTCCATATGGGCCCCGAAGATGCCTGTCTCTACAACGAATCCCCTAGCCCTTACGGCTTCCACAAATGCGTCGTACAGGCGCCTTCCATGTTCCGCCCCCGCCGCTTCGGTAAAGGACGGCCTTCTTCCGCCCCTTACGTCCCCGTACAGTGTGAACTGCGAAACCGCCAGCACCTTGCCGCCGATGTCCGACAGGCTGAGGTTGAACTTGCCTGCATCGTCCGTGAAGACCCTCAGGCCGGCCACCTTGTCCGCGATATACTTCACGTCCGCCTCAGTGTCCGCGGACGAGACGCCCAGAAGGACCAGGAATCCCGCCCCGATGCAACCGACAATCTCCCCGTCAACCGTGACAGAGGCCTGCCTCACCCTTTGGACCACAGCCCTCATGCTATATCCTCCGCACCTCTCTGGCGCCTTCTATCCTTCGCATCCTCGCCATTATCTGGTTAAGGTAGTTGACGTCCTTTATCTCTATCTTCACTATCACCCTGGCATCTCCCGTCCTGTAGGCCTTGGCCTGGGCCGAAGCCATGGTGACATCCATCTCAGCCAGTATGTTGGTGACGTCGTTTAAGAAGCCCTTCCTGTCCTTGCCCAGGATCTCCACCGATACCTGGTAGGTGCCCCTCTGCGTCTGGCTCCAGGAGACTTCTACCTGCCTGTCGGGCTCGCTTGCGAATATCGCCTTGCCCTCCTCGCAGTTAGCCCTGTGCACAGACACTCCCCTTCCCCTGGTCACGAAGCCCACTATGGGCTCCTCCGGCACCGGGGAGCAGCACTTGGCGAACCTCACGAGGCAGCCGCTGACGCCCTTTACGACTACGCCCTTAGACACCGCCTGGGAGGCCTTGGGCTTCTTGGACTTCGCCTCGGGCTCCTGAAACCTGTCGGGGAAGAGCCTCGCGATGACGGCGGCGGGCGATAGCTTGCCGTAACCTACCGCTATTAGGAGCTCCTCCGGCGTGGAGTGCCCGCTCTTCTTTGCGGCATCCTCCAGCCTCTCCTCCTTCATCGTCGCGTGGATCTCCAGGTCGAGGCGCCTCAGCTCCTTTTCCAGCAGGTCCTTCCCTGCCGCAAGCTTCTCCTTGCGCCTCTGCTCCTTCATGAAGGCCTTGATCTTGGATTTGGCCCTCGAGGTAACTACTATCTTCAGCCAGTCCCTGGACGGGCCGGGCGAGAAGTTGTTGGTGAGCACCTCGACCTTGTCGCCGCTTTTCAGCTCGGTGTTGAGCGCGACGAGCTTGCCGTTCACCTTGGCTCCTATGCAGTTGTGCCCCACGTTGGTGTGCACATGGTATGCGAAGTCAATGGGGGTGGAGCCCTGCGGAAGCACCTTGACCTCGCCTTTCGGCGTGAAGACGTAGACTTCGTCAAGCGCCAGGTCCGTCTTAATGGTCTCCATGAACTCGTTGCTGTCGCTCGCCTCCTGCTGGTTTTCGACGAGCTGCCTAATCCAGCCCATCTTCTGCTCGAAGGTGTCCCTCTGCGAGCCGGTGCGCTCCTTGTACTTCCAATGGGCTGCGATGCCGTACTCGGCGGTGTTGTGCATGTCCCATGTC
This sequence comes from uncultured Clostridia bacterium, assembly GCA_964532805.1. Taxonomy (GTDB): domain Bacteria; phylum Bacillota; class DTU025; order DTU025; family MWDF01; genus MWDF01. Next base: position 14,679 of record CAZHKX010000029.1, read on the forward strand.
CTTATCTGGATCTCAAGGGGCTCCCCCCTGATTCCGATCACCGTCGTATGCAGGGACTGGTACATGTTGGCCTTCGGCATCGCGATGTAGTCCTTGAACTTGCCCGGAATCGGGGTCCAGTGAGTGTGTATCGCGCCCAGCACCGTATAGCACTCCTGCACGGTGCCGACTATTACGCGAAGGCCCATCAGGTCCCAAATCTCGGACAGCTCCTTGCCGGACTGCATCTTGAGGTAGATGCTGTAGAAATGCTTGGGCCTGCCGCTAATCTCGGCTTTGATGCCGGCTTCGGCCATCAACGTCGAGAGGACCTTCTTCGCCTCCTCGATGATTGCCTCGCGCTCTGCACGGCCCTTTGCCACCTGGGCCGCGAGCTTGTAATACTCGTCCGGCTCCAGGAACAATAGCGCCAGGTCCTCGAACTCCCACTTCCAGCGCCATATTCCGAGCCTGTGGGCGATGGGGGCGAATATGTCCAGGGTCTCCTTGGCCACCCTCACCTGCTTGTCGCGGTCGGTATGCTTCAGGGTCCTCATATTGTGAAGCCTGTCGGCCAGCTTTATCATTATCACCCTTATGTCCTGGGACATGGCAAGGAAGAGCTTGCGGTAGTTTTCTACCTGCGCCTCCCTCTTGTTCATGAAGGGGACCTGGGTAAGCTTGGTAACCCCTGCTACGAGCTTCGCCACCTCTTCGCCGAAGTTGTCGGCGAGCTCCTTTTCCTTGACGTCGCAGTCCTCGATCACGTCATGCAGCAGCGCTGCTGCGATGCTGGTCGCCCCTAGCTGGAGGTCTGCCAGCAGGAATGCAGTGGCGG
>CAZHKX010000030.1:0-14921 GCA_964532805.1 uncultured Clostridia bacterium
TCGTGCCGGACTGCGCAAGGGACTTCAGCATCTGCATCATCTCAAGCTGGTAGGAGATGTCCAGATGGGATGTAGGCTCGTCTAAAAGCAGCACCGACGGCCTCTGGGCAAGCGCCCTTGCGATGAACGCCCTCTGCCTCTCCCCGGAGGATAGCGCAGTCACCGGCCTGTCCGCCAGCTGCAAGACCCCCGCCCTCTCCATGGCCTCCGCCACAGCCAACCTGTCCTCTGCGTCCGTCCTTCCCAGAAGCCCCCTATGCGGGAAGCGCCCCATCTCCACCACTTGCCTTACGGTGAAGCCGAACTGCGCACCGGCATCCTGCAGGACGGCGCCGACCATCCTCGCCCTGTGCATGGGGGGCATGGTCGAGATGTCGGCGCCTTCGTACAGGACTTTCCCGGCATCCTGCTTCGCCACCGAACCGATAATGCGAAGAAACGTGCTCTTGCCTGACCCGTTCGGTCCGATGATCCCCGTCAGGACTCCTGATTCGATCACGGCGCTCACATCTGCAAGCGCCGGCCTCCTGTCGTAGGAGTAACCGATGCCCTGGGCCTCCACCCTCATCTCTGCCCACCGCCCGTCCGCGACCTTCTCAGGAGGTAGAAGAAGAACGGGGCGCCTACGAGGGCCGTCACGGTGCCCACAGGAAGCTCCGCGGGGGAGATGACCATCCTTGCCGCCGTGTCCGCCGCGACGAGAAGGGCACCGCCTCCGAGGGCCGACACGGGTATGAGCACCCTGTGGTCAGGGCCGACAAGAAACCTTGCCATATGAGGGACAATGAGGCCCACGAAGCCGATTATCCCTGCAACGCCGACGGCAGCTGAAGTCACAAGCGACGCCGCCACTATCACAAGGCGCTTGAAGCCCTCGACGGACAGCCCCATGAACCTTGCCTGCTCCTCCCCCATCGATATCAGGTTCAGGCCCCTGGAAAGAAGCATCAGCACTGCGATGCCTATCGCGATATAGGGGGCGGACATGAGGAAGTGCCCCCAGTTGCGGGCCGACAGCGAACCCATCAGCCACATCATTATCTTGGAGAGGTCCTCCCCTGCTGCAAGCATAGTGAACGAGACCAGGGCCCATATGAAGGAGCCGACCACGACGCCTGAAAGCAAGAGCCCCTCCGAGGGGAGCTTTCCTTTCACCTGCGCAAGGGACATCACGAGCATCATTGAAACCAGCGCGCCCGCGAAGGCGAAAAGCGGTATCGATGGGCCGAAGGCTGCCATGCTCCCCGCGGTAAGCACTATCCCGAGGCTAGCCCCGAAGGCGGCGCCTGAGGAGACGCCGATTATATAGGGGTCTGCAAGGGGATTCGCCAGTAGGCCCTGGTAGCAGGCGCCAGCTGCCCCCAGGGCGGCTCCTGCCGCATAGCCGATCATTATCCTGGGGAGCCTTACAAGCTCTATTATCGCCCTATAGGAGGCCTCAGGCTCCCCGATCCCCAGAGCATCCCTGAGCCATCCAGGAAGGGCGCCTGCGAGAACTTTTAACGCTTCGGACAGGGGCACTTTCACGGCCCCGACCGATGCGGATATCATCATCACGGCGAAGGATGCGATAACCATCGATATTATCGCCGCGGCGTTCTTCCTCCTTAGCATGTCTCCTCCTACCTGAACAGCTCCGGATGGATGAGCTTCGCAAGCATCTCAAGCCCGTCTATGAGCCTAGGGCAGGCCCTTACGAGAAGGTCCGGGTTGAACTCGACCACATTTCCCGCCTTGACGGCGGAGAGCTGGGCCCAAGCCTTCCTTGCCATGGCCTCTGCCCTGTTGAAGTTGGTGAGCAGTATGAGGTCGGGATTCTCTGCGATTACGGCCTCCGAGCTGAACATGGGCCAGCCCGTCGTCTTGGCTGCTATGTTCCTGCCGCCGGCAAGGGTGATCAGCTCGTGCACGTATGTGTCGCTTCCTGCAGTCATTAGAGGCTCGTCCCATATCTCCACGAACACCGATGGTCTAGCCTTGGCCGCAGCGACAGCCTTCTTCACCCTCTCCACCCTGTCATTAAGCGATGCTGCCAGAAGCTTCGCCTCATCGGCCCTTCCGCCGGCGGTGCCTATTAGCACCAGCGCGTCAAGCATCTCGGCTATGTTCCTGGCATTCACGGCAAGAAGCGGAAGCCCCAGCTCCCTTAGCTTCTCTATGGTCGCCGAGCTCATGCTCACGTCAGCTACGATGAGCTCCGGCTTCAATGCCAGCACCGCCTCTATGTTGATGTTCATGTCGCCCACCTTGGGAAGCTTCTTCGCCTCCTCAGGATAGGTGCACCATGCTGTCACCCCGACGAGCCTGTCTCCGAGCCCAACTGCATATATCATCTCGGTGACGCTCGGGACTATGCTCACTATCCTTCTTGGTTCTGCCTTCAAGGTGACTGAAGTGCCGGTGCCGTCCTTAAGCTGCATGGGATATTGCGCGGCGGACGCCGCGAAAGTGAACGCGAGCGCTGCTATCAGCGCCATTGCCAGGATCCTTGCCGTTCTCCTCATTTCCTTCCTCCCGTCTGTCCACCAGCGGAAGGGATCGCCCCAAGTAAAAAACCCGCCAGCCCTTCTAGGCTTGCGGGTTTATAGACCTGTATGGCCTGCATCCCCTTTTTCCACGAAGGCGGAATAGCATTCCGGTCTGGGCAGGTCTCCTGGCTTACGGCAGCCTTCTTGCCTTCACCTTCCCGGCTTTCGCCAGTGGCTTGGGCGGCACTTGCCGCGTACAGTGGCGGGACCGCGGGCTTTGCGGACTTGTCAGTCCGTTGCCTCTTCCCTATTATCCCCCCGCGCTAGCGAAGGGCACCCTTACCGGTTATCGCTTTGTCAGCATATCGATTATAGCACTGTGCGGGCCTGCGGAGCTATAACGGGGAAATTTCGCTTCATTTACCGAAAGCTTCCCTGTACTGGGCTTTAAGCGTCCTGGTATCGCCGCTTCGCTGGGTGTATTCTTTTGAGTCCATCCATTCCAGCATCGCGATAGCATACTTCCTGGAGGTGCCGAGCGCGTCTCTGAGAAGCGCCGCCGTGAATGGCCCTTCGAAGCTTGCGGCGGCCTTCAGCGCCGCTGCCACCGCATCCCTGTGGAATGTCACATCGGAGGAGGCCTTCACAAGTATGCCCTGATCCAGCAGGTATTCCATCACCTTAGGAGAGCCCGGGCCCTGTGCCTTGAGCGCCTCCTCGGCATCCGGGGGGGCAAGAAGCTCAGAGCTGAAAGCCCTCTCAAGCGCCAAGGCCGTTGCTGCGGACTTCTCATCGAGCCTTACCTCATGGGATGAAAGCCATATGAGATCCGATGAGGAGGCGAACCTGCCTGATGCTGTCAGCGCTGCAAAGAGGGCGCCCGCCCCTTTCCTGTCGGCCACAGGCGTGACCTTCTGCCTCAGCTCCTCCTTGGGCATGCCGCGCCTTAGCGGATGCTCCCTGTGAAAGCCCGAGAGGACAGAGGCTGCCTCCTCAGAGGCACGGGCGAAGCCATCGGAATCCATGTAGAAGACATCCTGCGCATCATCCGATTTCAGTGCGACAAGGCCTGAGCCTCCTGCTGCAACGGCCGCCCTCAGGCCCTCGCGCGCTATATACGCCTTTCTTGCGAACAGGCCCTCCTCGACGGGCCAGGATGCGGCATCAGCCCCTGCCTCTTTCCTGGAGATGGCCCTTGAAAGGGCGCCTAAGCATCCGGGATTGCCCGGTGACATCTCGGCGATGCCCATGGCCTCGTCCCCCGAGCCCACCTTCCTTCTGGGCGCGGCGGCCAGGAGCACGGTCCCTCCCCCTATCGTCTGCTGCGGGGAATATGTCCTGAGCACGAACCTGTCGCCCCTTGCAGGGAATATCGGTGCCTCGGTCTCAAGTTGAATGTAAAGTGCCCCACCGGGTTGGCACCTGGGGACTCGCGCCCTGCAGATGACCTCTGAAGTGCCTATGTGCAGGCGAAGCCTGTCACCGTGGCCGATTTCCGGCGCCCCGGGTGCCATTATAACCTCTGTATCGATGAGGCTTGTGGGCTCCAGCCATCCGGGGCTAGCAAGCGCCATGCCCCTTTCGAACTCCACCTTGTCTGTGCCGGCAAGGTTTAGAGCCACCCTCTGGCCCTTTTCTGCGACCTGGGTCCTCTCGTCGTGGACCTCAGCCTGCTTCACCCTCACCTGCTTCATTGAGGGCAGGAGCTCAAGCTTGTCGCCCTCTGAGACGCTCCCGCCGAGAAGAGTCCCCGTGACCACCGTGCCATGCCCGGTTATAGTGAATGCCCTGTCGATATAAAGCCTGGATGCAGGCTCGGCGGCCCTTCCCGCAGCCCTTTGCGCCGCGTTATCCAGCTCCGAAAGAAGCGCATCCAGCCCGGATCCGGTCATGGCCGAGACCTCTATGATGGCAGACGCCGCAAGGGGAGTGCCGGAGAGCCTGTCTTGGATGTCCTCCCTCACCATGAGGAGCCATTCCTCGTCAACGAGGTCCGATTTCGTCAATGCCACCACGGCCTCTTTTATCCCGAGCAGCTCCAGTATCTCAAGGTGCTCCTCGGTCTGCCGCATAATGCCCTCATCGGCCGCGATGACAAGAAGCGCTATGTCCACACCGCCTGCCCCTGCCGCCATGTGCTTTATGAAGCGCTCGTGGCCAGGCATGTCCACAACGCCGAGGACTGTCCCGGAGGGAAGCTTCAGGCTCGCGAAGCCAAGCTCTATAGTCATCCCCCTCGCCTTCTCCTCGGGAAGGCGGTCTGTGTCCACGCCGGTGAGGGCCTTTACCAGAGTGGTCTTCCCGTGGTCCACATGCCCGGCGGTGCCTAGTATAAGATGCTTCATCGGCCTTCGCCCTTAAAGAAGGCCGCTATCACCGAGGAAGCAAGCGCCTCAAGCTCCCCGTCATCCACCGTCCTCAATGAGAGCAGCAGCCCGGAGCCCCTCTCAAGCGCAACAGTCGGATGTGCACTCTCCCGCAGCCTTACTGCAGCCTCCCTCGGGTCCAGCCCAAGGCAAGCAACATGCACGCCTGCCCCCTTTATAGTCGCCCCAGGCACCGAGCCTCCACCGACCTCATCGTCAGTCTCCACTATCTCCAGCGAAAGGGCATCGGAATCTGCGTCCAAACCCTCCTTGATAAGGCTTATGAGGCGCGTTGCCCTTTCCCTTATGCTCTCCTGGCCTTCTGAAAGCATACGCAATACGGGGATGTCCCTCCACTCACCCTCCCTCTCATATTGGGCGAGCGTCGCCGCGATCGCGGCAAGCCTCATCTTGTCCACCCTGAACGCCCTGGCAAGGGGGGAGGATGCGACCTTCGCTACAAGATCCTTCCTGCCTGCGATTATGCCGCACTGGGGACCGCCAAGGAGCTTATCCCCCGAGAAGGTGACAATATCCGCGCCGTCATTTATGGCTGCACGCGGCATCGGCTCCTCAGGCAGGCCGAAGCCTGACATGGGGAGCATCGCCCCGGACCCTATGTCATAGATGAAGGGTATTGAATGCCTTCTGGCGATCTTGGCCATCTCGGCGGCGCTCACCTCCGAGGTGAACCCCGTCACCCTGAAGTTCGATGGATGGACCTTAAGAAGCGCCGACGCGCCCTCCTCCACGGCCCTCTCGAAGTCGGAGGCCCTGGTGCGGTTCGTGGTGCCTACTTCCATGAGTATCGCCCCGGTGGCGGACATTATCTCAGGTACCCTGAATGCGCCTCCGATTTCGACGAGCTCTCCTCTTGATACCGCGACTTTCCTTCCCTTTGCCAGCGCATCCAGGCATAAAAGGACTGCCGCCGCGTTGTTGTTCACGATTATCGCAGCCTCCGCCCCCAGCAGTCTCGCCGCCTGAGGTGCCCCGTGAGCCTGCCTTGAACCGCGCTTGCCCCCCTCAAGGTCGTACTCGAGGTCCGTATATCCTTCAGCCGCCAACCTGGCCGCAGCTATAGCCCTCTTTGAAAGGGGAGCCCTGCCCAGGTTCGTGTGTATAGCCACACCAGTGGCGTTAATAACCTTCTTTAGCCCTCCCGGAGCCTCCGAGAGCATGCGCTCAGCCGTAGCCAGTACCCTAAGGGCGTTTAAGTCCCTGTCACCTGACACCCTGCCCACGCTCTTCAGCTCGGCTATAGCATCCCTGAGCGCGTTTGCTATGGCCTTCTCCCCATAAGAGGATGAGAGCCTGCGCCCGGCCTCGGATCCGATGAGCCCCCCCACCGATGGAAGCGCTCGATAATCCGCATCATTCCGGATTTCCGGGTCCATATTCCGACCTCCTGAAATGCAGATTGCAGATACGCGCTTAAAAGGGCATCCTGCCTGCCCTTACCGTGATCGTCCGACTAACTTTGGGAACCAGCCTTCCCACCTTTCGGAACGCGCATCCCCTTGCATTTAGGGATGCCTCTAGGCAGGAGGCCCTCTCTGGGCTTATCGCGATGAGAAGCCCGCCGGATGTCTGAGGGTCATAAAGGAGCGTCGTTAGAGGCTCCGAAACCGCTCCCTCTGTATGTACATACGGCTTCAGATACGACTTGTTCCTCGCCCCGCCGCCCGGCGAATAGCCCTCTGCTGCAAGCTCCAGCGCGCCGGGAAGAAGCGGTACCTCATCGGCCCATATCTCGGCGGAGAGCCTCGAACCCGATGCCAGCTCATGAAGATGCCCCAGGAAGCCGAAGCCTGTCACATCGGTCGCGGCAAGCGCCCCCGCCTCGACCATGGCCTCCGATGCCCTTGCGTTCAGCTCCAGCATCGATGCCCTCGCCGCCTTGGAGCTCCCCTCGGGGCACTCCCCGCCCTTAAGCGCCGTCGAGATGACTCCCGTGCCCAGCGCCTTCGTCATATAGATCAGGTCTCCGGCCTTGCCTGCGGTATTGGAGGTTATCCTGTCCCTGTCTCCGATGCCCGTCACCGAGAGGCCGAACTTCAGGTCGCTGTCCTCTACGGTATGCCCGCCCGCAACGACCGCCCCGGCCTCGTTCACCTTGTCGGCCCCGCCCCTTACCACCTCGCCGAGAAGCTCCGCCCCCAGCGATATCGGAAAGCATGCGATGTTGAGCGCGAAGGCGGGCTTGGCACCCATGGCATAAATATCGGAGAGGGCGTTTGCCGCAGCAATCGCGCCGAAATCATACGGGTCGTCCACTATCGGGGTGAAGAAGTCCACGGTCTGGACTATGACCTTGCCGCCGCCGATGTCGTACACCGCGGCGTCATCGAAGCTCTCGGAGCCTATAAGCAGCTTCTCCGAGGCTTGCTTCGGTATCCTGTCCATTATCCTGTGAAGGTCCGCCGGACCCATCTTGGCCGCTCAACCAGCCTTGGATGAAATGGCGGTGAGCTTTATGCGTTCGTTCTTGTCCATGCGGCACCTCCGATCCTTGAAAATTTGCCGGCCATCCGTTATATCGGCTTCTTCGCCATCACCCTGGGCTTGGCCTTGGCCTTGGCCTTCGGTTTTATCTTAGTATCTTTCTCCTCCTGCTTCACTAGCACGTCTCTTATGAGCATCTTGGCGGCAGAGACCATCAGGTCCGCCTCGAGCACCATGCTGGTCGCCAGGATGAACAGCTGCTTCGAGTCGCACTGGTCGCCTACCCTCTCAAGGGCGTCATGTATCTTCTCTGTGACAGCCTCGCATGCCTTCTTGTGTATCAGGGTGAAATACTCGTACTTCTCTGCCATAGTTATCTCGTCCGACGCCTTGTTAAGAAGCGACGAGATGTCGCTTATGGGAAGGACCTGCTTCGCAGAGTTCAGCATTATCAGGCTCGCTATGTGGTCCTTGCCGTACTTCTTCTTGACTGGGTGCTGTATCGTGCCGTCCTTGACATAATTGTTGATCATCGATGGGGTGATGGCTTTGATGTCCTCGGCCTGCAGGTATGCTTCCGCCTGCTTCTCGAGTATGGTAAGCACCTGGTCCATGTAGAGGTCTATGCCCGGCAAATCCTCCCAGCCGTCGATCTTCGAGGAGGAAAGCCTGTCGGTCCATGCCCGTATCTTGTCGCAGCATTCCTTCATCAGTATCACCCCTTTGGGATTTATAACAACAATGTATCATTAGTCAACTGACGCTGTAAAATCCAGTCAGAAGCCTTGACAGGCTTTTTCGTATCGTTTAATCTGGTATTGATTACTACATATTACGGTTCCGCTGCGAGGTACGTCATGACTTCTATAGATAACATATGCATATTGGGCGATTCCGTGCTTCTCGGTGTCACTTATGACGACGTGCGGAGTCGTTATTCCATACTAAGAGACGGCGCACTAACGGCGTTCACCAGAAAGCTGGGCTTCAAGGTACAGAGCCTCTGCAGGATGGGCCAGACCTCCCCGGAGGCGGCGGACAGGTTCAAGGAGGCGCTTGAGTCTGGGCTCAGGCCAGATGCCGTCCTCATCGAGCTTGGGGGCAACGACTGCAACATGCCATGGGACGATATCGCCGCAAACCCCGCCGGCGAGTTCAATCCCGTAGTCTCCCTGGGTTACTTCCGCGGGACATTAAGGGGCATAATCAGGACCGCCGCGAAATATAAGGTCAAACCCCTGGTCTGCACCCTACCGCCGCTTGCCGCAGGCAAGTTCCTCGACTGGGTGGCGAAGGGCGATGATAAGAGGATCAGCATACTCTCCTACCTCGGTGACGCCGAGAGGATCTACCGCTGGCAGGAGATGTACAGCCTCGAGGCCGCAAGAGTCGCCGCCGAGGAATCCGCGGAGCTTGTCGACCTGAGGGGCAGCTTCCTATCGATGAAGGGCTACCAGAATCTCATCTGCAGCGACGGCATGCACCCTAACGCCGAGGGGCACAGGCTGATGAAGGAAGCGCTCGTCTCATCCTTCGAGGAGGCAGCGCCCGCCTCTGACATAAGGGCTGCCACCGCTTAAGGCACCCCCTCTGTCAGGAGTCCAAGCTTGAATACCAGCCTTTGCGCTGCATACAGCATAAAAAGGCGCCGGATGGTATAATCCCTTGCAGTTGACACAATTCTTTCCTGCAGGGGGTAGAACCCATGCCTCACAGAAGACAGCTGACTGTATTCAGCATCTTGATAATCGTCCTTACCCTTGTCGTGGCAGGCGGAGGCCTGCTGCTTGGAGGAGGGGAAGGCATGCACGAAGTGCGCAACCAGTTCGATGAACCTGTGGTTATCTATGGCACCGGAGCCTATTCCAGAGATTCCCTATTCAAAGCCCCCATATTCCGGGGAACGGACCTCATCATGCTCCTTTTTGCCGTGCCGCTGACGCTTGCGGTCACCTTTGCGCCTAAGAGCTTTGGCGCGGTGAATCGCGCACTGATACTCTCCTCCCTATACGGGGTCTTCCTCTACTACTCGGCAGGCCTTGCTCTGGGAGCATCCTTCAACTATCTTTTCCTGGTTTATGTGGCCCTGTTCTCGGTGAGCCTGCTCGCGCTAGCCTTCTCGCTGTCTTCGCTCGATTGGGGGCAAATCGGCAAGCTCTACTCAAAAGCCCTGCCTTTCACAGGGTTCAACGTTTTCCTAGTCCTGACGGGAGCCGCCCTAATCCTTGCATGGATGCCGGACATAATCCCTGCGCTCGCCTCGGGAGGCAGCCTCAAGCTTATCGAGGTATATACCACAGAGGTGACGTATGTGCTCGACATGGGGATAATCGGGCCCTCCGCCATAGTTGCCATCTTCATGTTAAAGGGAAGGAAGCCTGCCGGCATCGTGGCACTCGCCATGCTGCTGGTCCTGTGCTCGATGGTTGGGATAATGATGCCCGCGCAGAGCATCTTCCAGTTTACGGCCGGAGTCGAGATACCTATCCCCGTGCTCCTGACCAAGTCGCTGACTTTCGTGCTCCTTGCCGCATATGCCTCATGGCTGCTGTACAGGTTGGTCAAGGCGGCGCGCGATCTCGGCTAGAAAGAAAAGCATGGCCGCAAACCATGCTGTAGATGCCGAAGCTTAATGATTGGCGGGGATGTGTGGGAATCGAACCCACCGCGGACATCAGATGCCCGCCATCGGTTTTGAAGACCGTGGAACCCACCGGGACCCATCCATCCCCACGCAGATATGATTATACAGGCTGAGCTCCGCCTTTGAAAGCCGGCGGCACAGGGATGTGCCGCCTTCAGGATTGCTTCCCTACATCTTGACCTTCAGAAGGTTCCTTCCTTCTTCTTGAGCCGAAGAGGCCGACTATGCCCGTCACTGCCTCGCTTACAGCCCTTACGGTATCGGCAAGGCCGGTTGACGCGCCCTTCATCGAGGAAGCAAAGCCGCTCACTGTGCTCTGAAGCCCCGACACCGCGGACTCCGCCTTCCCGGATATCGCCTTAAGGTCGGCCACCGCGCCTTTTATCTCGCTTATGGTGGCAGGTAGCTCGGAGACGGCATCCCTCACATCCTTCCTGTTCTCCTCGATGACGCCGTCCAGCCTGCCAATAAGCCTTATCAGCCTATGAAGCGCCACGGATAGGAAACCAGCGAGCAGGAGCGCCGATAACCCCAGCGCCACATCCCTGAAACCAGATGCAGTCAGGACCATTCCAGACACCTCCCCTATCAGGCTAGGAAAGCTCCTCGGCGAGCTCCCCGACGTCGGCCTTCCCGTCGGAAGCGGCAGCCATCCTATCCTTCAGCGCCTCGGCCGCCGTCCTTATAGCCTCCTGGACCTCAGACCTCGTCTCGCTGCCCGGCTTTGGTGCCAGAAGAAGCCCGGCGGCAAATCCTGCCGCAAGGCCCAGCCCCAGCCCGAGGAGCAGATACCTCGCCGCTGAGCCGGCGTCGTTTCCAGCCTTCTCAGACATGAAACCGCCTCCCGTCAAGATAATCGCTTAAGAAACATGGGGGAAGGTCCTCCCCTCCCCCATTATAGCCCTTTTAGGCCGCCTTCTTTCTCCTTGACCTTACCTCTGAAAGGATCGGTATGCCGAATGAGAGCGCCGAGATGATTAGAAGCGTCAGGCTAATCGGCCTTTGGAATACCGCCCAGGTGCCTCCAAGCATGACCGCCCTTCTGAGGTTCACCTCGGCCATCGTGCCCAGCACCATTCCGAGGACCATCGGCGGAAGGGGGAACTTGAACTTCCTCAGGATGAAGCCGAACAGGCCGAACCCGATGCATATGCCCACGTCCACCATGGACGAGCGAACAGCGTAGCTGCCGATCATAGCGAATGAGAATATGAACGGGAAGAGGACTTCCTTTCTTACCCTGGTCACGTTCGCCCAGAGCTTCGCCCCCCACATGCCGACCACAAGCATTATCATGTTCGACACGAACATCGAGCTGTAAAGGTTGTAGACCACGTCCGGGTGCTTGGTGAACAGTTCGGGGCCTGGCTGCAGGTCGTGTATCATGAGAGCGCCTACCAGTATCGCCGTCGTAGCGCTGCCCGGAACGCCAAGCGTAAGGGTGGGCACCAGCGCCCCGCCTACTGACGCGCTGTCTGCCGCCTCGCCTGCGCAGACGCCCTCGGGTATTCCCGTCCCGAACTTCTCCGGGTGCTTGCTTATGCGCCTTTCGAAGTTGTAGGAGATGAATGCGGCTATGGTCGCTCCCGCGCCTGGGAATATGCCCACGATTGTGCCGATGATGGAGGCCCTGAGTATCGTCCACTTCGTCTTCCAATAGTCCTTGATGCCCGGCCAGCTCGATTTCATGGCCATCTGCACGTTCTGAGTGGCGAAGTTGAACTCCGATATCTCGGTGAAGACCTCGCTGATGGCAAGAAGCCCGATGAGCGCCGGGACGAAGGTGAAGCCGTCGTACAGAGGTATATAGCCGAAGTTGAACCTGCTTACCCCGAGCACGGGGTCCATGCCGACCGTGCAAAGCAGCAGCCCGATCAATGTCGATACCAGTATCTTAAGCCAGTTCTTGCCACCCAGCGACGCTGTGGCTGAAAGCCCCAGCACGGCGAGGGAGAAGTACTCCTGTGGCCAGAACTTCAGAGCCACCTTGGCAAGAGGCTCGGCGAACAATATCAGGATGATTATGCTTATCATCCCGCCGACAGTAGAGGCGACAAGCGCCATACCGAGCCCCCATCCCGCCTTCCCCTGCCTTGCCAGCGGATACCCGTCGAAGCTTGTGACAGCAGCGGAGGGAGTGCCTGGTGTGTTAATCGTCACAGCGGTTATCGCGCCTCCGTAGTTTGCGGCGATGTAGATGGCTACCAGGAAGATTATCGCGTTCGAGGCGTCCATCTTGAATGTGAAGGGCACCATAAGGGCCACCCCCATCGACGGGGAGATGCCCGGCATGGCGCCTGCAATGATGCCGACTATGACGCCTAAGACCATCATGAAGATGGATTGAAGGTTCATTATCCTGACAAGAGCATCCAGAAGGTTTGTGAATACCATGTTAAGTTCTCCTTTGCCGCCCCAAGGCTAGATCTTGAAGATAGCCTTGATGACTGTTCCGATCGGAAGCGTGACCCAGAGCAGCTTGTAGAAAATGAAGTAGGAGAAGGCCACCCATGCCAGGGAAAGGGCCGTCATAGTTAAGTATCTCCTATAATCGAGTATGTACATGCAGGCGAAAACGAATATCGCAGAGCATATGAAGTAGCCAAGGTACTTCATAAGAAACACCATGACGATCAGCACTGCTGCAACTGCTATGACCTTGTCAAGCCTTCCTCCCTCCTCAGGCTCCTCCTCCTGGCCGGTAGCAGCCCTGTATATGAGGAAAAGGCCTATGGGGATTAATATGCCTGCCCAAAGCCTCGGTATCATCGCGGCCTCGTTTCCTATGAAGGCTGAGTGGGAGAGGTTCTCGCTGAGCACAAAGACAAAGGCGCCAAGCGCAATGAACCCGATTGACAAACCTATCGTGCTTGCCATAGATTTCTTCTTTGAACGGCTGACGAGAAGTACCGCCGAGGCGATTATCGCCGCGAATACGCCCAGCATGATGAGCAAGCCGGTACCCTCGGCGAAGTAGGTGAGTGACATGTTCTTATCCTCCGTGCATAAGGCGGGGCATGGAACGGTCCATGCCCCGCTGGCCTGTCGATTACTTAAGAAGCCCTTCTGCCTTGAGGTATGCCGTAGCGTCGACTATCTGTGCCTTGATGATGTTGGTGAAGCGGTCCTCTCTGTAGTTGGTGACGTCAATGGCCTGGTCGTAGAAGAACTTCACCCATTCGGGGTCGGCGTACACCTTATCGACTATATCCTGGAACCAAGCGATGGCTTCCTTGGGGGTGCCCTTCTTAACGGCGAAGCCCCTCCACATGATCTCATCTTCCATGCCCAGGATGCCCAGTTCCTTGAAAGTGGGTACGTCGGGGAACTGCTTCAACCTCTCCGGGGCGCAGACAGCCGCGATCTTCAGATCAGGCCTTCCAGAGATGTCGGCAGGGTTTCCGACATAGGCCACACCCTGACCGCCCATGAGCGCAAGCATTGCCGCCGGTCCGCTCTCATAAGGTATCCATTTCGCCTTCATGCCCGCCTTATCCCAGAGCTTCAGCGCCAGCAGATGGTCATTGCCGCCAGTCGAAGGGCCGACCCAGATCTGGTTGCCCTTCTTGTCCAATCCGTCCTTGAGCACATCCTGCCAGGTATTGATCTTCGCTGTCTTGCTGGTTATGACGCACTCGGGGTCTCTCATGAGCATCGATATCCACTGGAAGCCGTCGACGTACTTCTTCTGGTCTGAGCCTCCCGATACGATTGAGATGATGTTCGAGCTGGTAGCAGCGAAGATGTTGTAGCCGTCAGCAGGCTGCTCGAGGATGTACTCCTGCGCGATCAGTCCGCCGGCTCCGGTCTTGTTCTCAACCACGAACACGGCCTTGGTGTACTTGGACGCGATGTCGACGAACTTGCGGGTGGTGACGTCCATGACCCCGCCTGCCGCCACGTAGTTGACTATGTGTATGGGTTTGGTGGGGAAGTCAGCCGCGCTGACGCCCAGCGCCAGTGAAGCCATCGCCAAGACGAATACCATGAGCATCGCGATTTTCCTGGTCTTCATTGCTTCTGCCTCCTTATTGGCTTATTGCTTAAATAGCTGCTGCTATCTGCTTGCTTTTCCCACGTCGTACAGAAGCCCGTGCCTCAGGCCTCTGTCGCTTACCGTAAGAGCGTCGACCGCAAGCCTCATCATAATGCCCTTCACAATGAGCGCGCTGGCTAGAATCGTGTCGGCCCTCTTCGGCTGCAGCCCCACTATGGTGCGCCTTTGGTCTATGGTCCTGGCGCTGTACATCGCAATCTGCCTTTCCACCTCCGCAAGGCTGAGATGGCAGCCCTGGACCCGGTCCGGGTCATAATCGACCATCTCGAACATGACGGAGGCCATGCTGGTTATGCCGCCTCCCATGCCTACGAGCTTGTCGACCTTGCCGTCCACACCGTTGTCGGCCAGGAACTTGTCTATGCTCTTTCCCGCCGCCGAGACACCGTCGGCAGTCACAGGGTCGGCCTTCAGGAACTCCTCGGTTATCCTTATGGCTCCGAGCTCAAGGCTGAACCTCCTGTCCAGGCGGTCCCCCTCGCCGAAGACGAACTCGGTGCTGCCGCCGCCGGTGTCGATGATCGCAAGCTTCCCATGCCCGAGCTCTATGCCGGAGACCACAGCAAGATATGAATACCTCGCCTCGTCCTCGCCGGGTATGACGCGGATCTCGATTCCGGCTTCGTCTTTCACCATCTTGACGAAGTCGGTGGTATTAGACGCCTTCCTAAGGGCCATCGTGCCCACGGCGAAGATCTCATCTGCGCTCTCTGCCCTTGCGATTCCTGCGAACTCCTTGATCGCGGCGCAGTTTCTTGCCATCGCCTCCGGGCTTATCTTCCCCGTCTCTTTCAGGCCTTCTCCAAGCTGGGCTATGTTGTTCTTGTCCATTACGGCCGCAAACTGCCCATCTTTGCCCATCTCGGCCAGAATAAACTTAATAGAGTTGGTACCGATATCAATGACGGCTTTCCTTCCCATTTGTTTCCTCCCGGGCCGCC
>CAZHKX010000031.1:0-14742 GCA_964532805.1 uncultured Clostridia bacterium
GTAACTGGCAGCCCGGCTTGTTGAATATGGGCTGTAATTGAAGCATAATCAGATATGTTGTTAATATGGCCGGCCGGGGGCTGGCCTTATATTTCGGGGAGGAAGACAGATGCGCAATAAGGAAATGCTGCTCATACCGGGCCCGACGCCGGTAGCCGATGAAGTATACGATGCCTTATCAGGAGAAACCCGCGCCCATACCGACCCAAGGTTCGTGGAGATATACAAGAACGCCCTGGCTATGACCAGGCAGATGTTCAACTGCGACGGGGAAGTCTTCGTGGTGGCGGGCTCCGGCACGCTCTCCATGGAAATCGCGATAGTGAACACCGTAGCGCCGGGGGAGAAGCTCCTTGTGCTCAGCCACGGCTATTTCGGCGACAGGTTCATCCAGCTTGGAGAGGCTTTCGGAATCAAGGTTGAGGCGATAAAGTCTGAGTGGGGCAAGCATGTGGACGTCAAGGAAGTGGAAAGGAAGCTCGCTGAAGGCGGCTTCAAGGCTGTGACCGTGACTCACGTGGACACCTCGACCGGCGTCGAGTCGGACCTCGAGAAGCTCGTCCCCGTTATCAAGAAGAGCGGAGCCCTCCTTATACTTGACGGCGTATGCGCGACGGCGGCTATAGAGGAGGACATGGCCAAAGCCTACGCAGGCAATGAGGCCTACAAGATAGATGTGGTGCTTACGGGCAGCCAGAAGGCGATAGGAGTGCCTCCCGGACTGGCAATCGTGGCCTTCGGCAAGAAGGCGCTTGAGGCTAGGGCTGCCATCGGCAGGGTCAACGCTTACTACGCCGACATCAACATGTGGACTCCGGTAATGCAGAACCCCGGCAAGTACTACGCAACGCCTGCCGTGAACATGATCTACGCCTACGAGGCCGGCATGAAGGCCGTGATGGCCGAGGGGCTCAAGGCGCGCTATGCAAGGCACAGGGCATACGGCAAGGCTGTAAGGGCGGCGCTTGCCACCTACGGCCTCAAGCCTCTTGCGGAAGCTGGGATAGAGGCGCCGACGCTAACCACCTTCAGGCACGTCGAAGGCACAGATGATGCGGCCTTCAGGTCAGCGCTTGCCAAGCGCGGCATGATAGTCGCCGGCGCCCTCGCCTCATTGGCGGGCAAGGCGTTCAGGCTCGGCCATATGGGAAGCACCACCCCCGAGATGCTGGAGAAGGCAATCACCCTTATCGGAGAGGTGCTCAACGAGTTGGGGATGAAGGCAGATTCGGGCAAGGCGGTAGCGGAGTTCAGGAAGGTGTACAGAGCTTAGGCAGCAGGCCAGTTAATAGAATCAAGGGCTGCGCATCATGCGTGCGCAGCCCTTTTCCCGCATTTGAGCCGCTAGAACAGGTCGAACTCAAGGCTGTAGCCCACGACGCTGACGCTGAACTCGCCTGTTGCAAGGTCGACTGAGCCGCTTACGGACTTGGGGTCTATCACAGGCGCATCTACAGTCCCTGACGCGGTAAGCTTCAACTCGTTGGTGTTCTGAATTCCCACAGAGACTGTCGCAGCCAGGGTGAAGCTAGGATCGTCGATCAGTGGTACGGGGACGGTGCAGCTAGCGCTCGCCGACATGCTTCCTGAAAGGGAGATCGAGCTCGACGTAAGGGTGAAGTTGCACTTAACGTTGTTTGCGCCCAGCCCGAGGTAGGCGATTCCTGAGATGGAGCCTGACTTGGCGATTCCGAAATCGGCGTTCGCCAAAGTCACATTCGCCAGCTTGAGCTTCCCCGTCCCTCGCATTCCGTTGGCAGTGTCGAGCGTCAGCTTGCAGTTTTCGATCGTCACCTTCTTGCCTCCGGGCAACGGGAAGTCCATGTTCTGCTCATATTTGCCCGTAGCCCCTGTCGGGGTCACAGTGAAGGTGAAGTTGGGCTTTACTCCCAGTATGTCGATTTTGCCGGTGCCAGTTATCGCCGAGTTGGCGAGCTTCAGCAATGCTTCGGCTGCGTCCCAGCCGCATACGGTTATCTGCCCTGCCGCCGTCGCCTCGAACTTGGACGTGCTGGCAGCGACGGTGAACTGCGTCGATGTGAGCCCCGGCACGGCCAGCCTGAAGCTTCCTGTCATAGTGGAGCCGGCGATTCTGAGGTCCGCATTTGTCACATCATACCCCATGATCGTGATGTTCCCGGTGTATGCTATGTCCAGTTTGGTAGGCGAAGCATCGACCAGGTAGCTGGTCCTTGCTATGCCGGGCACTGTGATGTCGAGCGTCCCTGTCACGGCAAGCCCGTTTAAGCTGAGAGAACCTGCGGCAAGGGACCATCCCATCAGGGTGGGGCCAGCTACAGAGGCCGAGCCCGAGATGCCGGAGGGCGTTATCGTAACATTGAACGATTGCGTGAACGACGGGGTAGTGCCCAGCTTCAGGCTTGCAGTCCCGACAAGCCCGGTGCTGTCGAAGCTTGCGCTTATCGAAGTCGCAGTCCAGCTTAGGAGCTTGCCGGAGGAAAGGCTCGCGCTTCCTGCCACAGTAGTGGGCGAGAAGGTAAGATTCGCCGTCGCCTTGCTTCCGCCCGGCAGGTCCACCTTGCCGGAACCCGTGAACGATGAATCCGTCATCGTGAGCTTCATCGTCGTGAAAGTCCAGCCCATCAGCGTGAGATCTTGCATTACCGTGCCAGAGAAGGACGTTGGCGTGATATTAAACGCCAGGCTCACGCTCGGCCCTGAGGGCAGGGACACGGAGGCGTTGCCGGATATCTTCGTGGTGCTGAGCGTAAGCGAGGAGTTGGTAAGGTTGTATCCGAAAAGGGAGAGGCTTTGGGCGGCAGTGGCCGTAAGGCTTGTGGGCGTGCCGCTGAGGCTGAATGCGATACTGTAGCCGCCAGGGATTCCGGCCTTGGCGCTTCCTGAGAAGCTTCCGTCGGTGACTGTGACCGAAGACTCCGCAAGGGTCCATGAACCGTATCCGATAGAGCCTGCCGCCGTCGCGCTCAGCTTCAGGTCGGATGTGATGGTTACCCCATACTGCATCTCCGCGGTAGTTCCAGGCAGCTTGATATAGCCCGTGCCGGTGATCTTCGTGTTGCCTATGGCCAGCTGCGTCCTTGCAAGCGACCAGCCGGCGATCTTGAAATCCTTCGAGTAGCTGCCGCTAATGTTCCCGTCGCTGCTTACCCTGATATCCCACCGTGTGCTCGTCCCGCCCGGCATGACGAGGTCGCCGGAACCGGTGATTCCGGAGTTGTCCAGCCTGAAGTCGGCGTTGGCGAAGGTCCATGGGCCGATCTTCACTGCCTGCTTGGCCGTGCCGTAGAACTGCCCGGTGGAAAGGTCGATGCCGACTCCGTACTGCTGAGTCACCCCAAGAAGGCTTGCTGTAGCGGTTCCCTGGCCCGATAGCTCGAAATCGGGACCTAGCCTCATGTCTATCGAAGCAGATGAGGGCATGAAGGGAAGGCCGGGATTCGCAGACCAGTGCAGGCCATCGTCTTTCAATGAGCCTGAGGCTATGCTGAAGGTCCTTTCGGCAATCCTGATGGAGCCCTTCCATGTTCCGGAAAGCACTTTGCCGGCCTTGTCGGTCTTAAAGGTTGCATCGACAGTGCCTCCGACAGGAAGATGCAGCTTCCCTGACCCGTTCAGGGACCCATCCTGAGCCACCGACCCCTTGTAGGCGGTGACAAGGAAGCCTGCCACGATGACCTCGGCCGGAGGCGCGACCTTGCTGTCGACTTCCCTGAAAGTCACATTGAAGAGCTTATGCTTAGTGTCTATCCCTGCGGAGGCCTCGACCTCCGCGAACTCCCCGGGCTCCACCTTGCCCTCTCCTTCGAACTCGAACAGAAGGCCGATGGAAGCCTCGCCGTCTTTGCCTGCGCTGTCGAACCTGCTTCCGGCAAGGACGCAGGGAAGCTCCAGGTCGGTCTTTATGAAAGCCTTGGCCCCAAGGCCGATTTCGGCAGCCGCCTCGGCACCTAGCGAGACATCGAATCCGCCCCCGAGCTTAAGAGAGAAAGTGGACTCCTTCTTGAACTCCGTGACTGCCTTCGATGTAAGGCTGGCGA
This sequence comes from uncultured Clostridia bacterium, assembly GCA_964532805.1. Lineage (GTDB taxonomy): Bacteria > Bacillota > DTU025 > DTU025 > MWDF01 > MWDF01. The sequence continues at coordinate 4,020 of CAZHKX010000031.1, forward strand.
AGGAACTTCCTGCCTTCTTCAGCAGAGGCGTGAAGTTGCCGCTTCTTAAGCACTCGGGAAGAGATGTAAATAGGTCCAGGACAGAATCTCCTCCAGCCTTGATTGTTTCGACCATGGATGAGAGGGGGAACTTGGCCTCCAGCGTCATGACTGGTATGCCGGGGCTCAGCTCCACTTCAAGGACTGTGCCCGACGGGATGACGGAAAGAAGGCTGTTCCAATCCGGCTCAGGTGCCGCACGCCTTCCTGATATCCCCTTTGGTGAGATTATGTCGATGATGTAGACTATCGCGTCTATGCATGATCTTACGAATTCGGGCTTGAATACCGTCTGGATGCTTCGCCCCGCCGGAATCTCCGCCTCGATTCCGAACATGCGAAGCGATGTAGAGGAATCCGACTTGCCCTCGCCGAGCGCATCCAGCCCCACCTCCAGCTTCGCCTTCGAGTTGGATGAAGCGGCCAGGGCCTTCGACAGGCCGCTTCTGGCAAGGTCTGCAAGTATCCTCTGAAGCGCCTCAGCATCCCTAGCAATCGCCTCTGGGTCGTTAAAAGACCGGTAGCCTGCATATCTCTGGATATAAGGCAATGCTTGTATTCCTGCTTCGATTACATCCCCTATCACGGCGACGCTGAGCTTTGCTGCATCCGATACAGGAAGCATGAAGCCGATCCCCGCCTTAAGGCTGCCCGCCGTCGCGGAGGTGTCAGCCGCACCTATGCCTGCCTTGGCAGTGAGTTCGACCTGTATGCCTACTTCACCTAATGCATCGCCCGAGGAGGTTATGTCCGACAGCACCCGCCTGAAGCCCGAGTACAGCATGTTCGCGGCCGTCCTTGCGTCAACCTCCATCCCCGGTTTGACGGGGGCCGACCTTTGCATGGCCTCTATCGCCTGCCTGGCGAACGCCATGGCCTTATGGGGCTCGCACTCGTAGCAGAGCTTGCCCTCAAGCTCGCCTTCCAGCATGAGCTCGGCGTCGAATGTAGCCTCGATGCCTAGCCCTATCTCGCATTCCACCTTTGTCGGGACGAAGTCGAAGGCGGATAAGTCTATGCTGAAGAGCTGCCCTCCGATCTCCATGGACGAAGACGCCCTTATAAGCGGAAGCCCGCCGGCAAGCGGGGCCCTCGCCTGGAAGCTGGAGTAGATTCCACCGGTTATGTCGATGAATGCATATGGAAGGCCCGGCGTGGGATTCGACAGCCTGCCTTCGGCGTAATCGCAGAGTGGATTGGAGTTGGAGACGCCGACGATAAGCCTGCTACCGGAGGCCCTGATTATTGCCATCACGGCAAGGGCTCCACCTCTTTTGAACGCTTCGAACCTTCCTCCAGGGAAGCTCCAGCCGATCTCGGCATCGGGGATGGAGGATAGGACGGCCCTGACTTTGTCATAAGCAGCCTTTATCTGAGGCCCGGTGATGTATACCATGGCTTGAGCTAGCTTGCCCAGCTCTCCAGCGACGGCACCCATCTCCTCATCAAGGTCGACATCCAGGGGATTTTTGAAGCGGTTTATGACTGAGATGCCGCTTGCCGCAGACTTGGTCAATATTAACTGCGCTGCGCTTGCTGCCTTTGCTATGCCAGAATCCTGCACAAAGCCGGAAATCTCCGACCTGAAGTCCAAAAAACCGGATGCAATGGACGATGTACATGCTAAGATTAGTATGCATGCGATAAATGCGAGGCAGACCACCCTTAGAAGAGACCTTCCCATCAGGCTCGCCTCCTGTCGCGATATGATCGATGAAAAGAACGCCAATGATATGGTTCTACATATGAAATAAAAATCCTATCCGTAGAGTGTTAATCAATCCGTTGTAAGTGACATATATACAGAATAAAGGAGGTACAGGGTATGAGATTCCGAAGATTTCTCTTGGCTGCATGTATCCTGGCAATGTTATCTATGCTATCGGGGTGCTTCCTGATAAGCTCAAGGACAGACGACTTCGTGGCGACGCCTGTCCTAAGCTGGAGGGGCGGCACGAGCCTAAGGCCAGAGCAGGAAGAAGGAGCGGCGACAGGATTCCATTTCGTTCCGCGGAAAGGTCTTTCCCTTCACAATTACAAAGTGATCGCACCGCTTGCTTTCATCAACGACTTCGACTTCACGATGGAGTTCGAGCTTGACTGCAAGCCCTCCGGCGCTGATGACGGCCATTGGGACGGCTTCTTCGTATTCATGATCAATATCCTGAACGTGCCTTGCCTGGGAGACGACTATACTCTGCCAGCGGCATGCCCGCCTCCTACTGAGCTCGGGTTCTTCTTCCTCAGGAACAACCCTGTTCAGAAGCCGACGGAGCCTCACCTGGCGGTCCTCTTCAAGGGGCAGACGGTAATCGAGCGCACAGAGGATACGGGCACGATAATGAACGGCATCAACAGGCTTACGTTGTCCAGGCGCGGCGACACGATCACCCTGTACATAAACGCCAGGGAGTATCAGAGCTTCGAGCTTGATATCGAGCCGAACGAGCTCGTAACCGTGGATGTCACGGCCGACAGCGGTCACTATGAATCTGAGCTTCCGCCTGATGATGAGGGGAACGAAAGGATGCCTGGCGACGTGATGTACTTCAGGCGCTTCATACTAAGGGGAGTCAAAGGAAGCACATTCTATGTACCGGAGTCGTTCTACTTCGAGCACTTGAACGAACTGTAGGAAATGCGCCGGACCCGACGTGAAGTCGGGTCCGGATTCTTGCATCAGCTGATTGCGCTAGAACCTTATTCCGACTGCCGCCTTCACGAAGAACCATCCTTCAGAAACCGGTTCAGGGTACAGGAACACGGTGACGAACTCGTAACCCGCTTCGGCTGCGACCCTCAGCTTGCCCGGGGTGATCTCTATGCCCGCGGTTGCATGCATGTTGAAGGCAAGGTTGTAATCGACCTGAGCCGGCTCAACGGGGAAGAAGGAGAAGAGCGTGCCTGGGGCAAGAGAAATATAGGGCTTTATCCAGGAGATGTCCCCGATGTAATACCTCAGCAGGCCGTTGACCCTGAGGGGAAGCGCCTCGAACTCCTGATAATAAGGGAAGCTCATAAGCGTGGAGGCTTCCAAGCCGACCCCAAGATGGCCGATTCGCCTTTCATACTCAAGCCCGAGGAACGTCGAGCCGAAAGAGCCCGTCAGGCTCAGGGAGTTGTTTTTGGCTGAAGAGACTGTAGCCATTGAGATTGCCAGTAACATGGCCAGGACTGCGACGACGATGCTTCTTCTCATTGGAGTCCTCCGAGCATTTGATTTGGATACCAAAGCTTATTTCAATAATAAGGCTCAGAATCCTTCAGGCCGCACCTTGCGCAAATAATTATTCCGCAAGGCAGAGTGGCTTCCGGCAGCCGCCTTACGGTGTTCCGCAAAACACTAATATGGCTCTGGCTTTGATGAATAGGTGAGGAGGGATAAGGTGTTCGTGCCGGCAGTGTTCCCTGAGCATGCATTGTGGCCATGTTCCAGCCTGGTGAAAAGGAGGAACCCAAATGAGCACGCTGTTCAAGTCGGAGAGGCTCCTGTTCAGGCAACTTGACGGAAACGACCTGGCCAGCATGACCGAGCTTCTAGCTGATCCTGCGGTCATGAAGTACTGTTCTGGGCCACTTGATTCCGGGTCCTCGCAGAAATGGCTCGGCGCATGCATGAGAGCCTACCGCGACCCGGGCTACGACTACTGGGCGGCGGAGCTCATTTACGGGGGCGGTTTCATCGGGCAGATGGGCATCCTAAGGGAGATGGTGGATGGCGCCTGGTACGACTGCCTCGCTTATATGCTGGCGAAAGCGCATTGGGGAAAGGGTTACGCCTTAGAGGGGGCCCGCGCCTGCCTGGATTATGCATTTACGACGCTAGGCCTTGGGAAGGTCAATGCGACAGTGGAGAAGGACAACATCAGGTCCGTAGCGGTATTATCCGCCCTTGGGATGAGGTTCATCAGGGAAGCGCTATTCGCCGGCGGGGAAGTGGACCTATATGAGATAACGCGGGAGGAATGGGAGTCGAACAAGTTGGCTTAGCCGGGGGAGGTCAGGCATGGCAACGCTTTATGAGGATATCAGGGAATACAGGCGCCTGCTGAAGGCAGGGGGCATTCAGAGGGCATACAGGGGCATAATGTCATCCATGTCGGGATTAAGGGATGAGCTTGCCTCAAGGCATCCCGAGCATTCCGCAGGCTCGCTCTATCAGGGCTACATGGACATGACGTACTTCTCCTTTACGCCCAGAGGCCTTGCCGAAAGGAAGCTGAAGCTCGCGGTGGTCTATCTGCATGAGGAAAACAGGCTTGAAGCTTGGCTTGCCGGTGGCAACAGGAAGGTGCAGGCCGATTACATAAGGCTGCTTAAGGGCTGTGAGCTTGGAGGGTATAAGCTTTCCATGGTCTCCCCGGGGGTGGATTCGATCGTTGAGGCAGTCATCTTGGAGGATCCGGACTTCGACGATATGGAGGGATTCGTTAAGAGCTCTGAAGCAGGGATAATGAGGTTCTCCACGGAGATTGCCGGCATCCTCCGAGAAGCCCTGCGATAGGCACAAGCGAAAGTGAAGCCCCGGGCGGTCAGGCCCGGGGCAAAAAGAGGTTTGATCGACCGTCAGTCCCTTTCGGACAGCTCGATGAGCACGCCTCCGGTGGCTTTCGGGTGAATGAACGCGATCTTCGCGCCGCCTGCCCCGTATCTGGGCGCCTGGTCTATCATCGGCACCCCTGCGGCCTTAAGCGATTCGATCGCCTCCGTCACGTTGTCCACCCTGAACGCCAGATGCTGGATCCCGCCCCTGCCGCCGTTCTTCTCGATGAACTTAGCGATAGGTCCCTCGGGATCTGTGCTCTCAAGAAGCTCCACTTCCGTGTCCCCCACGGGGAAGAAGCCCACGCGCACCTTCTGCTCTGCGACCTCCTCGGTACCCTGCATCTTAAGGCCCATGGCCTCGTACATCTTCGCGCCTTCCTCAAGGCTTGTTACCGCGATTCCGATATGGTCCACCTTCAAAGCCTTCATGGCTGAGCCTCCCTCTCATCGATTACTGCATTGTAAAGCCTTTCGGCGGCGTCAAACGGTGTCATCTGCCTGTCGGCCACCTTGGAGTATAGTTCGTGGGCAGCCTTTCCGCCCTCACCTTCGGAGCTTAGGCGCTTAAGGAGCCTGTCCGCCAGGATCCTCGATACGACCAGCTCGGAATGCTTGAAGCGCCTTTTTGCAAGAAGCCCCGTCTGCCTCAGCCAGCCGTAGTAGTCGTCGGCCTCCTCGACCAGCTCGTCGACGCCCTCGGAAGTCTCGGCATTGGTCATGAGTACCTTCGGCCTTCTTGGAAGCTCATGCCCTAGGTCCAATGCGTACTCCAGTTCCGCTTTGGTCCTGTCCGCGCCGGGGCGGTCCATCTTGTTGACCACGAACACATCACCGATTTCCATGATGCCCGCCTTGATTATCTGGATCTCGTCTCCGAGGCCGGGCACATTAATGAGGATCACCAGGTCGGATAACGAGGAGATCTCGATTTCCGACTGGCCGACTCCGACCGTCTCGATGAGCACGTAATCATATCCGGCGGCATCAAGCACATCCACCGCCGCGGAAGTGCCCTTGGAAAGGCCCCCCAGGTGGCCGCGCGTGCCCATGCTCCTTATGAAGACGCCGGGGTCCGCGTTGTGCCTCTGCATCCTGACCCTGTCGCCCAGCACCGCGCCTCCGGTGAACGGGGACGTCGGATCGACTGCTATGATGCCGACCTTGTGCCCGCGGTCTCTCAGCCTTATCGCGAACTTGTCCACAAGAGTGCTCTTGCCGCCTCCGGGAGGGCCGGTTATGCCAATGACCCTTGCCCTTCCGGTAAGTGGATAGAGAAGCGAATAGGCCAGCTTGTAACCGTGGTCTTCGTTCTCGACAAGGCTAATAAGCCTGGAGACGGAGCGGACGTCCCCTGACTCCGCACCGTTTACCAGGCTCCTTACCTTTGCTTCTATGTCAGCAGGGCACATCCTACTTCCTCTTGATGTTGTCGCGGATGAACTCGGCTGTCTTCGAGGTGGGTGTACCGGGGGTGAACACCCCTGCTATCCCGCCTGCGATGAGGCCGGGAATGTCCTCGTCCGGGATTACACCGCCGCCGATTACCAGCACATCGTCTGCGCCCTTCTCCTTGAGCAGCTCCACTACCCTGGGGAAGAGGTGGTTGTGGGCCCCTGAGAGGATCGAAAGCGCAACGCAGTCCACGTCCTCCTGCACAGCCGCGCTTACGATCTGCTCTGGTGTCTGCCTGAGCCCGGTGTATATGACCTCCATGCCGGCATCTCTTAATGCGCGGGCTACTACCTTCGCGCCCCTGTCATGCCCGTCGAGGCCCGGCTTGGCCACAAGTACCCTGATCTTCCTGTCCATGATCCCAGCCTCCTTACATTCCGGCCGGCTTGTATTCGCCGAACACTTTCCTAAGCACGTCGCTGATCTCACCTAAAGTAGCATATTCCTTCACAGCTGCAAGTATGGGGGGCATGAGGTTCTCGGTGCCCTTGGCGGTGGCTTCGAGCTTCCTAAGCGCCTCTTCGACCGCCTTGCCGTTTCTTCTGGCTTTGACTGCGGCGATCTTCGCGCACTGTGCCTTGCCGACGGCTTCGTCCACCTTCAGCAGGCCCTTGGGTGCGGACTCCTTTATCTGGAACTTGTTGAGCCCCACCACCACCCTGTCGCCGCTTTCTATAGACATCTGGTACTTATAGGCGGAATCTTCTATCTCGCGCTGTATGAAGCCCTGCTCTATGGCGCGGACTGCTCCGCCGATCTCGTCGATCCTGCTGATGTACTCCGCGGCTTCCTTCTCGATCCTGTCGCAGAGAGACTCCAGGTAATAGCTTCCCGCCAGAGGGTCCACCGTGTCGCAGACTCCGCTTTCGTATGCGATTATCTGCTGTGTCCTAAGCGCGATCCTCACGGATTCCTCGGTGGGAAGGGCGAGCGCCTCATCCTTCGAGTTCGTGTGAAGGGACTGCGTACCGCCAAGCACAGCTGCCAGGGCCTGAATGGTCACCCTCACGATGTTGTTGTCCGGCTGCTGCGCTGTAAGGGTGCACCCTCCGGTCTGGGTGTGGAACCTCAGCATCTGGGAGCGGGGGTTCTTCGCGCCGAACCTGTCGCGCATTATCTTGGCCCACAGCCGCCTTGCAGCCCTGAACTTCGCCACCTCCTCAAGGAACTCGTTATGGCTGTTGAAGAAGAACGAGAGCCTGGGTGCGAAGTCATCTACGCTGAGGCCAGCTTTGACCGCGGCCTCTACATAGGCTATGCCGTCAGCGAGCGTGAAGGCGACCTCCTGCACGGCGGTCGAGCCGGCCTCCCTGATGTGGTAGCCGGATATGGATATGGTGTTCCACTTGGGCACGTTGTCCTTGCAGTAGGCGAAGATGTCGGTTATGAGCCTCATGGAGGGCTGCGGCGGGTAGATGTAGGTGCCGCGCGCTGCATACTCCTTGAGGATGTCGTTCTGTATGGTGCCGTCGAGGTCCCTGGAGGCCACGCCCTGCTTCTCGCCTACTGCGATATACATGGCCAGCAGCACTGCCGCAGGCGCGTTTATCGTCATGGACGTGGACACTCTGTCGAGGGGAATCCCGTTGAAGAGGGTCTCCATGTCGGCGAGCGAATCTATGGCGACTCCGACCTTGCCGACTTCCCCGGCCGAGAGCTCGTGGTCTGAGTCATAGCCTATCTGGGTCGGAAGGTCGAAGGCCACCGAAAGGCCGGTCTGGCCGGATTCCAGGAGCATCTTGTAGCGCTTGTTGGATTCCTCGGCGCTGGCGAAGCCTGCATACTGCCTCATCGTCCAGAAGCGGCCCCTGTACATGGTCGGCTGCACGCCCCTGGTGAACGGGAACTCGCCAGGAAAGCCGATTTCGCCTGTATAATCCTTTCCCTCAAGGTCCACCGGAGTATAGAGGGGCTTTACCGGGATGCCGGAACCCGTCTCGAAACCTTCGCGCCTTTCCTTCCTCTTGGGGTCGGCGACCGAGGGCTCATAAACCTCCCTGTACCACTTCCCGGTCGTCTCCTTGACCTGATCGTTCAATATTTACACCCCCATGCATAAATGTCATACATATCACATTTTATCACAAATGGTGGGAATTCCTGCATGGCGCCAAGTACATTGCATGCAAGGGATGCACCTCAGGCCGCATTACATGCGCTTTTTCCCGCCTACGAAGCAAAGGAGTATAATTGTTGTCGATTTGGAGGTCCTGAAGATGATAGTGACGAACAACGCGGCGGTGCTCAAAAGGCAGCTTATGCTCTCTGTAGCGAAGGCGATGCTTGAAGGCACGCTTGCCGAAGAGGTTGACGAGATCGCGGCCAGGATGCGCCCGAGGAGGGGAAGCTCCACCCGGTGCTGCATTTGGCGCGACAGGGCGATAATAAGATACAGGCTCATAGCCATACTGGGCGGAAGGATAGAGGGGGAGGAAAGCGAGCTGAAGCCGCTCTCCGAGTATGCCAGGGAGGCTTTGGGCAGGAAGGCCCCCGAAAAGCCCATACTTACTGTGCTGGATGAATCTTGCACCGCCTGCATAGAGGCGAATTACTTCGTAACGAACGCATGCAAGGGATGCCTTGCCAGGCCGTGCACCATGCAGTGCCCGACCGATGCGATAGTAATCGAGGGCGAGAGTGCAAGGATCATACCGGAGAAGTGCGTAAACTGCGGCAAATGCCAGCAGGTGTGCCCCTACCATGCCATTATCTACGTCCCCGTCCCCTGTCAGGAGGCCTGTCCCGTCGACTGCATAGACAAGGACGGGCAGGGGAAGATCGTCATCGACTTCGACAGGTGCATAATGTGCGGCAAATGCGTGAGGGCCTGCCCGTTCAGCGCGGTCATGGACCGCTCTCAGATGGTGGATGTCATATCAAGGCTTGGTAAGACAGAGATGAACGCCCTTATCGCTCCCGCAGCCGCAGGGCAGTTCGACGCCGAGCTGGAGCAGGTGATAGCCTCCGTACGGGCGATCGGCTTCGATCGGGTATATGAGGTGGCAGCCGGGGCGGATGAGGTCGCAGAGCACGAATCCAGGGAGTTCAGGGAGAGGATGGGAAGAGGTGATGCCTTCATGACCACCTCATGCTGCTACGCATACACAGAGACGGTGAGAAAGCACATTCCTGAGCTTGGCAGGTTCGTCGCGTCCACCCAGACACCTCTTGCCATTACGGCAGCCAACGCAAGAGTAGAGCATCCGGAGGCGCTGAACGTCTTCATCGGGCCGTGCATAGCAAAGAAGCAGGAGGGAATGGACAACCCCGACATAGACTACGTCCTCACTTTCGAGGAGTTCGCCACGATGCTGGAGGCTTTCGCTGTGTCGCCATCGGAGGCCACCAAAGAGTGGGCCGAGAAGCAAGCCAGCGCCCTGGGCAGGGGTTTTCCGGTGACTGGCGGGCTGTACAGGGCCATCTCCCAGAGGTGCCCCGACCTCCTCAAGGGGCAGACGGCGAGGGTAGAGACTCTGGATGCGAAGTCCATCAGGCTTCTGAAGGCGCTTCCGAGGATGAAGGTGCCGCCATGCAACCTTATGGAGGTAATGTGCTGCAAGCATGGCTACGTAGGCGGGCCGGCTGTAATCGCGGAGGAGCCGGCGGCAGGCGCCAGGGTGGAGAAGCTGGTGGCGAGAAGCAGGCCGCTGCAAGCCCCCACGCAGGAGGTATAAGGTGTGCGATAGCGCCCTTGACGGGCAGCCGGCCCATCTTGTTTTGTAATAGGTGCATATCTTTGCCTGGTTCAGTAAAGTATAATATTCATTGGTGAAGTCAACGGGCCATCCGGGAAGAGAGGCCCTGACAAGCCGAAGTTACGGGGGTAGGGAAGACATTCTGTACCGAACGGACTGCAAAATCTACATAAGGAGCGTGACACAGATTATGAGATTCAAGAGGAGTGCTCTGATTCTCGTCGTTGCCATGGCAGCGTTGCTGGCTCTTAGCACAGTAAGCTACGCCTGCACCATCGTGGCAGTGGGCACCAAGGCTTCGACCGACGGGTCAACAATGGTCACCCACAACGACGACTCGACAGTCGCGGACTTCAGGCTATGGATACTCAAGGGCGGCGAACAGAAGGAAGGCGCCACGAGGCCCCTAGTCATCGACGGACACGACTACATCGACTACACCAACTGGCCCTCAGTGGACTACACGAAGAACAGGAACGGCCAGGCGATGGTTGTAGCGGATCTCGCGCAGCCCAAGAAGACCTATACCTATTTGCACTCACGCTACTCCTTCATGAACGAAGTAGGCGTGTCCATGGGCGAAGCCACGTTCAGCTATGACCGCGTAACCGCCCGTGAGAAGGACATCTACGCCACAATGGTATCCAACAGCCCCGGCGTCGTCGACTGCTGGTTCGCCCAGGACATAGCCCTGGAGCGCGCATCGACCGCCCGCGAGGCCGTGCTCGTCATGGGCGCCATGATCGAGAAGTACGGATGGCTCGGCCCCGGCGAGACCATCAACATAGCTGACGGCAAGGAAGTGTGGATCTTCGAAGCATACGGCCGCGACATATGGGCAGCCGTGCGCATGCCGGACGACCACTTCTTCGTGGCAGCCAACAGGGCAAGGATCGGCGAAGTCAACCTCAACGATCCGGCCAACTACCTCGGATCACCCAACCTCATCTCCTTCGCGACGGAGAAGGGCTGGTTTGACCCGAAGGCCGGCA
>CAZHKX010000032.1:0-14557 GCA_964532805.1 uncultured Clostridia bacterium
TCGGCCGTCGAGCCGGCCTCGAAGGTCTCGCCGCAAGCGCAAGTGACCTTGGTCAGCTTGTACTTGGGATGTATCTTCTCCTTCATTCTATGCACCTCCAAAAAAACCGAAGGAACTGCCTCTTCGACATAAAGCAAGAAGGATTATAACATGCCGGCGGGATACAATGGAAGAGTTAATACCCCTACAGCACGCGGAAAATCATGCATTTCAGATACTCAGTCTCAGTCATCGAGAGGAGCACCGTATGGTCCCTGGCCTGCGACCTCGCCTCGACAAGCTGCAGGTGCCGGCCGGCATCCGCGGCGGCCATTGCGATGACGTCCCTGAAAAGCTCGGAGCTGATATGCTGCGAGCAGCTGGAACTTATCAGGTATCCTCCCGGGCGGGTCAGCTTTATGCCCCTTAGGTTTATTTCCTTGTATCCTCTCAAGGCCCCCTCTATGGCCTCCTTGTTTCTTGTGAAAGGCGGCGGGTCGAGCATCACCAGATCGTATGAAGCCCCCTCCTTGACCAGCCTGTTGAGCTCGTCGAAGGCGTTCGCCGCTGTGTACCTGCTGATGCCGGCAAGCCCGTTTACCTCTGCGTTCGACCTGGCCTGCTCTACCGCCTGCTCGCTCATGTCAAGGAAGTGCACGCTCTTTGCGCCGCGGATTCCGGCCAGCAGGCCGAAGCTTCCATTGTAGCAGAATGCGTCGAGCACATCGGCGCCCTGGGCATACGAAGATGCGGCAAGCCTGTTCTCCCTCTGGTCTAGGTAGTAGCCGGTCTTCTGTCCGGTCGCCACGTCGATGTCCATCATGACGCCGTTCTCGTTGATCCTGAGCTTCGTGTCGAACTCGTCCATCAGGAACCCCGCCGACGGCTCAAGCCCCTCATACCTTCTTACCGGCATGTCGCTGCGCTCATATGCCTTCCTCGTGCCAAGAAGGCCTGAGACCAGCCCTGCCAGCATGGCTTTCCTCCTGTCCATGCCGGAGGTGGTCGCCTGAAGCACGAAGGCGTCGCCGTAGACGTCCACCGTAAGGCCTGGCAGCATGTCGCCCTCGCTGTTTACAAGCCTGTATGACGTCGCGTCCGGAGCTACCCTTCTTCTATGGGCGAGGCACGAGGCGATCGCCTTTGCGAAGAACTCCTCGCCGATCTCCTGCCTGCTTCTGGTGAGAAGCCTCGCACGCAGCGCAGTGGAGCCGCAAAGCATTGCCTTCCCGAGGAATGTGCCCTTGCTACTCACCACATCCGCAATATCCTCGCCGGCTCCTGCATCGATGCTTTCGATCTCCCCGTCGAAGATCCATAGATGCCCGGCCCTGATTCTTCTGTCTTTCCCGCTAAGTAGCCTTATGCTCGCCAATTGCCATCCTCCGAAAGAAGCGCCGCGGGCTATGCTCGCCCGCGGCGCGCTTTTTGTGCCTGAGGTTTACTTCAAGTAGGCTTCCAGCTCGTAGACTCTGGCCCGGTTGCCCTTCTTGTCCATCTCCTTGAAGTACACCCTTATCTGGTTCGTGCTCACCTGATTGAAGCTGAGCGTTATCGCTTCGAGCGCGTTGCTGGTACCCTTCGCCTTGCCGTCCTTGTACTCGGCGATGTCGACCCACTTGCCGCCTACGACTGCGCTGACGACGAAGTTCTTGGGCATGTAGTCGTTGGTCACCTTCAGCACCACTGTATTCAGGGACACCGTCTTGCCGAAGCTTATCTCCAGCCATATCGTGGAGTTGTCCGCTGGCGGGTTCTTCGATTCCCAGAACGAGGACGCGCTCTCGTCGTTAGCCAGAGGTGCCGCGTTCCCTCCGTTGAAGCCGTTAGTGTCGGCCTTGGCTCCCTGGGACTTTCCGGCCAGGTTCACTGACTGCTGGCCAGGAGGGGTCACTATGGGAGGCGTGATGGGCGGTATCACTATCGGCGGCGTGACAGGAGGCGTTATAGGAGGCGTCACAGGCGGCGTGACGACTGTGGCTGCCGTCCTGAAGCTCTGGGTCTGCGATGCCGTCATGTTGCCAGCAGGGTCCATCACGACCGCGCGGTAGTAGTAGGTCGTATTAGGCTGGAGCCCGGTCACGTTGATGCTGAACGAGGTGTTGCCGACCTTAGAGGATACAGCCGTCGGCGTGATCACCACCGAGCTGGGTTCCACCGAGCTTATCGCGGAGGACCTTACGCTCGAGTCTCCGGATATCGAGCTCATCGACGCAGTGCTCGAGCCGAACTCCACGCTTCCGAACGAAGGCTCGTTGGTAAACCAGGTTATCGTCGCTGAGTTCTGCGTGATGTTGACCGCGTTCAGGCTGCTTATCACGGGCGACTTTGTATCGAGCGTGATGGAGGCAAGGTATGCCTGCGACATGTTGCCTGCAGCGTCGCGGTACATGACCCAGATGTTCTTCTGGCCGTCGCCGGAGGACACCTGCAGGGTCACCTTGGAGCTGAACTGCTGCCAGCTGCCCCAGCTCACGTTGGACGCGTTTACTCCCTCGCCCGCCCTGAACTGCAGCTGGCCCTGCTGCGTCACATTGTCGCTTGCGTTAAGCGTAAGCGCCACATACCTGGACCTGGTGTACTTCGTCCCGTCGTTTATCATAAGCGAGCCCGTAGGCGGCGCTGTATCCGTCGGCACGGGCGATCCGGTCCTGAAGCTCATCACCTGAGAGGCGGCCACGTTTCCTGCTATGTCCATAGCCACAGCCCTGAAGTAGTATGTGGTATCCGACCTCAGCCCGTTGAGCTGGATGTTGAAGCTTGTGTTGCCGGGCTTTGATGCCACGGGGTTCGGCGTGATGATCACCGAGCTGGGCTCCACCGAGCTTGCTGACGCCGAGCTTACCGAGGGCTCTCCCGATGCTGCAGTCAGCGAGAAGGAGCTAGTGCCGTACTCGACGCTGGCGAAAGCCGGCTCGCTGGTGGCAAAGCCGATGACCGCCGAGCTTGTCGTTATGTTGTAGGCCTGTAGGCCGCTTATGCCGGGGGCCCTGGTGTCCAGTACGATGGATGCCACGTATGCCTGCGAGACGTTGCCCGCCGCATCCCTATAGCTTACCCAGATGTTCCTCTGGCCGTCTCCGGCGGACATCATGTACTGCACCCTGGAGGTGAACTGCTGCCAGTTGCCCCAGTTGATGTTGAACGAGCTTAAGCCCTCTCCCACCCTGAACTGGATTTCGGACTGGGAGGACCTGTCGTCGGTCGCATAGAGGTTCAGGTAGACGTACCTGGACCTGGTGTACTGCGAGTTGTCGTTGATCGACAGCGAGCCCGTCGGCGCTTTGGTATCCGAGGGGAGCGGTGCCTGGGTCGTGAAGCTCATCACCTGCGATGCCGCGACGTTTCCTGCGAGGTCCATGGCGACCGCCCTGTAGTAGTAGGTGGTGCCGGTCCTCAGCCCGCTGATCTGGATGCTGAAGCTCGTGGTGCCCGGCCTTGAGGCGATGGGGTTCGGGGTTATGACCACTGAGCTGGGCTCCACCGAGCTTGCAGACGCGGAGGATACGCTCGTGTCCCCGGCCGCAAGGCTAAGGGAGAACGACGAGGTGCCGTACTCGACGCTTCCTATTGCAAGCTCGTTCGTGTTGAACGCTATGACCGCGCTTGTCGTAGTTATGTTGTACGCCTGCAGCCCGGTTATGCCGGGTGCCCTTGTGTCAAGTATGACTGTCGCGTTGTAGGACTGGGAGATGTTGCCGGCCACATCCCTGTAGCTTACCCAGATGTTCCTCTGGCCGTCTCCGGCGGACATCATGTACTGGACCCTGGTGGTGTACTGCTGCCAGCTGCCCCAGCTGATGTTGAAGGAGCTTGTGCCCTCCCCTATCCTGAACTGCAGCTCACCCTGCGAGGACCTGTCATCGCTTGCGTACAGGTTCAGGTAGACGTACCTGGACCTTGTGTACTGGGAGTTGTCGTTGATCGATATCGAGCCAGTCGGCGCCTTGGTGTCGGACTGCACGGCCGCCTGGGTCCTAAACGAGCTGACCGAGCTTTCCGAGGAGTTCCCGGTGGCATCCCTTGACATCACCTTGTAGAAGTATGTGGTGTTGGACAGCAGGCCCGTGACCGTAACCCTGTGCGACCTGGTCGAATCTGCCTGGCCGACGGTGCCTGTAAGCGAGTACTGCGAAGTGCCGAAGATCACCCAGGAGTCCGAGTTCTCATCGGTATCCCAGGTCACATCGGCCCTGTCGGAGCCCGCTTGGGCCGCAACCCAGCTGATCTTCGGGGCGACCCTGTCGAGGTTGACCTTGAAGGATGCCTCCGCCGAGATGTTGCCCTGGGCATCCCTTACCCTTGCGTATATGGTCCTTGAGCCTTCCCTGTCGCTTATGGTGAAGCTCGCATAGGTCCCGTATGCCTGCCAGGCGCCCCAGCTGGACGCATCGTCCCTGAAGCTCATCTCCGTGACATATCCTGAATCGTCGGATGCGAAGAGCTCAAGCCCGATGTTCCTGTTTGCCGTGTTGGCTATGCCTCCGCTCGCCCTGAAGGTCGTGATGACGGGGGCGGTCCTGTCGGAGGACATGGTCGTAAAGCTCCTCGGGTCGGAGTAGGACTGGCGCCCTGCGGCGTCCCAGGCGACTATCTGGTACTGATAGCTTGTGATCTGGGACAGCCCGGTGAGCGCGACCTGCGCGCTTTGCGTCGGGCCGACCTGCGATGAGGTGAACTGCTGGCCGCCGCCCGTATAGATGACGTAGCCGTACGCCGGCACATCCGTGGTCCATACGATCGTGGCGCTGTTTGCCGTAATGTTGAGGGCATTGGCTCCGTTTATCGCGGGCCCCCTGGCAGGCAAACTCACTGTAAGGCTTACCTGCTGGCCCTCGCCCTTCAACCCGTAGCTATCCGTAGACATGGGCTTGAAGGCATATGTCTGGCCTGTGACAAGGCCCTGTATCTCCACTGAGTGGGTCCTAGTCTGGATGGGCGAGCCGACGGTGTTCACGGCCTGCCCCAGCCTGTATTCCACATAGCTGTCCGATGCGCGGTCAGTGTCCCACTTGACCGTCACCACGCCGGTTCCGGTCTCCGTTACCGATACGTTGCTTAGCACAGGGCCGGGGACAGATGCGCTTATGTCGGCTGTGAACTGCGTGAAGTTGCCCGCCCCGTCGACTGCGAATCCGTTTACCAGCCTGGATGCGGCAGATCCGGTGTAGACGAACGGGAACGATCCGCCTATCCAGCGGAAGAGCTTCCAGGACTGGCCGTCGGGCGAAAGCCAGAACGAGCTTACGCCTGTGAGGGCGTCAGTCGCCTGCATGTTCATTAGGAACACGTTCCCCGAGCTGTACTTGGCCTCCCTGACCACGGCGGCAGGGGCTGTCGCATCAAGGACTATCTGCTGCACAGGTCCGTCCTTTGCAAGGGAGAACAGGCCGTCCCTGGTCCTCATCTGCACCGACTTGGAACCGTCGCCCTCAGAGAGCATCCAGTCATATGATGCAGTGGAGCCGAACTTGAAGTTGAACGCCGAGTAGTCGGAGTTCTCGTTCTTGAAGGATACGTAGCTTGAGCTAGTGTTCACATTCAACGTAACCTTGCGGCTGTTCGTGAGCTTAGCTCCGCCGTTTATCACGAAGCCGTCGAATGGCGGGACCTGCAAGCCGGAGAACTGCAGGCTAGATGTCCCCTTAGCCCTCATCTCCGTCTGCACTGCGTTGAGAAGATATGTGGCCACAGGGTTAGATGCGTTCAGCGCGAGCGCTGATTTAAGCGAGAGCTCGGCTTGCTGCAGCAGCCCCAGGTTCCTTTCGACCTGTGCCTTGTATGCGAATATGCTGTCCAGGCTCTCCGTGCCGGCCTTCTGGACCAGCTCGTTAAGCATACCCAGCGCCCCGTTAAGATCGCCCGAATCAGCGAGGCTTCTGGCAAGCCCGAAGCTCGCCCAGGATGACCCCGGCGCCGCCAGTAGGGCGGACCTGTATGCCGCCGCGGCATTCTGGGCATCGCCGGTCATGGCGATGAGGTCCGCCGCCATGAGCCATGCGCCAGCAGCCTTGGGCTCTATGCCCGCAGCATACCTGTAGAAGCTCAGTGCCTCAATAGGCCTGCCCTGCGCCAACAGCACGTCGCCCATGGCCTTAAGGGGCAGGTAGCCGATGTCGTATCTGTACATAAGCGGCGTCAGAAGCGCCTCCGCGGCCTTGAAGTTGCCGGTGGCGAACTCAACCGCTGCAAGCGCGTGGACGACTGCCGCGTCGGACTGCGCCGATGTGCTCGACTTCGCCATATTGGCGTAATAGGCGAGCCGCTGGGAGTCCTTGGTGAGCAGGGAGACATAGATGATGTTTGCAAGCGCCTCATTGTCCAGCTGGAAAAGGCTTGCGCCCCTCTCCAGCGCCGTCAGCGCGTCTTGCGTGCGCCCGGACATGAAATAGGCGCGCCCAAGGCCGGATATCGCCGGCTTGCTGCTGGGGAAGTAGTTGACGGCATTAGTGTAGGCCTTGATTGCCTCCTGCAGGCTGGCCGCCTGTTCCTGGGTGGGGGCCCATGCATCGGCCGAACCGGTGCCGGTAAGCGCTTCCACCTTGGCATCGTAGGCAGCCCTGGAGCCTGACAGCCCCTCGTAGGCCCTTCCCATGCCATTCCAGGCGACCGTGTTCTGCGGCTCGTAGTTAAGAGCCAGCCTGAACTCGGTCACTGCTAGAAGCCAACTGCCGTCTGTCAGGGCTTTCTCGCCGTTTTGAAGATGAACGGAAACCTGCGCCCCGGCCGGGGTAATGCCCACTGCAATGATCAGCACCACTATGCTGGCCAGTATGAGCGCATTCGTTTTCCTGTTCCTCATGACGATCCCTCCTATCGAATCTTGTGCATTACTCATTCAAACCGTTATTTCGACGGTAAACGGCAGGAGCAAGTTCCTGCCGTTTTGTGAAATTATGGGCGAAGCCTGTTCAATAATCTGGGGAACGGGATCATCTCCCTTATATGTTCAGACCCGGTTATCCAGGCGACCGTCCTTTCGATTCCGATCCCAAAGCCCGAATGCGGCACAGAACCGTACTTCCTCAGCTGCATGTACCAGCCATAGGCGTCCTCTCCAAGCTCATGCTGCTTCATCCTCTCCAGCATTAGCTCCGGGTCATGAATCCTCTGGCTGCCGCCGATTATCTCGCCGTATCCTTCAGGGGCCAGCACGTCAGCGCACTTGACAACCTCGGGGCGGTCGGGGTCCGGCTGCATGTAGAAGGCCTTTATGGAGGTCGGGTAGTTCATCACGAACACAGGCCTGTCGAACTTGCTGGAAATCAGCGTCTCGTCGGGGGCGCCGAAGTCATCGCCCCACTGCACGTCATGCCCCGCCTCCTTAAGCATCGCTATGGCATCATCGTAGGAGATCCTGGGAAACGGCGGTTTGATGTTCTCGAGCTTCGAGATATCCCTTTCAAGGAGCTCAAGCTCGGGCCTTCTCCTCTCCACGACCCTTTGGACCATGTGGGAGACCAGCTCCTCCTGCACCCTCTGGTTCTGCTCCTGGTCGCACCAGGCCATCTCGGGCTCGAGCATCCAGAACTCAATGAGATGCCTCCTAGTCTTCGACTTCTCCGCCCTGAATGTGGGGCCAAAGCAGTAGACCTTGCCGAATGCCATGGCGTCGGCCTCGTTATAGAGCTGGCCTGACTGGCTGAGATAGGCCTTCTCCTCGAAGTACTGGGTCTCGAACAGCGTGGTGGTCCCCTCGCACGCGGCAGGGGTCAGTATCGGGCAGTCCACCCTTATGAAGCCGTTGCCGTTTAGGTACTCCTGGGCGGCGGCTATAACCTCATGCCTTATCATGAGTATCGCATGCTGCTTCTTATGCCTTATCCACAGATGCCGGTTGTCCATCAGGAAGTCGACGCCGTGCTCCTTCGGGGTTATCGGGTACTCATCGGCTATCTGGAAAACCTCGATGCTCCTTACCGTGAGCTCATAGCCGCCCTTCGCGCGCTTATCCTCGCGAACGGTCCCTATCAGCTTTATCGATGACTCCTGGGTGAGCTTCCCCGCAACCTCGAACTGCTCATCTGGCACCTCACCCTTGACGGCCACACACTGTATGAAGCCTGTTCCGTCCCTGAGCTCCAGGAAATGTATCCTGCCGCTGGAGCGCTTGTTATAGAGCCAGCCCCTCAGCTCGACTTCCTCGTCCTTATACCTGCCTATCGTAGCTATAGTCGCCAGAGCCGCCATGAGCACACCTCCAGAAGAAAACTGCAACTTTAGTATAGTATAGCAGTATCTATCGCGTCTTGTTAAGGAATGGCAAGGCGGCGGGTGCTGCCCCGCCGCCTTTTACTCCGATATTTTCGCCTGCTGCCTAGCCCAGGTAGAACACTTCCACATACAATCTCAGCGATTCGATGTAGGTCGAGCCGGTCAGCGCTCCCGATACGTTGTTCACGCTGATCACGGTGAGCCTTACGACGAAAGGCTTCTGGTAGTACTCGACGACCCTGTCCTTGTATGCGGCGTCAGGGCCCGTCGGGGTCATCTCAGTGAACAGCTGCTGGGATGAGCCCTGCACCTGAAGCAGGCCCTGCACCTTGGTTATCATGCCCAGGATGCTCTCCGATCTGAGTGTAAGCGTCCCGCTGTAGCCGTAGTAGGAGAACGATTCGCTTACCGTGGCCGAAGTCGGCCAGCCCAGGTCCACGATCTTCGTGAACACCGGCGTCCCGTAGCCCTTCTCCACGACCCTGTCGAGGGCGATGTGCACGCTCTGGCTTGCAGCCCCCGCGACTTGGACCCGCCTGGTCGAGGTATAGTATCCAGGAGCGACTGCAGTGAGCTCATATTCGCCGTACTTGAGGTTCTGGATGTTCACCGGGCTCGTCCCCTGATCCTGACCGTTTACGAATATCCTGGCGCCGGAAGGGTTGGTCGTCACGTTCAGCTTTCCGTTAAGGATGCCAGGAAGCGGCACAGAGGGGATGCTGACCGGCGGCACGACCACGGGCGGTATGACCTGTACAGGGGGCACAACGGGCGTCGGCGCGGGTATCCAGCCCGAGCCTACTGCATAGGTAGTGTACGCGCTCGACCAGTCGTTCTTAAAGACGGGGGTTATCACGATGCTCTTAATCTGGGCCATGAAGCCGTCCGCCTCGATGTTTATGTTCACCTGCGGCGCGAAGCTGCTCTGCTGGAGCGACCTTCTGAGCCAGTCGGTGTCGTTGATCTTGTCCGGTGTGCTTATGAGCACCAGCTGGTCCGTGCCGTTTGGCCCTCCGATGGTGAGGTTGTACTTGCTGTTGTCCGGAAGCGCGTACACCCTGTTGGCCTTAACCCTGTTGTCGCTCGAGTAGATGTTCGGGAATATTAGCCTCACAACGCCTGATGCGTCCACTGAGAACACATAGGCGTAGGCATCCCTGTTCACCCTGAAGCTGATGCTTATCCTCTCGCCTATGGAGTAGTTCGCCTTATCCGTCCAGATGCTCGTCTGGTAGGGCGGATTCGGGTTGATGATGATGCTGTTTACGCTGGGTGCGCCGGCCAATGCCGCCCCTGCGGGCAGCAGAAGGGCCGCCATCAATGCCATAATCGCCGCGATTCTGAGAGCTTTCATGCTTCTTCCTCCTTCGCGCCGGCTCTTAGGCATCCTCACCGTCCGCTCCCGACACCATGTAGTTGGGTGCCTCCTTGGTGATGTACACGTCGTGCGGGTGACTTTCCTTGAGCCCTGCGCCTGTTATCTTCATGAACTTGGCCTTATCGGACAGCTCCTTGAGGTTCGCCGCCCCGCAGTACCCCATGCCTGCCCTGAGGCCTCCCATCAACTGATAGATCGTATCCGACACCGAACCTCTGTAGGGGACCCTTCCTTCTATGCCCTCGGGGACGAGCTTCGAGCTTCCCTGCTGGAAGTACCTGTCGGAGGAGCCTTCCTTCATTGCGCCGATGGATCCCATCCCGCGGTATACCTTGAAGCTCCTGCCCTTGTAGATCTCGAAATCGCCGGGGCTTTCGTCCGTTCCCGCCAGAAGCTGGCCTATCATGACCACCGCGGCTCCTGCCGCTAGCGCCTTGGTCACATCCCCGGAGAACTTGATGCCGCCGTCCGCGACCGCAGGCGTCCTGCCCGCCAGGCCCTCTACCGAGTCCATTATGGCCGTCAGCTGAGGCACTCCGATTCCTGCGACCACCCTGGTGGTGCATATGGATCCGGGTCCGATGCCCACCTTCACGATGTCGGCTCCCGCCTCCATCAGATCCCTTGCGCCTTCACCTGACGCCACGTTTCCTGCCATCAGCTGGCAATCCTTGAAGTTGGCCTTGATCTTCCTTACGGTCTCCACCACGCCTTTCGAATGCCCGTGCGCGGTATCCAGGCAGATGAGGTCGCATCCTGCCGAAAGGAGGGCCGCGGTTCTCTCCATGGTATCCTTCGTGACACCGATCGCCGCCCCGACGAGAAGCCTTCCTCCCGGGTCCTTGGCCGAGTTGGGATACTTCTGCGCCTTCTGGATGTCCTTGATCGTAATAAGGCCCTTCAGGTTGAAGTCCTTGTCCACGAGGGGGAGCTTCTCCACCCTGTGGCACTTAAGGATGTCGATGGCCTGCGCCATCGTCGTCCCTTCCGGCGCGGTGATGAGGTTCTCGCTCGTCATGGCCTCGGACACCAGCTTCTCGAAGTCCGTCTCGAACCTCAGGTCCCTGTTCGTGAGTATTCCCACGAGCTTGCCGTTCCTGGTTATTGGGACTCCTGAGATCCTGTAACGTTCCATCAATGCGAGCGCATCTTTGATTTTCGCGTCCGGCGGCAGGGAGAACGGGTCCACGATGACGCCGTGCTCCGAGCGCTTCACCTTGTCGACTTCCAGCGCCTGCCTGTCGATGGGCATGTTCTTGTGTATGATGCCCATGCCGCCTTCCCTTGCCACGGCGACTGCCATCCTGGCCTCCGTCACCGTGTCCATGGCGGACGACATGACAGGGATGTTCAGCCTTATCCTCTCGGTGAGCTGGACTTTAAGGTCCACCTCCGCAGGGGTCACCGTCGAGAAGCCCGGCTGAAGCAGGACGTCGTCGAATGTAAGCCCTTCCCTGATGCTAATCTCCTTTTTCATCTTCCCCTCCTATGAGAAGAAGGCTCGGCCTTAACGGCCAAGCCCTCCATGATCACTGCTCGATATTCTGCTTTGCAATGGAATCGGGCATAATGTGGAGCTCCTCCCACTGCTTCCTGTCGATGAAGTTCGGGCACTCGTCGACGAGCGACACGCCTGTCGAGTTCTGCGGGAACGCTATGACGTCCTTCAGGTTGTCCAGGTCGAACATCATCGCAAGGAGCCTGTCGAGGCCCAGAGCGATCCCTCCATGCACTGGCGCGCCGTAGTTATAGGCCTTCAAAAGGAAGCCGAACTTGCTTTCCGCCTGCTCATAAGGCATGCCTATCACAGCCATGACCCTTCTTTGAAGCTCTGGGTCGCTTATCCTGATGCTGCCCGAGCCGAGTTCGCTTCCGTTCATCACCAGGTCGTACAGCCTTCCCAGGACCTTGCCCGGCTCTTTCTCCATGAACTCCAGATGCTCCGCCTTGGGCGAGGTGAATATATGGTGCATGGCATCCCACTTCCCCTCGTCCTCGTTCCACTCGAACATCGGGAAGTCCGTTATCCAGCAGAACCTGTAGACGTCCTTGGGAATGAGGTCCAGCTTCCTGCCGAGGGCCTTTCTGACCTGGCCCAGGGCCACTGCCGATACGCTCTCTTTGTCGGCCGTCATGAACAGCATGTCCCCGTCCTTTGCGCCGACTGCGGCGATGAGCGCCTGTTGGACGTCGTTCGACAGGAACTTTGCGACGCTTCCGTGAAGCGCCCCCTCCGCGCATTTCAAAGCGACAAGGCCCTTCGCTCTGTAGTTCTTGGCAAGCTCCGTGAGCTCGTCGACCTCTTTCCTTGTGAATGACGCGCAGCCAAGTGCGGCAAGCGCCCTAACCTTGCCTCCGGATGCCGCTGCGGCCTTGAAGACCTCGAATTCGGAGCCGGCGGCAATCTCAGTCACGTCCTTCATCTCGATGCCGAATCTCAGGTCGGGCTTGTCCGAGCCGAAGCGGTCCATCGCGTCTTTGTATGTGAGCCTCTCGAAGGGTGCCTTCACCTCTGCACCAAGGCCTGCCATGAAAGCATCCTGGACGACTTTCTCAATCACGGCATAGACGTCCTCTTCGTCGCAGAAGCTCATCTCAAGGTCCACCTGGCTGAACATGAGCTGCCTGTCAGCCCTCTGGTCCTCGTCTCTGAAACAGGGGGCTATCTGGTAGTACCTGTCGAAGCCGGCGATCATGAGAAGCTGCTTGTAAAGCTGCGGGCTCTGCGGGAGCGCAAAGAACTTCCCCGGATACCTCCTGGAGGGGACTACGAAGTCCCTCGCCCCTTCCGGGGTGCTCCTTACGAGCACCGGCGTCTGGATGTCAAGGAAGCCCATGGACCCGAGGGTCTCCCTTATGGCCTCCGTTATGACGTGCCTTCTTTCCATATATCTCTGGAGGCTGGGCCTTCTAAGGTCGATGTACCTGTACTTGAGCCTGGTCTCCTCGCTCGTGCGCTTGTCGTCGGATACCTCGACCGGAAGGATATTCTCCGCCCTTGTGAAGACCGTTAGGGATTCGGCTTTTACCTCTACCTGACCAGTGCTTATATTCGGGTTCTCGGCGGCGCCGGGCCTTCTTGCCACGGTCCCCTTCACCCCGATTACGCTTTCTCTGGTGAGGCTCTCGACCTCATCGGCAAGCTTCTGGTTCTCCTCCGGCAGTATAGAGACCTGTGTCACCCCGTAGCGGTCCCTCAGGTCGAGGAAGATGAGTCCCCCGTGGTTTCTTACGACCTGTACCCAACCGCATATGCTTACTTTCTTGCCGGCGTCTTCCGCCCTCAGCTCACCGCAGGTGTGTGTGCGAAGCATGGTTACTCCTCCATTACTGACTCAGATATTTTATTAATTATATAACAAATGGGCGGCTGCTGGCCGCCAATATTTCACATTTTCGCCTGTGGCGAGAAGAAACCGGCCCCTCCTTTCGGATGGGCCGGACATTTGAGCCTTATGAATGATGGGAATGCTCCTCGTGCAGCTCCTCGAACGACAGGCCTAGGCCTTCGCAGGCCTCCCCGTGGCAGATCTTGGGACCGCCGAAGATCTGGCTTGCGTTGATGCTGGTATGCCCGGACACCGTATAGCCGATTAGGGCGGCTATAGCCCCGTAGATGCCAAACGAGGGGCCGAACAGCTCCAGGCCGAGCACTGCAGCCGTTATGGGCGTGTTTGCCGCGCCCGCCAGGAAGGCGACAATGCCGATTCCGGCGGCGAACTGGATGTCAAGGCCCAAGGCCCTGCCGAAGGCGGCGCCTGCGACTGAGCCTATCACGAAGATGGGCGTCATGGCGCCGCCGCTGAAGCCGCATCCGAGGCTTACCGCGACGAACAGTATCTTGATGGCGAAGGCGAAATACGGGACGGTCTCGCCGGCAAGGGCGGGGTCGCAGAGCTCATGCATCCCGAGGCCCAGATACTCCCTGCCGAATATCAGGGCGAGTACTATGAGAACGGCTCCGCCGAGGGCGGTCTTAAGGGGCATCCAGAGCTTTATCCTATGGAAAGCCTTCTCGGAAACCTCCGCGGCCTTGGTGAAGATCGAAGCCGCTATTCCAATGGCCAGCGCTCCAAGAAGCGTGTAAAGAAGAAGCGGCATTGCAGTGGTCACCGAGAACTCCCCTATGCCCCTCCATAGCTCGCCTCTTTCGGCTATATCCCATAGCGGATGATAAATGTGCAGCTTAAGCCTCGCGTCAAGCAGCCTTGCCGCGAAGACGGAAGTAACTGACGTGATCACTCCAGGCAGAAGGTATGTGTAGTTCAGCGATCCCAGCACAAGGGCCTCGGTAGCGAATATCGCGCCTGCAATGGGCGCTCCGCTTACAATCGAGAAGCCGGCAGCAAGGCCGCAGAGGGTCAACCTTCTCTGATCCTCCTTGTCCATCCTCAGTATCCTGCCCAGTGTGGACGTTATGGCCCCTCCTATCTGCGCCGAAGGGCCCTCCTTGCCCAAGGATGCGCCGGAGGCTATGGATATTACGGTAGCCACAGCCTTTACGGGAGCCACCACGAATGGTATGTTCCCTGATCCCTTGTTTATGGACCTTATTACCGCCTCTGTGCCGTGGCCGAATGCCATGGGCGCCACGTTCATTATTAGAAGCGAGCTTATGAAGCCGCCTACCGGCAGCAGCACCCACCACCATGACCCGGCTTCATGGGCAAGGTCTATACCTGTGTAAAGGAGCTTAAGGAAGGCGATTATCGCGATTGCGGAAAGCAGTCCGGCCAGGACGCCGACTACGAGCCACTTAAGCAGCTCCTTCAACACGTTGGCGGATTCTCTGGCCCTAGGTGTCACAGGCGAAGTCCAGGTAGGCAAATCAACCACTCCCTAATATTTGTTCGCGTATAGTTTAGCAGAATGCAGGCTTCTTGACTCCATCTTTCGTATGCTGCGGAGATTATGCCCGCACCCCCGAATAGAGAAACGGCCCCCGCAAAAAGCGAGGGCCGTTTCGATTATAGATCCGGCGGCGTC
>CAZHKX010000033.1:0-10801 GCA_964532805.1 uncultured Clostridia bacterium
TTTTTCATTTTCTGCGCCGCGGGTTGTATAATATATCTGCTTGCGGAGGAAACCTCGATGAAATTCGTTATTGGAGTAGACCCCGGAAGAAGCAAGGTTGGCCTCGCCTTACTTACGTCGGAGGGCGAGCTTCTGGAAAGAAGGATAGTGCCCCGCACCGAGGCTTCCGAGGCCATAGAAAGGCTTGCCCGGGCTGAAGGGGCTGTCATCGCGCTCGGAGACGGGACTGAGGCAGAGAACCTCGCCTCGGAGCTCAGATCGGGCGGCATGCTCCCGGAGGGCTTCCGGATGATCATGGTCGACGAGTCCGACTCGACGACCGAGGGGCGCAGGCTGTTTCTGATGGACAACAGGGGAGGTTTTCTCTCAAGGCTGATTCCCATAGGTCTCAGGGTCCCTGGAAAGCCCTGGGATGACTATGTGGCCGAAGTCATCGCAAGAAGATGCCTCGCAAGCATCAAACATGAAGGATCAATGAAGGATAAGCCTTGATAAGGTAGAAACAATAACTAATGAGGAAGGAGGCGATGGGTATGAAAAGGGCGCAGTATTTGGCCCTGGCTTTGCTATTCGCCCTTATCCTCGCGCTTCCGGCCTCGTGTGCCGTGGAACCGGAGATTCTAAAAAACGACGACTGGAGGTATAGGGCGCTTTCGGAGCTAGCCTCCCATGGAATTCTGGATATCAAGGACTCCCCCTATTACCTCACCAAGATACCGATTAATGTAGACTTCGCAGTGGCATCCCTTGAAAGGGCGCTGGTGAAGCTTAGTATAAAGGATATCGACTTCTCAAATGCGGCAGCTCTTGACCTAAGCCTATACGGCACTGCCGTCAGCAGCCTCAATACCAGGGATGCATGGCTTCTAAACGACCTTGTGAAGGAGTTCGCGCTGAAACTCTCTCAAAGGGGCGTAGTAGGCAAGCCCGCCCCGGCTGCTGAGAGTGTCGTCGAAGCTCCGGCGGCAGCCCTTCCCGGCACTACCGCGGCAGAGCCCACTCAGCCGCAGGCGGAGCAGCAGTCAGCGGCCGTATTGTCCTTAAGCGATGTGCTTAAGAAGATCAACATGCCCTCTGCGGTGTCGCAGGCCTCGCTTACCAAAGCACCGCAACAGGATGCGATCTCCGAAGCCGCCTCAAGGATCGAACCTACTCCCATAGAGCCTGCCAGCACGGATGCCACGAAGACCATCAGCCTTTTCGATGTGCTCAACGTGAATGCCTCCCTGTTCACCGACGAGCAGGCTTCCCAGCAGATGTCCAGCGCCGGGGTCGGCCTGAAGATAGGCGACGTCCAGGGTGCGGGCCTGGTGCTCGACTACAGGATGATAGGCGGCAAGGACAACTACTCGAACATAACGGACCTTACAGCGGCCACAGGCGTGGGGATAAAGTACCAGATCAACAGCATAGTGCCCCTGAACCAGGTGGAAGACAGCATAACAATCAAAGCCGGATACAACATCGAAAGCGGCGATCTTAAAGGAGCCATTGACAACGGGCTGGACCTGCAGGCGTCTGCATCGCTTTCGATCTACTATAAGATGCTCCTCGGGGACAGCGCCTTCCTTGCGGCAGGCTACCAGGTGGAGCAGGTAAGAAACCTCATCGCATCGGGTGCGCTTTCGATGAAGTCATGGATGTACGACGACAGCTCGCCGCTTTCTTGGATCTTCCGCGGCTCGCTTAGCTTAAACAGCGATTCCGGCGTCAAGCAGCTTGCGGGAATCGACGTAGGTTACAAGCTCTTCAAGGACGCCTCCATAATGGTCGGCTACCGCCTCATAGACTTCTCTGACTTCAACAAGCTCGACCTCAGGAAGAACCTGACGGCCCTCGGGATAAGCATCAAGTTCTGATACTCGGATAGGGGAGCGTGAAAATGAGAAAGGCAACAAGATACATCCTTGCGGCACTAATCGTCGGCCTTCTGGCCGGACTTCCCGCCATTGCGGCGCCTCCTCCGGTCTCCACCGCCGAGATGCTGGCGACTCTTGAGAGGACCCTCTACGGCGCGGTCTCGGAAGGCTCCGTCATACCCAGGGTGGTGAGGCTTGAGACCGACGCCTTCGGCTCGGAGGGGGACGGCACCCTTACGGAGCGGATAGAGAAGCTCTGGAACGAGTTCGGCGGCGGCAGGGAGGGCGTCTTAAGCCAGGACTTCCTGGTCAAATGCTCACAGTGGATAGTAGACGGCAAATTAAGCCAGGGCGCCCTTCTGGAAAGGGTGGCCAAGCTCGAGGTGGCCCTGCTGGGCTATGTGAGCCGTGACCCGCTGGCGAAGAGGATCTCGAGGATAATATCGATGACGGCAGGTGCAGGCGGCATAGAGACCCAATATGTGAAGCTTGCTGCCGGCACGCAGGTTAAAGTCATCCTGAAGTCGCCCCTGAGGACCAACTTCACAAGGCCTGGTGAGAAGATCGACCTTGAGGTCGCAGAGGATGTATTCGTAGGCGGCTACCTTGCCGTCGCTAAGGGGAGCGCCTGGCAGGCAGAGGCGGTAGACCCCACGAAATCCCCCAAGTTCGACCTTAAGAACATACTGGAGCTGGCATTAAGCCCGCTGCAGGCCATCGACCTTACTCCTGTGAAGCTCATAGCCGACGAGGCCGCCGCATCAAGCACCGTGAAGCTGTCCGGACTTGTCATCAGCCAGGGTGAAAGGCCGGAGAGGCTGGGCTTCTTCGGAATGGGAAATGCTGT
Organism: uncultured Clostridia bacterium; assembly: GCA_964532805.1. GTDB lineage: Bacteria > Bacillota > DTU025 > DTU025 > MWDF01 > MWDF01. The sequence continues at coordinate 2,707 of CAZHKX010000033.1, forward strand.
GGACAGGCTATTGCCAGGCAGCAAGAACCTGGATATCATAAGAGATACCGCTTTTTTCCTTACGGTCCGCGAGGATGTCTCGGTGCTTGCAGCCAAGGTCAGATAGCGTGAATCAGGCGGGTGCGGAAAGCGCCGCCAGGGAGGTTGTTTATGTCAATAAAGCTGTTTACGAGCGAATCCGTCACTGAAGGGCACCCCGATAAGGTGTGTGACAGGATTTCGGATGCGATCCTGGACGAGATACTGATGAAGTACAGAGCGAGCGAGGACAGGATGCTCGCCAGGACCGCAGTGGAGACCCTCGCTACTACAGGGATGGTCCTTGTAGCCGGTGAGGTCACATGCGATGTCTACGTAGAGATCCCGGATATCGTAAGGCGCACAGTCAAGGAAATCGGCTATGACTCGGAGGAGCAGGGCTTCGACGGGAATACCTGCGCGGTGCTGACAACAATCCACGAGCAGTCGGACAACATCTCGAAGGCCGTCAACCGCTTCACGAGCGAGGGTTACCTGAAGGGGCTGGCCGCTGGGGATCAGGGCATCATGTTCGGCTACGCGACCGATGAGACCCCGGAGCTGATGCCGATGCCGATCATGATAGCCCATAAGCTGGCCCACAAGCTTTCAGAGGTGAGGAAGTCCGGTCAGCTGCCGTGGGTGAAGCCCGACGGCAAGACCCAGGTGACGGTCGAATATGACGAGTCGGGCAAGCCGGTGGGCATAGACACCATTATCGTATCCACGATGCATTCCAAGGACATTTGCCCGAACGAGATAAGATCGGGCATACTGGAGAGCGTAATCGCGCCGGTGGCCGCAGACTACGGCTTTAATCTCAGCGGAAGGCAGTGCATCGAATGCCTCAGCGGCGGATACTTCAACATCCGCTTCGACGGGGCGGCCAAGGATACCAGGGTATTCATCAACCCGAGCGGCCTTTTCGTGCTCGGAGGGCCTAACGCGGACACAGGGCTTACCGGAAGGAAGATAATCGTCGACACATACGGCGGCATGGCAAACCACGGCGGAGGCTGCTTCTCCGGCAAGGATGCGACCAAGGTCGACAGGTCAGGCAACTACGCCGCAAGGTATGTGGCGAAGAACGTCGTCGCCGCAGGCCTTGCCCGCGAATGTGAAATCGAGCTCGCCTACGCCATAGGCGTCGAGGAGCCGGTATCCATAAGCGTCGCCACCTTCGGCAAGTCGGCGCCGGAAGACGAGATAATCCGCAAGATTAGGTCGGAGTTCGACCTGACGCCGGGCGGCATAATAAGCAAGTTCGGCCTTTTCAACGTGACCAGGGATGGCTTCAACTACAAGAGGCTTTCAAGCTACGGGCACTTCGGCCGGGAGGAATGGTACGCCCCCGGGGAGGCGACCGACGCGGCAAGAAAGCACATATAACCGGCGTCAAGGCGGCCCGGCCCTTAAAAAGGCCGGGCCGCCCGCTCATGTGCGGGGGGCTTATGGACAGGATAGAAGGCAAAATCGAGAGGGTTACCTTCAGAAACGAAGACAACCTCTTCACGGTAGCGAAGGTGAAGCCGGATAGCCTTGGGGCGGACTTCACCGCCACCGGCAGGTTTCCCTCCGCCAAGGCCGGCCAGATGGTGGTCCTCATGGGCGAATGGACCATGCATCCCACGTACGGGCGCCAGTTTGCCGTCGAGGAAATCTCCTATACCGAGCCAAAGACCAAGAAGGGCATCGAGAAGTATCTGGCTTCGGGGGTGGTGCCCGGGATAGGACCTGCCAAGGCCAAGGCCATAGTGGAGCACTTCGGCGAGAACGCACTGAAGGTCCTGGAGGATGACCCTGCAAGGATATCCGAGATAAGAGGGTTCGGTCCCAAGATGGTCGACCGCATAGTGAAAGGATTGAGGGAGCACAAGGCCGTCGAGAGGATAATGGTCTTCCTTAGAGGCCACGGCGCGCAGCAGGCCGATGCAATAAAGATCTACCGCAAGTACGGGGACACGGCGATAGAGGCAATAAAGGCCAATCCCTACAGGCTTGCCACGGACATAAGGGGCATCGGCTTCAGGAAGGCGGATTTAATCGCCCAGGAGCTGGGCTTCACGAAGAACCATCCATACAGGGTAGCCTCAGGCGTAACGCACTTCCTCATGGCCGAGGCCGAGGAGGGGCACTGCTACTGCGAGCTGGAGGACTTCTCAAGGAAGGTCGCGGAGCTTCTTGAGGTGGAGGAGAACGACGTAAGGCGCGCGGCTTTGAGCATGGACCGCTCCGAGGTGATCGTCGAGGACGGCAGCTGCCTTTACGCGGCGCCCCTGTGGCATGGCGAGCGCGGCGTGGCAAGGCTAATGTCCTCAATCATGGACACGGGCATGTGGAAGCTCTCTGAGGCTGACGACAGGGCTATTGCCGCAGTCGAGAGGGAGTGCGCGATAGAACTTGCCGGAGCCCAGAGGAGCGCGGTGAAGGCCGCAGTGGCAAACGGCGTAAGCATACTCACAGGTGGTCCCGGCACAGGGAAGACCACCACCATCAAGGCGATAATCGCCCTTTTCGAGAAGAATGGCAGGAAGGTCCTTCTGGCGGCGCCTACCGGGCGCGCGGCGAAGCGCATGAGCGAGGCCACAGGCAAGTCCGCCATGACCATACACAGGCTCCTGGAGTTCCAGCCCAGGGACGACGGCTGGAGGTTCGCAAGGGACGAGGAGAACCCCATCAGATGCGACGTGCTCATCATAGACGAGACATCCATGGTGGACATCATGCTCATGTACAGCCTCCTTAAGGCAGTTAAGCCGGGCACGAGGCTCATACTTGTCGGCGACATCGACCAGCTGCCGTCGGTGGGCCCCGGAAACGTTCTAAGAGATCTCATCGATTCGGGCGCGATAGCCACGACCCAGCTTACGGAGATATTCAGGCAGGAGAGCCAAAGCAGCATCATAACCAACGCGCACCGCATAAACTCCGGCGAGATGCCCGAGCTATGGGGCAAGGATGACTTCAGGTTCCTCAAGAAGGAGGATCCCCAGGAGGCGGCCCAGGCAGTAGTGGACATCTCCTCGAAGACCCTTCCTTTCAGGCACAAGCTCGACCCGATAACGGACATCCAGGTCCTGTCCCCGATGAAGAAGGGTGCGTGCGGCGTCGAGGCCTTAAACCTTGCGCTAAGAGACAGGCTGAACCCAGAAAGGGCCGACAGGCCGTCACTTAAGTATGGGTTCTCAAGCTTCAGGCGAGGCGACAAAGTCATGCAGACCTCCAACAACTACGACAAGCTTGTCTGGAACGGGGATTTGGGCGTGGTCACCTATGTTGACCCTGAGGAAGCCGAACTCACGGTAAGCTTCCCAGATGCCGACGGGGACAGGTCCATAACCTACGCCCAGCAGGAGCTGGACCAGCTGGACCTCGCCTTCTGCATATCGGTGCACAAGAGCCAGGGCAGCGAGTATCCGGCAGTAGTGATGCCCATTACTACCTCGCACTTCATGATGCTTAGAAGAAACCTCCTTTATACGGGAATTACGAGGGCGAGGTCATACGTGGCGCTTGTGGGCACTATGAAGGCGATAGCGATAGCGGTGAAGAACTGCGACGTCGCCCAGAGGAGGACGAGGCTTGCCAAAAGGCTCAGGGATCCTGAGCCCTAAGGGCGAATAAAGGGCTAATATGCAGGTAATATAGTATCAAGGAAAGAACACGGCAACCAAGGAGGCGGTCGCCGTGTTCTATTTCGTCTACCACCTTACAGATTCTTCGGGGGCATGCTCGATCGGCATGAGCCCCTGCCCCGAGTTCGACCTCACCGTCGCTGAGAGGGCGAGGCCCTCGGTCATGCATGTCATATCCCCGCCGCTTAGCATCTCAGCCGCCCACAGGGCGATGGCAGACGCCGCAGGCGCAGGCGCGAAAGGGGCGCTTGCCGCCTTCTACTCGGTCAGGAAGAGCCTTGCGCTATACGGCATCAGGGGCAGGATGCCGCAGGGGCCGAGGAGGATGCCCGGCCGTGGGGAAGGGCCCCAGGCAAGCGTCCTGGAGGCCGCCGAAAGCCTTGCCTTAAAGCTTGAGGGCAGGATGCTTCTTCTAAGCGAAGTTCAATCGATGATGCCTCAGGCGGGCCCTAGCCTTGTCGCCATGGCCGCCCAGTACCTTTGCATCGCACGCGGCATGGAGGTCCTGCCGGGAATCATGTACAGGGGATACGGCGGCAGGGTCTGCTCAAGATGCGGCAGCACGACTGGCTTTACAGTCGAGGACTGCCCCGCATGCGGCTCCACGTCCTGCCTTCTATGCACCGAGTGCAGCAGCATGGGCTCCGTCAGGGAGTGCGAGCCGGTGTTCGCGATGCCTGCCAGCATAAGGGCCAAAGCCATCCAAGCAGCCTGCGAGCCGAGGATGAGATACGGGCTTACCAGGGTTCAGAAGGACGCGTCAGACGGGATAAGGTCGTGGCTCGCCTCGGGAAAGGCCGACGAGGCGCTGGTCTGGGCCGTATGCGGCGCAGGAAAGACCGAGGTCAGCTACGGGGCCATCGGCTCCGCGCTGGGCTCCGGGATGAAGGTGCTGTACGCGGCCCCGAGAAGGGACGTGGTGGCCGAGCTTTCGGGTAGGATCGCGGAGGCGTTCCCGGAGCGCAGCCTCTCCAGCTACTATTCGGGCAGCCTTCAAAGAAGCGGAAGGGGCACCGACATCACCGTGGCCACCACGCATCAGGCGATTAGGTTCTACAAGTGCTTCGACCTGACTGTGCTGGACGAGGTGGATGCTTTTCCCTACCAGGGCAGCAGGATGCTGGAGCATGCGGTAAGAAGCGCCAGGGCTGAAGGTGGAAGGACACTCTTCATGTCCGCCACCCCATCGAGGGCGCTTATGAGCGCGGCGGAGAACGGTTGCCTGCATACGGAGAGGATATCGGCAAGGCATCATGGCCACCCCCTGCCTGTCCCAGAGGCCATTAGGCTCGGCAGCGCCTCCAGGGGACTTATAAGCGGGGCGGCAAAGCTTCCTTCTGCAGTAGGGGAGGCTCTTTCAGAAAGCTTTAAAGGAACCCATCCGCACTTCATATTCGTCCCGAGGAAGGCTGCCGCCGAGCCTTTGGCAAGGCTGTCTGCCGAGTTCCTTCGCTCCTGCGGCAACGCCGGCGCAAGAGTCGGATGGTCTCACTCCCAGGATCCCGACAGGGAGTCGAAGCGCAGGGCGTTTTCGGAAGGCAGGCTGGACGTTTTAGTGTGCACATCCATCATGGAAAGGGGCGTGACGGTGCCGGGCTGCGACGTAAGCGTAATCGGGGCCGACTCGGCGGAAGTCTTTGACTACAGGTCCCTGGTCCAGATGGCAGGAAGGGCCGGCAGGCAGGCAGCAAGGCCGACCGGGTCTGTGAGGTTCTTCTGCAGGGATGAGAACAGCGAGATGAAAGAGGCGATCTCAATGATAGAGGGGATGAACGAGGATGCGGCGGCAAAAGGTTACCTTTCGAAGGGCTGAGGAGGCGGCGAAGGGGCTTCTCGGCCTCTTGGCTCCTCTGGGGGAGGCGCTATTCCCATCCCGCGGCGGATGCCCCTCATGCGGCAGGGAAGCGCAATGGATGGAAAGCCTGCCCGGGAGCGGGGCACTCTGCCTTGAATGCAGAAGGGCCCTTATGGGGCTTTTCCGTTGGGAGGGCGGTCCGAAGGGGAAAGGCCCCTTTAACGGCGGCCCCTGCATAAGAGGCAGGTTAGTCCAATGCGGGAGCCTGTCCCCGGGGCTAGATTCCGCTCTGGAGAAGGGCGGCGCAACCATCCTCGGGCAAGCCGCCTTAGCAATGGCATCCATAATGCCCCTGGATGCCTACTTCTCGGTGGAGGGCGTTTATGCCCAGGCTGGCCCCTCCAGCGGGGCAGGCGCCAGGCTCTCCCCATTTGCCAGGGCACTCGCATCAGCTTGCGAGGCTGATTTCCTGGGCATAGTGCCAAGCCGCGGCGCGCCGGCTGCCGTACTTCAAGGCTCCGCTTCCGGCAGAAGGGGCAAGGCGATGGCGCCGGGCTGTGCGCTCGTCGTCATGCAGGGGGGATTCAGCAGGCAGGCTGAGGAGGAGGCAGCATCGAGGCTTACTGGCACGAAGCGCATCATTTGCGCCTATATGGGCATATTTTCTCAGGGAGGAGGCGCTACGGTGATATAATTAACTAATATGCTTTGCTTCATTCGGGGGTAGAAATGAACACAGCTTTGCTCGTGGCGGCATCCCTTGCCGTGGCGCTGGTGCTTCTAAGGCTCAAGGTGGCAAACGGGCCCGCGATGGCGGCAGGCGCCCTTTTCATGGCGATTACATCCGGCATGGGCCTTGCCGGCATCCTGAAGGCGGCATGGGCTGCGCTCACTTCCTCTCAGACGCTTACCATACTGGGGGCCATGCTGCTTGTGGTGATGCTGGAGGACTTGATGAGCAGGTTCGGCCTTACCGACAGGCTCATGTCCTCGCTCGGCAAGCTAATACCGGACAAGAGGGTGCATATGGTCATCCTTCCGGCATTCATGGGCCTTCTGCCATCGGCAGGAGGAGCCCTGCTTTCGTGCCCCATGGTGGAGAAGGCGTCAGACGGAATCGGCGTCAGCGCGGAGAAGAAGGCCTTCAGCAACTTCTGGTTCAGGCACGTCATGGAGTTCATCGCACCGGTCTACACGGCCCTTATAATGCTATCGCAGCTTTCGGGCAGGTCGATGGGGTCAATCCTCCGCGCCCTGGCTCCCATATGCGTCATCGTGCTCGTTTCAGCCCTACCGGTCGCCTTCTTCAGGACGAAGAGGATGCCGAAGCCTGTGGATCCGAGTCCGAGCGGAAGAAGGAGGGCCCTACTAGACGCCGCGATCTCCCTCTCCCCGCTTGTGGTGGTCCTGGTCCTAGTCATCGCGCTCGGCCTGTCCCCGATAGTAGCACTCATACCGGTCATCCTCGCCCTCGCCGCCATTTACAGGCCGGGGGCAGGCGACCTTAGGAAGATGTCCGTGAAGGTCTTCAACCCGGGCGTCATAGCCATGGTGCTGGGCATAATGTTCTACAAGGAGGTCTTGACCGCATCCGGCGGAATTGCCGCCCTAGGGCAGTCGTTCCTGGACTTCGGGATGCCCAAGCTTGCCATGATAGTCGCCCTGCCGTTTGCGACAGGGTTTCTCACCGGCATGTCCTCCGCAACAATCGCGCTCACTCTTCCGATACTTATGACCATGTACGGCCCGAAGGCCATCACCCCGCAGATCGCGGCCCTTGCCTACACGAGCTGCAACATCGGCATGAACCTGACACCCACGCACCTGTGCCTTGTCCTAACTGCGGACTACTTCAAGGTTGATATGATCAAACTCATCGGTATGATGCTATTCCCGGCGGCAGTGACCATAACGGCGGCAGTCCTGATTCTATACTGACCGATACGAGGTGAACCGCATGTCGAATTGGTATACCATGGACGCTTCGCAGGTTGTAGAGGAGCTGAAATCATCGAGGGCCACAGGGCTCACCGAGGAGGAGGCAGCCTCAAGGCTCGGCTCATACGGCCCCAACGCCCTTGCGGAAGGGAAGAAGAAGACTCTTCTGGCGAGGTTTCTGGACCAGTTCAAGGGATTCCTGGTCATCCTGCTTCTGGTTTCGGCGGCCATCTCCGCAGCCTTCAGGGAGTTCGGCGACGCCGCGGCCATACTCGTCATAGTAATCATCAATGCCGTGCTCTCCGTCATACAGGAGAACAAGGCGGAAAACGCGCTGGAAGCCCTCAAGAAGATGACGAACCCCAAGGCAAGGTCATTAAGAAGCGGCAGGATCTCCGTCGTGGACGCATCGAGCCTTGTGCCAGGGGACATCGTGCTTCTAGACGCCGGCGACGTGGTGCCTGCGGACTTAAGGCTCATCGAGGATGCGTCCCTGAGGATCGAGGAGGCCGCCATAACCGGCGAATCCCTCCCCTCGGAGAAGGCGTCCGGCGTGAGGTTTGAACCGGGCATCCCCCTTGGCGACAGGGCCAACATGGCCTTCATGGGCACAAGCGTCACCTACGGCAGGGGCCGGGGCATTGTAACCTCGACGGGCATGCAGACAGAGGTCGGCCGCATAGCCGGCATGCTCCAGGGCCAGTCGGAC
>CAZHKX010000033.1:10811-14472 GCA_964532805.1 uncultured Clostridia bacterium
GGACGAGGCCACAGCGCGGACTCGCTCCGAGGCCGGCGGCTGGCCGGTGGTCGATGGTCAGCAGCAGGCGCCCCTTCACGCCCGTGACCTTGCCGCGCTTCTCGGTGGGGATGTAGCCGGCCTGGTAGTTCGCGCCGATCTTCCAGGGCCAGTCGGACGAGATGACTCCCCTTCAGGTGACACTGGACAAGCTCGGCAAGGTGCTAGGGATAATAGCAGTGGTGCTAAGCGTCCTCGTCTTCATTACGGGCCTTCTAAGAGGCGAGGAGCCCCTGGTCATGTTCATGACCGCAGTGAGCCTCGCCGTAGCCGCCATACCCGAGGGCCTTACCGCGATAGTCACCATTGTGCTGGCGCTGGGCGTCCAGCGCATGGCGAAGAGGAACGCGATAATAAGGAGGCTGCCAGCAGTCGAGACCCTCGGCAGCGCGAATGTCATCTGCTCGGACAAGACCGGCACCCTCACCACCAACAAGATGACGGTAAAAAGGCTCTTTGCGGCAGCAAGGTGGCTGGATGTGACCGGAAACGGGTACTCGCCGGATGGAAAGGTGGTCTCAGGCGGCGAGCCTTACGACATCGGAAGCGACGAGGCGGCAAGGCAGCTTCTGCTGTGCGGTGCGCTCTGCAACGATGCCACCTTCGACAGGCTACCGGACGGCACCATACCCATGATAGGAGACCCGACCGAAGGCTGCCTGCTCGTCGCAGCGGCCAAGGCTGGCATCTGGAAGTCGGAGCTTTCGGAGATCATGCCAAGGGTGTCCGAAGTGCCGTTTGATTCGGTGCGCAAGAGGATGAGCACCGTGCATCCCGCAGACGGCGGATACCGCATGTACTGCAAGGGCGCGCCGGACGAGATAATCAGGGCCTGCGATTTCCTGATGAGTGACGGCGGGATAGTCCCCATGACAGAGGAGCTCATGGCATCTACCCTTGAGGCGAACGACGCGATGGCCCAGTCCGGCATGCGCGTGCTGGCAATGGCGATGAGGGACCTGTCCGAGATCCCGTCCAAGCCGGAGCCGTCCATAGAGGCGAAGATGACCTTCATAGGGCTTACGGGCATGCAGGATCCCGCGAGGCAGGAGACCGCCCCAGCGGTGGAGGCCTGCCACAAGGCCGGGATCATCCCCGTGATGATAACAGGCGATCATAAGTCGACGGCGGTGGCGATAGCAAGGCAGGTGGGCATAGCCGACCAGACGAGCGTCTCGCTTTCAGGCATGGAGCTCGACCGCATGGACGACGCCCAGCTTAAGGGGCGCGTGGAGGACATCAGGGTCTATGCTAGGGTATCCCCCGAGCACAAGATGAGGATAGTGGACGCGTGGAAGTCCAAGGGCTACATAGTGGCCATGACCGGAGACGGCGTAAACGACGCGCCTGCGCTGAAGCGGGCGGACATCGGCGTGGCGATGGGCATCACGGGCACCGACGTGTCCAAGGGAGCGTCCGACATGATACTCACCGATGACAACTTCGCGACCATAGTCCATGCCATCGAGGAGGGCAGGACCATTTTCGCCAACATCAGGAAGTCGGTGCAGTATCTGATAAGGTGCAACATAGGCGAGATTGTCCTCGTGTTCATCTCCATAGTCGCAGGGCTTCAAAGGCCGCTCCTGCCGATACAGATACTCTGGGTGAACCTGGTCACGGACAGCCTGCCGGCCCTGGCGCTCGGCATGGACCCCGCAGAGCACGATGTGATGCTAAGGCGCCCGAGAAGCCAGTCGGATCCCGTTCTTTCTGGCAGGATGCTCAGCATGCTGGGCATACATGGCCTGATGCTGGGACTTGCCTCCATCGCCTCCTTCATGGTCGGCGAGAGGGTTGTGGCCTACGGGCTGGTGCCCTCCTTAGAGGCTGCCAGGACAATGTGCCTTCTCACTATCACCTTCGGCCAGCTCTTCACCGCGTTTTCGGTGAGCTGCTCCGAAAGCTCCCTGTTCAAAGCGGGGCTGGGAAGGAACCCGTACCTGCTTAAAGCCGTTCTATTAAGTGGGGCGCTCCAGATCGCCGCGATATACACCCCCGGCGTGAACGCGTTTCTGAAGGCCGTACCGCTATCGCTCGGGCACCTGGGGATTGCGATAGGCCTTGCAGCCCTGATGTTCCCCGTGGCCGAGTCCTTGAAGTCCATATTCGCAAGGCGCGGGGGCGTCTGCTAGAAGGAATCGGGGAAGCCGGCATTGAAAGAGTAACTACGGCGACGACCGGCAATAGAAAGAAAGGAGCTGGTCTAATGGAAACCAACTTCAAGAGCAGGAACTTCGAGATCACAGACGCGCTTAAGGCCTATATGGAGAAGAAGCTGGCAAGGCTGGTCAAGTACTTCGAGCCCGAGGAGATCGAATCCCAGGTGATGATGAGCATGCAAAGGGGCATCCAGACAGTCGAAGTCACCGTGAACGTCAAGGGGCTTCTTCTAAGGAGCGAAGAGAAGACCGGCGACATGTACGCATCCATAGACGGGTCCATCGACAAGCTCGAAAGGCAGATCCACAAGTTCAAGACGAGGATAAACAGGAAGATAAGGGGCGTGCAGCAGGCGCAGCCTGCGGTCCAGCCGGCCCAGCCGGAGGCCGAGGAGGCTGTCATAGTCAAGACCAAGAGGTTCGCTTACAAGCCCATGACGGCCGAGGAGGCGGTCATGCAGATGGACCTTCTCGGGCATGACTTCTTCGTATTCACCAATACCGACGACAAAGGGCACATATGCGTAGTGTACCGCCGCAAGGACGGCAACTACGGACTTATAGAACCCGAGCAGTGAACCGGCTCGTAAACCGCGGATGGGCTTCCTAGAAAGGGAGCCCATCCGCTTTGCATTTGAGAAGGCAGGTGTTTTACCATGATGAGCCTCCTGATCTTCGAGGGGGGGCTTCCGGAAAGCCCGGTGGAGGGCTGGCTGTCGGACATAAGAAGCAGGATGGCCGAGAACCTAATCAGGATGGCGCTTGAAACGGGGGAGTTCGACGATGCGTTCCTATTGACTGACAAGGAGCTTTCGGTGCCGCCCTCGGTAGAGGTGCTCAGCTCCCGCCTTATGGGGAGCTTCCACTTCGGAGAGGCGCTACAGGGAATCCTAAGGGAGAAAGTCAAAGGAGGCTTCTGCTACTTCTCCGGAGGATCCGCCCAGCTGCTGGGCACAGCAGGGTTAGCGGGCTTTGTGCAGTCGGTAAGGCAGGCATGTGGGGGCATTGTTGCAAACAACGCCTTCTCGGCGGACTTCTTCGGTTCGACGGATGCCGCCCCCTTCCTTTCAGGGGAGCTTCCGCCGCAGGACAACTCGGTGCCCATATACATCTCCGAAAGGCAGCAGGTGGCGCTGACGCCGCTGCCATTTTCGACCGAGGCGAGCTTCGACGTCGACACGCCCACAGACGCCCTGGTACTCTCCATGCAGACGGCATGTCCCGCTTCGGTTAGGGATGCGGTTCTAAGGCCGATAGCGGGTGTGCCTTCAGGGAGGATGGACATCGTGCTGGGCAGGCTTCACAGGATGAGGGGGCTCATGTCCAAGGACTTCTCGGACATCACGCTCGCCGGAAGGGTGGGCCCTGCCGCGGTGCAGGAGCTCAACAGGACGACAAAGTGCAGGTACAGGGTCTTCTCCGAGGAGAGGGGCATGCGCTCCTTCGGCAGGGACGAGGAA
>CAZHKX010000034.1:0-14397 GCA_964532805.1 uncultured Clostridia bacterium
AGAACGTCTCCTGCTCATCCCTTATATCCGCAAGGTCTAGCTTCCCCAGCTCGCGCGCTATCGCCAGCGTCTGCTCCCCCATCTGCTGAACGCTGGACGGGCGTACGATTTCCACGGTGTCATCCTCGGTGTGCTGCTGGCGGAAGGGATAGTTCGCCTCAAGGGCCAGGACCAGCCTTCCTGCCTCCTTGAACGGGGTGCTGTCATACTCCCCTCCTCCGCTGAACGACGTCCATGCACCTCCGCTATAAGCGCGGGCAAGCACCTGGACAAGCCGGCCGTTTTCCTCCGGGCCGACCTCGTTGGTGGAGATAGGGCCAGCCACTGCCGTATCCAGGCTGATTGCGACCTTCACATCCTCCATCCAAGGGTGTCCGTTGACGAACGCCCTGGTACCCTCGAAGGCATAGGGTCCCTCCTCCCCGTCGTCGAAGAGGATTATTAGGTCGTTTCTGAGCGCCGGGCCGTTTGCTAGGGCACGCGCGATTTCAACTAGGGCGGCGGTTCCGCTGCCGTTGTCTCCGGCACCGGGGCTCGAGTATGACGAATCATAGTGGGAGAGGATCACGATGGAACCTGTGGAATCCTCCCCTCGGAGGCGCCCCACAACGTTGTATACGATCCCCGACTGCTGGATCTCCACTTCCAGCCCATACCCTTTGAGCTGCGCGGCGAGATAGTCGCGCACCCTCTCCTGCGCGGCCGATCCCTTGGGATGGGGTTCGCGCGCAATCTCCTGCAGGTGGGGCATGGCGCGCTCTGCGGAGAAGACCTCAGTAGAAGCATCGGCAGGTGTCACCCGATAAGGAAAAAGCATCATCATAGCGGGAAGGGCGAACAGCAAAACCACTAGCAGACTAAGTAGTCCCCGGATCCTGGAACCTGAATCATAGGTGGATCTCATGATTTCTCCCTTCTTATGACTGAATGGGTTGCTTTCGTGCGATAAAGCGGCCTGCTGAGTCCAAATGCAAAGCGCGGTGCCTGCATGGCAGAGATGCGCATAACAACTCTGCCGGCAAGACACCGACTGCGCTTCCATATCCAGTATCATTCCCTCAGTTTGCGCTTCCTGCGTACTGGAAGGCTGCGCGCAAGTGACTATCCGGCATCTGGCAGGAGGGTAAGCTCAGGGACGCTCCATTGTCTCTCTTTTGGTTATACCTTGCAGAGATCCTCCCTATCGCCGACGCTGCAGTGAGGGAGTATCTCACCCAGCATATAGGCTGCAAATGCCTTCAGCTCGTCCGGGGTCCTCTCCATCTTGTCCTGGATTCCCACGTACACGCGAACGGCTTCGGATATAAGCTCCTTGTATTCCGGCCTTGCGTGTCCCGTGCACCAGTAGCCGCCCTCCAGCTTGGAGCCGACTACCCCCTTAAGGAGGTAATAGAGGGTCCTGCATAGATTGAGGGTAACATTGACGGGATCTTCGATTATCGTCTTTTCGGCGTCTCCGATGTCATACAGCACAGCATCGATGAAGTATTCCTTGGGTATGTCGCCGATTACCTCGTCAATCGGCTTGCCGAATAACCTCACTCCCCTGTGCTTCACTACAGTAAGATGTGCAGCCAGGTCGCGGTCGGTGTTCCCTCCCACTATGTAGTCCTGGTCCGTCTCGTACTTCTTCTTGTGAATATATGAGTAGTGAAGCTCGAATGGCATCGGATGCACGACTTTTCCTACATGCTCCTCCAAGACTACGCTCATCTCCAGGCCCTTTTCCGGAAGTTGGCCCAGGCATGAGAGCCGGTCTATGAGATCGCGCTTCTCCTCGAATGTCATGGGCCTTTTGACTACCGCTATGAGGTCGATGTCGGCCTTGGGCGTAAAGCAGCCCATGGAAAGGGAGCCGTGCAGGTAAAGGCCGACAAGGTTATCTTTAAGAGACTTTTCGTATCTGTCTACGATGTCTATCAGAAGCTTTTCTGTATCCATAACTAGCACCACCACTCAAATTTTTCCGGCGTTACTACATGATGTTATTCTGCCGGTTAACGCATCCATCTCTATCTATACTTTATGCTTTGCATATCCAACTATGCAACTGCCGATATTTAGAAAGATTTGAAGCTTTTCCATAAATATTCAGTACCGGTATCTCTATTGCCATCAGGTGCGATGCACAGGCTTATGTGGGAAGTACGGTAGTTCAATCGCGATCTCTGCGGAAGTATATATCCGATTCTTGCATCGTTTTTGCACATATCGTTTCGCAGAGGTTCCTGCTGGGAAGCAAAGAAGCGTTTCCTTACAGCTCATCGGCACAAAACAAATTGGCAAGAATACTCGTCCGCAGCCATGATTGATTAGGTATTGAATGAGGGCGGGGTTTGCGCCTGAAGCTTCTGTGCAAGCCCCCAATAGCAATAGAAGCCCTCTCCGGAGGGTTCTCAGGAGAGGTTTCCTTTCATTTATATTAGGCGTACTGCAGTGGCTGAGGGAAGGACTCCCAGTAGGGTGTCAACGCCAACTGAGATCTGACCCAACGAGGATGCAGAGTATACTTTGACAACCTGGATAGTAAGGCCTCTGCTTCGATTGACCTCGTGTAGGTGGCACAACCTGACTCGCCAGAACCCTGTATATAGAGTCAACAGATCGCCCTTCATTGGAGTAATTATGCTCCCCTCTAGAACAGCTCTACATTCTGCCATCCGCTTTGAGGGGAGCAAATAAGTTGCCTGGCACGCCTTCTTTTCTAACACTCGTTAATATCTTAAAACTAGTCAAACCAGCTGCCTCGATTCTCTAGTACCTATTCCCTGACCCGTCTACGAGCGAATCGAATGCAACCTTGGTCTTCTTCTCATAGTTGCCACCCCGGTCGAGCCCATATTCTCTCCCCATTATCGTAACCAGTTCGAGATCGGCGCTTATCGTTCTGCCTTCCCTCTCGAGAACCGGGATCAGATCTGCTGCGCCTTGCGGGGGAGTGGACCTTCCGTCCAGGATGACGTGCAGGAAAGCTTCTTTCACACCGTTTCTCCCCGCAGCATCTGCAATTGCCATGCATTCCTTGATGTTCCCATGCGAGCTGCGCTCAGACAGGATCATTATCAGATGTAGCGCTCCTTTTCTCGCCTTAAGCCTTTCTAAAGGTCCGGTAAGGTCCTTGTTGACAGCCAAACTCCCGTCACAGATGGCTGTTGATATCCTAAGCTCGTCGCTCGGTATCATCCTGCCGCTGCCTATCGCCAGGTGTCCAACTTCGGAGTTGCCGTACCTGCCTTTAGGAAGCCCTACCGCAGTCCCTGACGCTTCTATCTCATATGATATCCCTTCAGTCATTGCCCTCTCGAGATTTGGCGTCCGAGCTGCCGCTATCGGGTTGAATTTGGGGTCGTCATTACCGATGCCCCATCCATCCACAACTACTAGAACCACCTTTTTCCCACAGCCTTTGCATACCGCCTTAACCCTCCCATCCATCTCCTCCGGTATATCCAGCTTCATAAGGGAGAGCACTGTAGGGGCAATATCAGAGAGTGTCCCGGAGTTGCCGTCATCTCCCCTTTCTACATCGTCATCACTTATGATGGCAAAGGGCACCAAGGCGGTAGTGTGGCTCACATTCGGTTTGCCATCAGGCGTGAAGCCTGTTTCAAGAAGGCCGTGATCTGCTGTGATGATCACCGAGTATCCATGCCCTCTGGCCGCGTCTATTATTCTCCCGAGTGATCCGTCCACAGACGCTGCGCAGGATACCTTAGCCTCATAGTTTTCCAGATGTCCCACCATATCACCGGAAGCCAGATTTGTAAGGATGAAATCATAATCCCCTGCTTTTATCCCTTTAATCACAGCATCAGCTACTTGGGCGGTACTCGTGCCAGGGTTGTCTAGGAGCGCCGAGTTGGGGGGGCTCTCGATGAAAAGCCTTTCTTCATTCTTAAACGCTTCGACTCTTCTACCATTGAAGAAAAACGTCACATGCGCAAACTTCTCCGATTCGGCCACCCTCAGTTGCCTTAAGCCAGCATCACTGATTACTTTTCCAAGGCTGTTCTCGGGCCTTATTACCGGAAAAAGGATGTTCAGGTGCGAGAATTTCTCCTGGTAGAGAGTCATCGGTATGAAATCTAGGCTTTCGAAATCCTTCCGTTCGAAACCCTTAAACCCCTTCTCGCTGAACGCTTCCGTTATCTGGACTTCCCTGTCGCCTCTCCGGCAGCAGAAGATTACGCAGTCTCCATCCTTGATCCTGCCTACCGGCCTGTTGTCGCTCCATTTGACAAGAGGTTTAAGGTGATAGTCCTGTTCCCCTGCGGCATATCCTTCCCGAAGTATGTTCTCAATACCATGAGTCTTAATCATAGGTCTCCTCCGGCAATCAGTTGAACAGAACTGCTCTGCTCACCTTTACTTTCACTTTGTCGCCAGGCTTGAACATCGTTGCAACCGTGCTCTGCACTCTAAGCTTTGTGTTGCCTATCCTGATTCGGTAATCAATTACATTACCCAAGAAGATGCCTACCTCGACTTCGGCTTCCAATCCCTCCGAATCCTCCGATAGAAGCTCAATGTCTTCAGGCCTTAAAGCCAAGGTGCATTTTCCCCTGATATCGGTAATCTCAGGTACTGCGATGACTAGCCCCGATTCCATCCTGAGGCTCGTCAATCCCTCTTCAGAGCTGAGCACATCGCACTCTATAAAATTAGTGGTCCCTATGAAGTCGGCGACGAACTTCCCGTTGGGGTTCTTGTAAATATCCAATGGCTTGCCCTCTTGGATTATCACGCCGTCTTTCATAACTGCCACTCGATCTGACATAGCCATTGCCTCGACCTGGTCGTGGGTAACATAGAGGATCGCTATGCCTGTATTCCTCTGCAGGTCCTTCAGTTCGAACCTCATCTGCTCCCTCAGCTTGGCATCAAGGTTCGAAAGGGGCTCATCCAACAGCATAACCGCGGGTTTGATGGAAATCGCCCTTCCTAATGCGACCCTCTGCTGTTGCCCTCCTGAGAGTTCGGACGGATACCTCTTCCCCAGCCCGGTAAGCTTAAGCATATCCATGACCTCATTGACGCGGTATCTGAGCTTGTCAGAGGGCACTTTTGCGATGCGAAGCGGGTAGGAGATGTTCTGCTCAACGTTCATGTGCGGCCAGACTGCGTAGTTCTGGAAGACCATTCCTATGCCCCTTTTCTCAGGCGGAACACAGATGCCTTCGTTAGCCGAGCTCATAATCTTCTCACCAATGCTGATGCTCCCCTTGCTTAGCTGCTCAAGGCCGGCAATGCATCTTAGCGTGGTTGTCTTGCCGCATCCGCTGGGACCCAGAAGGGAGAAGAATTCCCTCTCCTTCACAGAGAAGCTGATATCGTTGACGGCAGCCACGCTGCCGAAGTACTTGAAAAGCCCGACAACTTCTATGCCTGTACCCATTTCGCAACCTCCCAGCGTTTTATAAGCCTACCTGGCCTTTTGAGACCTTTCTGACTATAACATTCCCGGCCAGGATAAGAACAAGGACTATAGATGAGATCGCCGCTGCAATCTGAGTATTGCCGGCATCCTGCATATTGTAGATGACAACGCCGATTGTCTCATTGCCTTGAGACCAAAGCAGCACAGACATTGTCAGTTCCCTGAAGGCAGGCATGAAGACCAATATCCAACCGGCGATAAGCCCTGGCTTGATAAGCGGCACAACAATATGGCGCATTGTCTGCAGCCATCCGGCGCCTGACATCCTGGCCGCCTCTTCCAGCGAGCTGTGAATCTGCTGCAATGTGGCTCTGGTGGTCCTTATCGAGAAAGGCATGTACCTGACAAGGTATGCGGCAAGCATTATCCATAATGTCCCGTACAGCATTATCGGCGGCCTTGACCAAGCAAGTATCATTGCGATTGCGATTACCGTGCAGGGAACCGCATAAGGGAAGGTGCCAACTATATCCAAGGCGGCGGCAGCCTTCATCTTAGCCTTGACAGACATATACGATACGACTGCGCCCAAAGTCATCGTTATTGTCGCAGCCAACATGGCGAGGATGAAGGAATTCTGCAGGGCTCGCCTGGCCATATCCAAATTAAAAACATATGCAAAGTGCTTCAGCGTAAGGTTGGTAAGCTTTATCGGAGCCCCCCAGTACTTGAGGACCGATGTCAACAGCATGGACGCCATGGGGACCACGCTGGCGAACAAAGAGACAAGGATCACGAGAATGAAAATCGGCATCCGCCATTTTCCCAGTGATATCGTCTGAGGCCTTACGCTTTTCCCCGAAATGACAGTATATCGGCTCTGCCCTTTCTCGAATCGCATCTGAATGAATAGGGCGCTGCCCGCTGTTATGGCAAGAAGGACTGCCATGGCTGTAGCGAGCGGCATGTCTGGAATTGCAAGAGCCGAGTAGATTCTGGTGGTGAGTACGTAGAACCTGGCCCTGAAGCCAAGCAATGCAGGAATGCCGAAGTTGGAGATGGCCCCTACGAACGCCAACAGTGTCCCCGCCATTATCAAAGGCATCGCCAGAGGTATAGTCACGTCCCTCATCGTTTTGAAAGCACTGGCTCCGCTCATCCTCGAAGCCTCTTCAAAGCTCGGGTCAAGTCTGCCAAGTGCACCGCTTACTGTTATGAACACTACCGGGAACTGGTAGATAGCCATCACGAGCACTATCCCGCCTGTGCTGTAGATATTCCATGGGACATCGAATGCGCCGAAGAGATTCATGTATGCCTTTGAGATGTACCCGGCGGGACCAAAAAGCTGCGTCCAAGCTATCGCACCTATAAAAGGCGGTATCGCATAGGGCATCAGTAGCATAACCCTGAGTAGATTCTTGCATGGTATGTCAGTCCTGATAACGAAGAGAGCAAGGGCGGTGCCTGCCACCATAGCTATTACGCTGGTGGTGGCAGACATCCAGATGGAGTTCCAGAGCGCTTTAAAGTTAGTGGGATTTGAGAACACTTTGACGTAATTCGCCAGCGAGAGCCCCTCCCCGCTTGTGAAGCTCCTTGCGAGTACATGGTATAGGGGATAGACAATGATCCCCACAAACAACGCCCCTGTTAAAGCAAGGAACACATGCCTCATATCCAGCGTATTTGAGCCTCTTTGCGCTAGCCTTCCCGATGATGAGCCCACTCTAGAACCCCCTCCCTAAGAAAGCCTAGTACATTACCTTCTTCTCGAAAGTCTCACGGAGCATCGTCGTGTTCTCTGCCGCCCACTCAAAGGGTATGGGCATGAGCTTTATCTTATCGAGAGTGGGCATGCCCTGCGGAGGAGCAACATCGCCTCTTACGGGGAGAACCCCATCCTTAACCATCAACTCCTGGCCTTTACGGGAAAGGACGAAGTCGATGAATGCTTTCGAGGCGGCAACCTTCTTTGTGGCAGCCATGATGGCAACCGGGCTGGGTATAGATACTGTGCCGTCCTCAGGCCATATGATGTCTACTGGTGCACCCTGCTTCTTATAGTCGTTGACCATATAGTCAAGGACCATGGCTACTGCGAATTCGCCGGACGCCAGTCCCCTGGCAACATCTGCGTTGCCCCTTAGTACCTGCATTTCCTTCTTGCGGGCTTCCTCAAACCACGCCCATCCGCCGGAGCTCTTGACGAAAGTGGCGGTAACCATGAAGTTAGAGCCAGAGTACAGCGGGTTTGCCATGGCTGCCTTCTTGCCGTAGCCAAGCAGGTCTGCCCAGGTCTTAACCTTGGACTTGTCCTTAATCAAGCTTGTGTTCACGCCGATGATCATGTTGATGATCCTTGCGCCAGTAAAGTACCCGCTTGAATCCTTCAGCTCAGCCGGGACGTTTACGGCCTCGGGTGATTTGTAGGCAAGGAGCAGCCCCTTATCCCTGAATGTGTAGTACGCTGCGGCATCTGCAAGCCAAAGCACATCGCCCTTGACTCCGCCGGCCTCGTTTTCCGCCCAGATCTTGTTGATCACGTCAGTGCTGCCGGCCCTGAAGACTTCAAGCTTGATGTCCTTGTATTCCTTCATGAACTCGTCTGCGAACTTGGTTGCAAGCTCTATTGGCACAGAGGTGTAGAGTACTATTGTCTCTGCTGCAGAGGCTGCGAAGACTGCGCCGATTAATAGCACGGATGCGATCAGAACCATCAGAATCCTTTTCAAAGTTGACGCCTCCTCCTATTTAATGATCAGCTTTCTTCCTTATGCACTTCTTGGCCAGCTCGATGATTGCCTCATCAAGGCCCTGGCCTTCCTCCATGGTGATAGGTTCGTTGTCCATATAGACTACTTTGAGGTCTTTCCCTAAAGCCCAAGCAGTAACGACGTCAACTGCCGCGGCCTTAAGCTCAGTGAGTATGATGTCGGGAGATGCCGCAAGGAAGCCTTCGATTTCTTCCCTGAGGATGGGGCGCTTCGATAGATTGCAGGAAACGCCGGTGATGGTGCATCCGAAGTTCTTCTCAAGATACTCGGTAATGATTCCGGCGGTCTTCTTTGGTGCAGTAAGGCAGACTGCTACCTTCTTCCCCTTCAGCTCCCCTAAGGGCCTTGGCCTGAATATTGTCCTGAAGACCTTTGCAGACGGATTCAGGGATTTGATGACTGACACCATTTCCTGCACCTTTGCCTCTTCCGCCATTGGCGGCTCGCTCATGGTCAAGACTATGATGTCTGAGCGGCGGACCCTGTAAGGGCCAAGGTAGGAGCTGACGTAGTCCACCGGCTGGTGTGCGCCTATCACAAGTATGCTTCCTTCTGTGGGTACCGAGGGTATCGTGCAGCCACTTCCCTCGAAAATAACTATGTCGCCTTCGAGCTCATCTGCAAGGGCTCCGGCTTTGTCAACATTAGAGAAATAGGTCTGGCCAGACATGCCGCCACCGCAGCGTCTTGACCCTATGGTAGTAACCCTGCTGGTAAGTGCATCCTCATAATGGTCAGAAGAGGCATGCTTGCCCTGTTTGCTCACAGACAGCAGGTACTCCGGAGTGATTTCCATCTTGGTCCCGGCGATAAGCTCTGGTTCTGCGGGCCCCCCTCTGCCCTGCGTGACCATAATGGGCGTAAACTGCCTGTTCAGGACCCTTGCCGTATAGCCTCCGATTGCAGTCTTCCCAATCCTTTTCCCCGTTCCGACGACTGAGATGCTGGGTTTCCTTAGTGCCGGCGCCATGGCAGGAGAACTGAACCTGAAGTCGGATCCGCTGTATGCCACCCCTTTAGCCATTGCAAGGCTGGCTATTGCGAAACGCTCATGGTAGCCCAGAACGGGTTCGTCGCTTAGGTCGATAAGTTCGTCGGGCTTGAACTGGTCAATTGCCATTTCAATGCACCTTAGGTAATCCGGGTCCCTGACGATGGGCACCCCTAGCACCGCGAGGTCCTTATCCGAACCGATCTTCTCGGTGCCTCCGATGAAGGCCGCTCCGATGACCTCATGAACCTTCGCAAGCTCATCAAGGCCGCTTTTTGTGACGGCGGGGTAGTGCTCGCCATCAATCAGCGCGACAATTTTCGCCATTAGTACAGCTCCTTTCTTCTGGTAACAGGTTAGTCCGAGATCGAATCATGGGATAGGTCCTTAATGGATCTAAGGTTTGTCAAATCAACATACAACTTGCACATATCGCCTCTGATTATCGAACGCGCATAAAGCACAGGTGACGGGCTTGAGGAATAAGATATTCTTTCATTAACTAATGCCAGTGAGCCGGTTTGGTCTTCTAGGAGCGACGCATTCGCGCTATTGAGAAAGGCTGGGGTGAGGGTCTCCTTACTTCGCTTAAGGACAATCCCATATTCCTCTTTCAGGGTTCTGAAAAGGGATCTCGACATATCTTTACCCATAAGCCCTTCACAGGTAGCTTCGTTTATATATGTGGTTTCGATAAGCATTGGAGTCGTGTCGATTACTTTCAGCCTTCTTATTCTGTAGACGCTTGATCCTGTCTCCAACTGGAGCAGGTCGGCAATAGTTGCCGGACATTTTACGATATCGAGTGAAACAGGAACCGCCTTGAACTCCTTGTCCATGGACCTTATCCTTGTTGCCAGCCTCATCTCGTCCGAAATTAGAGTGTTCTCCCACTTGGTGTGCGAGAAAAGCGGTATCGAGACGAAAGTTCCCTTCCCCTGGACGCTATATAACAAACCTTCATGCACAAGCTCAGCAATTGCTTGTTTTGCTGTTGTTGTGCTTATTTCGTTCTGTTCGCATATCTCCCTCACAGAAGGGATTTTCATGTTCGGGGCCCAGTCGCCCTTCTGTATCATAGATCTTAAGTCCTCTTTTAACTGGTAATACAGTGGAAGCAAGTTGTTCTTGTCAACCATTCGTTTATCTCCTATTGAGCTCAAAGTTAGTACGTTAACACGCTAACTTAATGTTAGATTTTTCACTATCTTTAGTCAACAGGTAAAAAGGAATACTGCAGCCTTCGTGGCTGCAGTAAAAGCGCTAACAGATAGCGATTATAATACCGTAATCTCGTCCTACCTCTAGCTTATTTGTGTTGTCAGGTATTTAAAAAGCACCAGTACCAGCAGATATACTCCAAGTGCAAATATGGAAGGCACCATCCTGATGCTCGTCTCCAAGAAAGCAACAGCGCTACTGCTGCCTGATGCCCTGATGGCCTCCATCCCGAGGACATACAGCACGCCGAAGGCTACCGGTATGCCGAACGCCAGCATGGACTTTCTGATCAGCACCTTGGTAAGAGGCATCACTACGAAGGAGATGAGAACCGCAAGAACTACCATATTTATTTCTATCTTCGTACCGAAGTATCCAGCATCGGGCTCCTCCATCCACAGCACCAGCGTTATGCCCAGAATGAACAGGAGAAAAGTGGTTACTCCGTTGATGACACCCGAAAGCAGCAACCCTCCAGGCTTTGCGGCTGACTGCATGATTCTTACTATGAAGGCACGGGGATCCCCAATCACGTCCTCAGGCTTCCTTCCCGCCTTCTGGGCCGAAAGCAGCATGTCCAGGACCTCGTCGCCTATCTCCTTGATCCTCGCCTTGGGAAGGTCTGAGGAGTGAAGCGCATCCTTAACCTGCTCGTAACCCAAGAAGAATTCCCTGCTGAGCATCGACTCCGCCTTGCTCTTTCTCACCTTCCCCATGTAAACAACTACCACGGAGAGCACAGCTACTATACCGATTGCAATAGTCGCGGACATGCTGGCCGCCCCATCCGACCCCCGGCTCCCCGATATGGCAAGGAATACCGAACTTGCAATAACCATGACAGCAAGAAGCACCGCCACGGACAATACGAACCTGCTTCTGTTAGTCATTGCTTCTTCCCTCCAAAACTTTATTCACCAGCACATTAAGTTCATTCCAACTTGAGGAGAACTCGCGTAGCGCGCTTTCGCCCTCCCCTGTCAGCGTGTAGTACTTCCTGTCAGGACCCAAGGGTGACGGCCTCTTCTCCGCCACCAGAAGCCCCTTGCCTTGAAGCCTCAGAAGTATCGGATACACGGTAGCTTCATTCACCTCGAAGCCGATAGCATTCAGCGTCTCCACCGCCTTGTAGCCGTACATGTCCTTTTCCTGCATCACCTTCAGGATGCACCCCTCCAATATGCCCTTCATCATCTGGGTATCGTTGTTCATCCCGTCATCTCCTATGTATCGCATAGTAGTTGATTCGATAATAACACTCTACTATGTATTGTCAAGTAGTTGTTCCAAGATTCCTCACCAAGAAGCAGAAAAAGGAGGGCCCTCAAGCCCTCCCTGACGTATAGCGATATTGACTACTTCCTGCCTGTGCCTATATCCTTCCTCATTGTGAGGTTTCCGCACTTCACTGTGCTTGCGACCCTGTAGGCCTTGTCCGTCGCCTCTTCCACCGTGGTTGCCGCCGCGCTTACGTTAAGCACCCTTCCGCCGTCGGTTACCAGCTTGCACATATGGTCAAGCTGCGTCCCCGCATGGAATATGACTGAGCCTTCCTCAAGCGATTCCGGCAGCTCTATCGCGAAGCCCTTATCGAACATCTCGGGGTAACCCTTGCTGGCAAGCACCACGCTGACGCACGCGCCTTCCGAGAAGCGAAGCCTCTCCCTGGTCAGCTTGCCCTCGGCCGCCTCTATCATCACTTCGACGAGGTCGTCCTCCATAAGCGGCATGACGGCCTGCGTCTCGGGGTCTCCGAACCTGCAGTTATACTCAAGGACCTTGGGGCCGTCCTTCGTGAGCATGAGCCCCACGAATAAGACGCCCTGATATGGCGTGCCCATCTTCGCCATGGCCTTGAGCACCGGGAGCACCGTAAGCTTCACGAGCTCGTATGAATCGTCCATGCCGAGGAAGGGTGACGGCGCCACGGCGCCCATGCCTCCCGTGTTAGGGCCAAGGTCGCCCTCAAGCGCCCTCTTATAGTCCTTCGCAGGCATCAGGGGAAGCGCCCTTTCGCCGTCGCATATGCAGAGAAGCGATGTCTCGAAGCCCTCGAGCTTCTCCTCCAGAAGGATCTTGCCGCCGGGCAGCATCCTGGAGAGCCTGGATACGGCTAGCTTCGCCTCCGCCCTGGTCTCGCAGACGACGACTCCCTTTCCTGCAGCAAGCCCGTCCAGCTTCACCACCACAGGGCCGTCCATGTGCGACAGCTCCCTGTCGGCCTCCTCGGCTGTGTCGAACACCTTCGCCCATGCGGTCGGCACTCCAGCCTCCACCATCACAGCCTTAGAGAAAGCCTTGGACGATTCCAGCCTGGCGCAGGCCTTCACAGGACCGAAGGCCATCCTCCCGCGCTCTGCCACCTTGTCGGCAAGGCCCAGCGAAAGGGGTATCTCGGGGCCTATTACGACAAGGTCCGCATCGACCTTGTCAGCAAGCTCCGCCATCGCATCCACATCGGTCACCTTAACATCGAAGCACTTGGCAAGCTTCGCCATGCCGGGGTTGCCTGGCGCGGCATAAAGCTTGCTAACGAGCCCGCTTTGGGCTATCTTCCAGGCGAGGGCGTGCTCCCTGCCTCCCGAACCGACCACAAGGACGCTCATCCCTTCGTCCTTCGCCATCCTGCCGTACATACCGGAAAAACTCATGCGCCCCTCCCCAATGCAATTAATAGATAACGGGCATCCGGCCTAATGCTGGTATCAATGCTTGAAGTGCCGCACTCCTGTGAACACCATCGCGATGCCGTGCTTGTCGCACTCCTCGATGCTCTCCTTGTCCCTGATGCTGCCTCCCGGCTGGATGATAGCCTTGACGCCGATTTTGGCTGCAAGCTCCACGGTATCCCTGAAGGGGAAGTACGCGTCTGACGCCATTACGGATCCCTTGGCCTTGCTTCCCGCCACTTCGGCTGCTATCTTCGCAGCACCTACCCTGTTGGTCTGGCCTCCGCCTACGCCGACTGTCGATCCGCCCTTCCACAGGAGGATGGCGTTCGACTTGACGTGCTTGACCACCTTCCATGCGTCCAGAAGCTGCCTGACCTCGTCGTCGGTGGGCCGCCTCTTCGTCGCTATCTTAAGGTCGTCCGCGGTGACTCTCCTTGTGTCGGGCTCCTGAAGCAGGAACCCGCCCGGTAGGGCCTTGAGCTCTGCTTCCTTGTCCTTCATGATCTCATCTATCGGAAGCTCCACGAACCTTACAGAGGGCTTCTTGCTGAACATGCTTATGGCCTCGCCGCTGAAGCCCGGGGCCACGACCACCTCGAGGAATATCTCGGCCATCTTCTCTATGACTGCCGTGCCCAGCTGCCTGTTGGCAGCCACAATCCCGCCGAATGCTGACATGGAGTCAGCTTCGTATGCGAGCTTGTAAGCCTCCTCTATGGTTTCCGCCACGGCCACGCCGCAGGGAGTGGCGTGCTTCACTATGCACACGCAAGGCCTTTCCGCCCCGAACTCCCTCAGCACCGCAAGCGCCGTCTCCATATCCCCGAGATTGTTGTAGCTGAGCTCCTTGCCTGACAGCTTCCTCATGGCAAGCATGCCCTCGGGCTTGAGACCCGATCTCTTGTAGAGGCCCGCCTTCTGGTGCGGGTTCTCCCCGTATCTAAGTTCAAGCTCCGGGGCGAGGCCGAGAGCTAGGCTTGCGCCAGCGAGATCCATCGTGCTCCTGCCAGCCCTTGCGTTCAGCTGCTGGGATATCGCCGCGTCGTATGCTGCCGTGTGGGAGAAGGCCTTGGCTGAAAGCTCGAGCCTCAACGCCTTGCTGACCTTTCCGTGGGCCTTAAGCTCCTTTAGCACCCTGTCGTAGTCCGAAGGGTCGGTGACTACTACCACCCTCTCGAAGTTCTTGGCGGCTGAGCGAAGCATCGACGGGCCCCCGATGTCGATGTTCTCGACTATAGTCTCGAAGTCCGCCCCCCTGTCCACTGTGGCCTGGAACGGATACAGGTTCACACAGACTATGTCTATGAGCTTGCAGCCGAGCTTGGCGACCTGCCTTAGGTGGTCGTCTATCGGCCTTGC
>CAZHKX010000035.1:0-14324 GCA_964532805.1 uncultured Clostridia bacterium
ATCGGATATGAACGGCTATGCCGCGCTCGAAGGGATTCCTATAATGCTGCCGTGCTGCATACCGGGCTCTACAGGTGCCAAGGAGCACCTTCTGAGCACTTACATCCTCGAGGAGACCCAGCAGGCAAAGCAGGTGGCATCCGGCATGATGGTCGCGTCCACGGGCTACTGCAGCCTTGCGGAATCGGCGGCAGACTTCGCGGAAGCCCTGGTAAATGCCGAGCTTATCAGGGGTTTCAACGCCAATTACTCAATGCTGGACGAGGCCATACTTAAGGCTATGGTCGTCGCCCATTACCGTTGGTACTCGGGTTATTCCTCCGGGGAGCAGGCATTCATCATGTCCCACCCCATGGGGCTCGACTTCGCCTTGCTCATTAACCCCAAGGAGCTGGATATGAGGATGATCTGGCCAGCCAGTTCTGCAACTGCGGAGCCGATGGCTGAGATGCTTAAGGCATATGACTCATTTATGGATGCCGACCCCCTCGGGATACGAAGCACTGTCGCCAGCAACTATAATGCATTGGCGCTTGCAAGCCAGCGCATCGCTGAAGGTTGCGATACATCCCTGCCGACGCCGGGTAGCACCTGAGACTTCTAGTGAGGCGGCCGTTGGCCGCAGAGGCGAAGGCGGCTGCAACCGAGAGATTGCAGCCGCCTTCCTTATTGAATCTGATCAGTTACTTGTTGCTGCAGCCCCTTATCTTCCCCGGGAAGGCCGCTAAATGGCGCTCGGCGATCGACATGGCCAGCTCGTCGACAGGCTTCATGCCATCCTTGTCGGGAAGCCCTTTTATCATGACCGGAGGTAACAGCTCAGCCGAAGACAGGTTCCCAAGAAGCGACGCAATAACCTCAGGCGTCTTCCCTCCCCAGCCATAAGAGCCCATGACTGCCAGGAGCTTAGCTTTGGGCCTCAGAGCGTTCGCCAGGGCCACGGCTGCAATCACCGCAGGGTGGGGTCCTGCAAGCACTGTAGGCGTCGCCACGACTATCGTATGTGCATCGACCAGGTCGATGGCGATTCTGCCCAGGTCAGCTTCCAGCAGCTCCACCCTGGCGACCCGGACTCCATGCTCCGAGAGCCTGTCTGTGAGCCTTTCAACCATAGCCTTGGTGCTACCGTGCATCGTGACGTCAAGTATCAGGGCCAGGTTCTCGGGTCCTTTGTTAAGCCAGTCTGCATACAACCCGATGACAAAATCAGGAGAAGTCCAGCACGGGCCATGGCTCGGGCATATCGTCCTTGCACCCAGAGCCCTCACCTTCTCAAGGTTCTTCCTTACCAGAGGGGCGAACGGCATCATTATCTCCGCATAGTATCTCTTGCAGGGCTCGATGTAGGTATTAAGCTCCCTGCAGGTGAAAACCTCGGAAGATGCGATATGCGAGCCGAACATGTCGCAGGAGAACAGCAGCGCCTCTTCCACGAGGAATGTCAGCATGGTCTCAGGCCAGTGCACGAAAGGAGCATATACGAACCTCAGAGTGCAGTCTCCGAGGCTTACCTCCTCCCCGTCTTTCACCACCCTTATCTTCCCCTCCGGTGTGTGCAGGTGCGTCATGATGAGGTCTTTGGCCTTCTCGGAGCAGAGCACCGTCGCCTCAGGGTGTGCCCTAAGGACTACATTCAGGCTTCCGCTGTGGTCCTGCTCTGCGTGGTTTATGACAATGTAGTCTATCCTGCTATCGGCTGAGATCTTATCCATAAACTCAACCGTGAACTTCGGGTCCACAGTGTCAATAAGGGCGGTAGCTGCGCTGCCCTTCACGATGAACGAGTTGTAGCTTGTTCCTTCGGGAAGCGGTATAAGAGAATCAAACAGCCTGCGGTCCCAGTCCTGCGAACCGATGTAATCGACCCTGTCCGATAGCTTCACCCTAGTCGCCAAGTATACGCACCTCCAAAATCAAGCCCCCATAGCAGAGGCGTTTCTCATGAACTCCATGTAGAAGCATACCATCGAACGGTAGCCCTCGACAGGTATCCTCTCGTTGATCCCGTGTACCCCGGCCGATATCTCCTGCGGCAGCTCCACGGGCACGAACCTGAACACCGCATCGCACATGTCTGCGAAATGCTTAGTGTCGGTGCCTCCCGTAAGCACGGCAGGAAGCAGGGCGGCGCCCTTGAAGTAGGATCCAATGAGGCCGGAGAGCAGCGCGAACCGCTCATCGTCAAGCCTGGCCATCTCTGACGGGAGTATCTGTACCCCGAGGGGTGTGACTTTAACCCTCTTGTCCCCGATCGCCCTAATCAGCTCATCCATCACGCCGGCAGGGTCCTGGCCGAACCCGGGCCTTGTGTTTACGACAGCCTCGGCGTGAGCCGGTATGACATTATCCTTGACGCCGCAGCTCATCATAGTGACCACGGCAGTCGTCCTGGTGAGGCTTCCAACATGAGGGTCGGATGAGAGCCATGCTTTCACCAGCGGCCCGGTTATCCAGAGGTTAGCCAATGCGAACCTCTTCCAGAAGCCCATGTGCGGCCCTGCTGCTGACAGCAGCCTGCCGAACGGGCCTTTGATGTCCGCCCTGAAGCTGTGGGAGTTAACCTTCTCGCAGGCCCTGATGAGAAGTGCCGGTGCGTTGACCTTGGAGGGCCTCGACGAATGGCCTCCCGGCACGTCAACCTCCAGCTTGAAGGAGGCGTAACCCTTCTCTGCGACGCTTACGATGGCCTCTCTTGCACAGCCGGTGAAGCTGCCCGGGGAATCAACCCTGCCGCCCTCGTCCAGTATCATATGAAGCCTGGCACCCTCGCGCCTTAGCGCATCAGCGACGCTAGCTGCGCCGTACATGCCGCCGGTCTCCTCGTCATGCCCGAATGCGAACAGCAGTGTCCTTTTCGGGATGAAACCCTCTTTTAGAAGGGCTTCCGCCGCTTCAAGAAGGCCCAGCACCACGTTCTTGCAGTCAAGCGCACCCCTGCCCCAGATGAAGCCTTCTTCTATGTCCCCCGAGAACGGGCCGTGCTTCCACTGCCCCATTGTGCTCTCCTCGACAGGGACTACATCCAGATGCCCCATCATCAGCACAGGATCCAGGCCGGCTTCGCTGCCGGTCCATCTCATCAGCAGCGAGTGATCATTATGACAGCTTACCTGCATCCTCTCGAAGCAAAGCGGGAAGCTCACCCTAAGGTGCCGATGCAGCCTGCCAAGCTCCTCTGAAGGAGGCTCGGCGCCACCTTTAAGATTGACGGTCCTTGCCATGAGTGCGCCTGAGAGCCTTTCCTCGGCCCCTTCAGGGCATTCTGAGGCCGCCGCTTCGGCCAATGCCGCTGGTTTGCCTGCCCTAGGCTCGTACATGGCGGCCCTGACCAGCATGGCCGAGAATGTCAATCCTGCCAAACCAAGGATTATTAGTGCAGCGTCAGTCAGCATGCCATTGCTCCCCCGTCTTCTTCGCAGCTTCGGCCAGGACCTGCCTGGTTGTCTTGAAGTGCATCTTCACGTACCGCTGAAGCCCGTCCTGTCCGTACCTGCCTGTGATTTCGATCGCCGTCTCGGCTACCTTGGGGCTTGATGCCCCCTTGGGAAGCTCGATGCCGGCCTCGGTCGATAGGGCCTTCATCGCCCTGACGAACTCCGCCCTTGCCATTATCGAGGCGGCGGCAACTGCTGTGTCTTCCTCGGCCCTCGGCATCTGCACCAGCCTTACTGCGCTGCCCCTCTTCATTAACGCGTTCTTGAGGAAAGTCTCGTCTCCGAACTGGTCGGATATTGCCATCCTGCAGTCAGGGCACTTGTCGAGCACGTTCTCCATCGCCCTTGAGTGCCCCCAGGCAAGAAGCCTGTTGAGGTTCTTGATCCTATCGTAAAGCTCATTGTACTTCTGTGGGCCGATTCTCACGACGGAGTAGGCGCACCTGCCTGAGATATCCTTTGCGATTCTTGCTATGCTGGCATCGGAGAGCTTCTTAGAATCCTTCACTCCTGCATCCCTTAGGAATTGCTCATCCTGAGGCCCTACTAGAACTGCAGCAATCACCAGGGGACCGAAATAGTCCCCCTTGCCCGATTCGTCAATTCCTATCCTGAGTTCGCCATCGAAAGAGCTCAAATCCTCACTCCTGCCTCTTAAAGGCCGCCCATGCGATCTTGCCTTCCCTGTCCGCCTTTATGATATCCTTGCCCAGGAACGTGGCCCCCACGGCTGCGCAGCCGGTGCAGGCCATGCACCTGATGCAGACCCCGCTTGCCGGCTCCTTGTGTACCTCCATGTCC
This sequence comes from uncultured Clostridia bacterium, assembly GCA_964532805.1. Classification (GTDB taxonomy): domain Bacteria; phylum Bacillota; class DTU025; order DTU025; family MWDF01; genus MWDF01. The sequence continues at coordinate 4,236 of CAZHKX010000035.1, forward strand.
ATCGGGCAGACGCTCTTGCAGGCGCCGCACGATATGCACCTTGATCCCACCTTCATCTGAAGCGCGGATACCCTGTTGAACGGGGAGTATATGGCGCCGAGGGGGCACAGGAACCTGCAGAAGGGCCTCTTGATGTATATCGCGGCGGCTATGACCGCTATGAGTATGGCCACCTTTAGCACGAACAGGAGCCCTGCCATGGCTCTGATCGATGGGTCTCCGATGACAAGCGGTATACCTGCCTCAAGGGTGCCGGCGGGGCATACCTTGCAGAATATCGGCTGGCCTACCACAAGCGGGGCGACCACAGCCAGAAGGACAAGCACAGCGTACCTTGTCCAGCCGTGGCGGTTGGAGATCGCTATCTTCCTCACCTTGACCTTAGCAAGAAGGTCCTGCAGGAAGCCGAACGGGCAGAGCCATCCGCAGGCGGCGCGCCCAATCAAAGCGCCGATGCTTACGAGGAACCCTATGATGGCAAGGGGCAGGTAGCCCTTTATTATCAGGTTCTGAAGGCTGCCCATGGGGCAGGCTGTGACCGCAAGCGGGCACGCATAGCAGTTAAGCGCGGGAGTCGGGCAGAACTTCAGGTCCTTGAAGAAGTAGGAGTTCTGAAGGACTGCCGCCCCCGTCTGCACATATGTCCTTAACCTCTCGTATCCTGCCATCTACTGGACCCCGATGCAGGACAGGCACAGTATCTTCGCGTTTAGGAGTATTGCGGTGAACTCATCGTTGAGTCCCCCAGCCACCATAAGCGCAAGGCCCGCTCCGAGAAGCAGCAGGGCTATACCCCACGTCTTACCCCTCATCGGAGACCCTCCCATCATAGGCCCAGCAGGGCCTTCACGTTCGCTTCATATATGGCATCGTCAGCCGGCTTGTAACCTACCAGGAACAAGGCCACCTTGCCGTCAGGCCTTATGATGAAAGCGCTCGGCGTTAGGTTGATGCCATAACCTATCGTCACCTTCCCCTGCTGGTCAGGTATCAGGGGATACTTCGTGCCCTTGTCGGCCTTGTATTTCTCGCTTCTTAAGACGCTCTCCATCACGCCGATTCCCAGCACGACCAGGCCCTTGGGCCCGTACTCCTCATGCATCCTGTTAAGAAAGGGTATCATCGTGGAGCACGCCGCGCAGTTGGTCTGCCAGAAGTATACGATTGCGACCTTCCCGTCGCCTATCTTCACCTCGTTACCCTGGCTGTCCTTATAGGTAAGAAACGGGGCAGCCTTGCCAACCAGGCCTTCGGGGGCTGCCTGAGAGAATCCCGAAAAGGCCGCGACTATGAGCGCGGCCGCCAGAACCATTGCCAACCTCGATGCGCTATTGCTCTTTCTCATCTTCACCAATCCCCGATAATTCATAGAATAGCTTCAGCAATGCCTGATAACCCATCTCATCCCCGCCTTCTGCGTTGGCAAGGGCGTTATACATCGACAGGGCAAGCGACGAGCACGGCGCGCAGACATTCGATTCCCTGGCCATCGACTGGACGATCGACAGGTCCTTCCTGTAATGCTTGACATAGAAACCGGGCGCCCAGTTCCCTTCGACCATCTGCCTACCCAGGTTCACAAGAGACCAGTTGGAGGCGGTGCCATTTGACAGGACCGAAATGGCCCTGTCCATGTCGAGCCCATGTTTCGCGGCCAGCGTAAGGCCTTCACATAAGCCCAGCATGTTCCCAGCTAGCACCGTCTGGTTGACGAGCTTTATTACCTGCCCGGAGCCGCTCGGACCCATGTAGGTGACGCTGCTTCCCATAGCGTCGAGGACCGGCCTGGCCTTATTAAACGCCTCCTCGTCGCCTCCTACCATTATAGCAAGCGAGCCGGCTTTTGCACCCTTCACTCCTCCCGAAACCGGGGCGTCCAGGTGGCTGACCCCTAGCCTTGCGGCATGTTCGGCGACCTTGCGCTCTTCGGAAGGCGATATCGTGCTGCAGTCGACGGTTATCAGGCCCGCATGCGCGCCCTCCAGTATGCCGCCTTCCCCCATATAGACTGCATCGACGTCCGAAGTGTCGCTGACGCATGTGACCACCAGCTCGCAACCTGCTGCCAGTTCAGCCGGTGTGCCGGCGATTTCGGCACCGGCATCGGCAAATGGCCGAAGCTTCTGCTCCGACCTGTTGTAGACCATTAGGCTGTGCCCCGCCTTCAGTATGTTCATCGCCATCGGGCTTCCCATAAGCCCCAATCCCAGAAACCCTACCCTCATTGCCTTCCTCCTCATAGATCCTGATTCTCCCCTATCAAACCCACGGAGCCCCTTGACTGCGCCTTCCTGTAGCAGTACATGTCCCTTCCGCCGTCCTTGGCATCATAAAGCGCCCTGTCGGCGGCGGCGAAAAGGTCGTCGACCGTCAGCTCCCCGTCAGGCACCATGCTTGTCGCCCCGACGGATACTGTCACGTACGCCGCAATCGGTGAGGATGCATGCTCCATCCTCGCCGACTTCACATTCACCACCAGGTTAGCGGCAAGCCTCCTCGCTCCCTCCTCAGAGGCCTGCGGGAGGATTACATAGAACTCCTCGCCGCCGTATCTGACTACTACATCCGAAGACCTGCTGAAGGTAGAGCATATCACTTCGGCGATCCTCCGGAGGCACTCGTCTCCCTTGGGATGTCCGTAGTAGTCGTTGTAGTCCTTGAAGAAGTCCACGTCGATTATCAGAAGCCCCACGCTCTCCCTGGTCCTTTGCGCCCTGTTCCACTCGTGCTCGAGTATCGCGCTACCTTTGAGCCGGTTGGCTACCCCCGTCAAGGCGTCATGCTCGGAAATCTGCACAAGCCTCTCGTTGAGTCGGGCAAGCTCGAAGTTCTTCGCCTCTATGAGGGCCGCCTTCTGCTCGCTCTCCTCCTTCAGGGCGCTTAGCTTGGCATTGCTGCGCCTCAGCTCCTCAGCCGCCCTTTCGGCCTCCCTAGAGGCATGATGGAGCCTCACCCTGCTTGCATCCATTATGGAGTAGATCACGATCAGTATGAGGAAGAGCACGGTCACATTCGACATCTCGGCCAGGAATGCCTTGCCACCGCCGAAGCGCTGGTATACAAGGAATGCTGACGCCGCATACCAGGGGATCATGAATAGCCTGTACCTGTTCGGCCTCAGCCTGAACATAAGCAGGGTGGCAATCAGCGATACGTAGAACATGGACATGCCGCCCGCCGTGTCTGAGCTCACATAGCTGGCTATGAGCGCGCCTGTTATAACCATCGCATTGAATGCATAGTCGAAGTTCTGAGGCAAGGCTGACATATCCCTGCTCATCAGCAGATGGACGCAGTAAAGCGAGAAAGCCAGGATGAAGCCCGCGAAACCAACGATTACATAAGTGGTGGCGACCGCGTTCGAATCCTGATAGCCGAGTATGCCAAGATAGTGAAGCGGGGCCAGGCAGATGAGAAGGAAGGACGTGGCTATGCCGATGGGCGCAATGAAGCGCAGGTATTCAGCGTACATCCTCAGCTCGAATGAACGCCTCTCCTTCTGTGAAAGAGGCATCTGCAGATTCCTGACGATATACGTCATCAGCCTGTTAAGTATGCCCTTCATGCCAAAGGCAAGGTTTCCCCCTGCTACGCCTTCCCTCCCCCTTCCACGCACATCCCGGACATCCTGGCGATGCTCGCTGCTGCGGCCCTGCTGTCTATACCGTCGGTATCCACAAGGGTCCAACCTGTATCTGAGTATAGACGCATCCGGCCAAGGCTGTCTTCCACCTGCTGCCTGCTCCTTCCATCCGCCATCATCCTTGCTTCAAGCGCCTCCGGCGAACAGGTCAGCACAAATGCGCTGAGGGAGTACTCCAAACCGGCGAGGCCCGAGAGCAGCTCCTCGATGATCTCCCTTCGGTGCAGGACCCAGCTGAAGACCACGTTGTCGAAGGTCGTGTTCTTGAGGTATGAGCTCAGCATCCATATTATGTTGGACATCACCATGCGCCTGTTCTCCTCGCACATGTCCCACGGGTTCATAAGCCAGCACCAGTCCCCGTCTAGCCAGACGGTCCTTGGGGCCATCCTGTAGAGCTCAGCGCAGGTGCTAGTCTTGCCGACTCCCATCGTGCCGCTTACGATTATCAGCCTCTTCATCCTTCGGCTCTCCCCATCAAGAATCCAAGGCGCAGGCCCCGCATATAGATTGCGGCAGGCCTGCGCAGCGGTCGCTCCCGGTTACTCCTTTATGACATGTGCCTTGTCCGGCGGGACCGACAGGTAAGCTTCGCCTGAGATTATCTCCTGCGTGTCGTGTCTGTCGATTATCCAGTCCTTGCCGGATGCATCCCTTGCAACATACCTTACCTTCTCGCCGATGAACATACCCTGGATTATCCTAACCGGAAGGCACGACGTAGCGTCCCCAGTGCATCTGTCCTTGGAGATGGTTATCGATTCCGGCCTGATCGAGAAGACGGCGTGATCGCCCTCCTTGAACCCTCCGCCGGAGACCGCCCTGAAGCGGGCACCCGCATGCTCCATGGCTATGGCCTGCCCGTCGATTCTGACACTGCCCTCAAGGAAGTTGGACACCCCTATGAAGTCAGCCACGAATTTGCTGACAGGCTTGAAGTAGACCTCCATGGGCGAGCCCACCTGCTCTATCCGCCCCTTGTTGAAGACGACAATGACGTCGGACATGGCAAGTGCCTCGCTCTGGTCGTGCGTCACGTATATGAAGGTCCTGTTAAGCTGCCTTTGAAGCATCCTGAGCTCTACTCTGACGCTTTCCCTGAGCTTGGCGTCCAGGTTCGACAGCGGCTCATCAAGCAGCAGGATCTTCGACCTCATGACGATCGCCCTTGCTATGGCCACCCTCTGCTGCTGGCCACCGGAGAGCTGGTTCGGGTTCCTGTCCTTGTACTGAAGCATGTTTGTGAGGGACAGCGCCTCGGACACCCTCTCGGCTATCTCCTTCTTGCCCATGTTCTGCAGCCTCAGCCCGTATGCCACGTTGTCGAAGACGTTCATGTGCGGGAATAGGGCATACTCCTGGAACACCATCGGGGTGTTCCTCTTGTGGGCGGGCAGTGTGTCGACCCTCTTGCCATCGATCCACACCTCGCCCTTATCTGGCGTGTAGAAGCCGGCAATGGTCCTGAGCAGAGTCGTCTTGCCGCAGCCGGAAGGGCCAAGGAAAGTGACGAAGCGTCCCTCTTCGAATCCGACGTTGATGTCGTTGAGCACCGTGTTGGTGCCGAACACCTTATGTATGCCTTTGAGCTCGATAAGATAATTACCCACGCATGTCACCCCTTGCATCAATCGAATACCTTTATCCTTCCGCGCGACAGTAAGTTGACTAGCCACAGCGTGCCGAGGATTATCGCCATTATCGCGATGGACATAGCCCCCGCCTCAGAGTAATAGCCCGAGTCTGCCCTGCTGTACACCACGATGGACGCAACGTTCCATTGCGGCGTGACTACGAAGATTATCACCGAGACAGCGATCATTGCGGAGATGAAGTTGTATACCGCCGAGGATATGAAAGCTGGCCTCAGCATGGGAAGGACTACGTTTCCGATCGTCTTGCCGACGTTTGCTCCCAGATTCGTGGAGGCCTCCTCTATGGACTTGTCAATCTGCTTGAAGCCCGACAGGGCGTTCCTGTAGCCGATTGGAAGCTGCCTTACCGCTTGGATGATTATCATTATGAAGATCGTCTTGGTGAGCTTCGGCAGTATCGGAAGGGGGCCTATCGTCAGCATCCTCTGGAACGAAAGCAGGAAGGCCAGCGACAGGAATGTCGCCGGAAGCGTGTTCGGTAATATCGCGGAGAAATCCAGTATGCGCTTTCCGGGGAAGTCCTTCCGCGAGTTTAAGAATGCCAGCAGCAGCCCTACCACAGAGGCCAATATGCCCGCTGAGGCAGCTATGATGAGGGAGTTCCTGAAAGTATAGGCATTGAACTGCATGGTCTCGGCGAAACCCTTCAGAGTCAGCACGAACCTACCTGCATAGTATGCCTTCGGGTCTGCGAACGCGAAGAAGGCGACTACACCTATTACGAGGAAGAAGAGCGCGGCGATGAACATGACATAGATCTGTCCGGCGACCTCGGCGCCCTTGCTCATCGATATCCTCCTGAGGCCTGCCACAGGCTTGCCGGTGACGGTGACGAACGATTTCTTCGCCATTATGTAAGCCTGGCCTATGAAGATGGCAAGCGAGGGTATCAGAAGCATCGCCGAGATAGTTGCAGCCATGCCGAAGTCCGCATCTCCCGTCACGACCCCGTAAGCCTGCACCGGAGAGGTCACGAAGAGGCCACCCAGAAGCTTAGGGTTGGCGAAGTCGGACATGGCGTTGATGAAGACGAGAAGGAAGGCGGAAAGGACGCCGGGGGCTGCCAGCGGAAGGGTTATCGTCCTGAAGAGCCGCAGTCCCTTCGCCCCCAGGTTCTGCGCCGCGATCTCTATGTTTGGCGAGATGGCCCTGAGCACGGCAGAAATCGCCACGAAGGCCATCGGGAAGAATGCCACGGTCTGCGAGAGCCATATGCCCGGCAGCCCGTATATCTCAACCTCTACTCCGATAAGCTTGGTCGTAAGAAGGCCGTTCCTTCCGAACAGCATGATGAATGCCATGCCGGTCATCGAAGACGGTGCCAGCATCGGAAGGAAGGCTATGAACCTGAAGAACTTCTTGAACTTTATCTCCGTATACTCGATCGAGTAAGCGTACAGGAATGCAAGCGCCGTGGCGGTGAAGGCGGACAGAAGCGACGAGTAGACCGTCCTTGCGTACGCCCTGCCGTACGTGGGCTTGACGAAGAAGTTCCTCCACGTTTCGAGGGTGGTGTTCGACATCAGCTTCCAAAGGGGGTAGATGATGAATACCGCGACTACCGCGAATGCTATCAGCAGCATCGCAAGCAGCGACGGGTCCCTTAGTATCCCCTTCAGCTGGTTCAGCGTTCCCCTTTTCTCCCTGACGGGGGCCAGTTCCATATCAGTCCCCTACTTTCGCAAAAAGCGGCGGGCGGATTTCGCCCGCCGCTTACTTCATGCTCTTCTTATAGGCCGGTTATCTCGCTGAACAGCTCCTTGATCTCAGCATCCTTGAGGGTGGTGAAATCATAGTTGTACGCCTTGAAGTAAACGGTCTTTGAGAGGGGCTTGCCCACTGTCGGGCCATCCGAGTTCGAGTTGCAGGGGATCTTCTGGGAGTAGCTGGAAAGGACATTCCCAGCCGCCGCTGAGGTGAGGTAGTCCATGAACAGCTTCGCATTGACCTGGTTCGGGGAGTTGGCGACCGCGCCTACCGCGCCGATCTCCCATCCGGCCTCCTTGAACTCGACCACTCCAATGGCGGGGTTATCGAGCTTGTAAAGGTACACATCATGCATCGGGGTTATGCAGAAGGTAAACTCGCCCTGGCTGACCGACTTAACAGGGCCCGTTCCGGAGGTCTGGTAGTTGCCCACGTTCGGATGAAGCGCCTTGTACCACTCCTTGGTCTTGGCCTTGCCGTCAAGGCCTATGGAGTTGTAGTACTGCCATAGCCCGGAGATAAACATCTTGGCGGTACCCGATGACTTCGGGTTCGCCACGGTGACGTCCTTGACGCCGCTTGCGGCGACGACCTTGGTGAGGTCCTCAAGGGTTATCTGGTTCCAGTCCTTGCCAAGCTTCTCCTTGTAGCCCTTCTCCTGATACCTCTTGGTGTTGATGGCAATGGCGAGGGGGCCCACATACAGGCCGTACCAGTATCCCTCATTGTCCTGATACTCTGCAGGTATCTCCTTGGCATTCGCGGGCTTGTACTGAAGAAGGGCCTTCTCCTTCTTTAGGATCTCGAAATTGTCCGACGGGCCGCCGAGGATGATATCGAAGGTGGGGTCTATCTTCTCCGCCTTTATCCTGGCCGTCCCCTCAGAGGCCGACATCCTCAGGGAATCTACTGCAACCTTGGGATAGAGCTTCTTGAAGCCCTCGATTACGGCCTTGCCCTCCCCCTCCTGGATTATGATGAGGACTGAGAGCTTGCCGGACGGCTCTGCGGCTGTGCCCAGCATTGCGGCGCCAATGATGATCATAAGCGCCAAAGACAGCGATAGGATCTTGCGCATTGGTTTCCCTCCTTGCATATATTTGGACTTCAGCTTCATTATGCAACAATGATTAGGAATTATCACCATCATCCCATATAGTGCTCTATGGCCTCTGCAAGCGCCCCTTCGGCATTCTTCCTCCTGCATAAGTACTTGGCTGCACGCCTGGCCTCCTCCATTGCGTCTGCCGGTGCGGCAGACATGCCGGCCCTTCTGAGCATCGACACGTCGTTCTCGCCGTTTCCTACCGCCAGCACCTCATCCTCGCTTATGCCGAGCCTTCCGGATATCATCGACATGGCGTCCCCCTTGGTGGCTCCCAAGAGGTTGAATTCGGCGAAGAAGCCCGAGGACCTTGTTATGCTGAACCTGTCGGAGAACCAGTCCCTTATAACGGGCAGGCATGCGTCCATCCGCCTCGGATCGCCGGCGATTATGCATTTGTATAGCTTGAATCCGATCCTGGAGTCTATGTTCCTTAAGACCCTGAACTCCATCCCGGTTACCTTCTGGTCGAACCTGGTGTACTCGTTGTCCCTTGTGGCGTGCATCACGCCCTCCACATCGTCGTAGAGCATGACGTCAAGGTTCAGCGGCCTGACGAACTCATACAGCCCGCTTGCATCCTGTATGCTAATCGGCAGGCTGAAGACCTCCTTCATGGTGTCGGCTTCGACGATGCGCGCACCAGTGAACGCGATAAGAAACCCTCTGTACTCATCCAGCCTCAGCCTTTTAATGAACGGTGACTGGCTGAATACCCCCCTTCCGGAGACTAATGCAACCCTAACCCCCGCTTCCTGCGCTTTCGCAAGCGCCTCCAGATTCGGGGCGGGTATGCTGATATGATCTTCGGTCACAAGTGTGCCGTCGATATCTGTGCAGATCAGCTTCAGTCCTGCCATTGCGGTTTCCTTTCCGGCATTGTCATGCGCCTTTAGAGATGCCAAGCATCTAATGGCTTCTGAGGTGCACGGATGCTGGTCAGACGAGGACGGCTGTGCACAGCTTGTGCAAGAATTCACCCGTTCGTCCTATGTATGACCATTATATTCCAAGGAAGGTTGACAAGCACGCAGGACGTCGTAGAATCATGATAGAACACATGTTCCGGAGGTGCGAATGCTTCACATAGGTACATCCGGTTTCAGCTATAAGGACTGGATAGGCCCGTTCTACCCTAATGGCACCACTGCGGATGGGATGCTGGGCATATACTCTGCCGAGTTCGGCACGGTTGAGCTTGACTATACGTATTACGCAATGCCGAGCCCCAGGTCCATGGCGGGTTTCGTCCAGAGGAGCCCTTCCGGCTTCACCTTCTCCGTAAGGACTCACAAGTCGATAACGCACGAAAAGGCCTTGCCCGATGAAGATGCAGCACGCAATGCGAAGCTGTTCTCTGACGCGCTTCTGCCCCTGTCAGAAGCCGGAAGGCTGGGCGCGGTGCTTGTGCAGTTCCCCTGGTCATTCAGAATGAACCCGGCAAGCCTTGCTAGGCTGCAAAGGATAGTGTCCTGCTTTCCGGGAATGAGGGTAGCAGTGGAGTTCAGAAACGATTCCTGGGCCAATCAGGAGGCTCTCGGCGCCCTTAGCAGGATGAGCGCCGCCCTCTGCTGCGTCGACGAGCCCCGCATCCCGGGCCTGTTCCCCCCCATCGTCGCAGTGACTGCAGACTTCTCCTACCTGCGCTTTCACGGAAGAAACGCCAGCAACTGGTGGTCTCAGGCCCCCGGAAAGGACCGGTATGACTACGAATACAGCGATGACGAGCTCGAAGAATGGATTCCAGGAATACACAAGCTTGAGAAGTCGGCGAAGGAGACATACATTTATATGAACAACTGCCATATGGGCAAGGCCGCTCGAAACGCGCGTGCCTTGAAGAGGAAGCTGATGGGCGATGCCTAAGGCGCTTTTGGACTGCGACGCCTTCTTCGCCTCATGCGAGCAGGCGCGAAACCCTTCTTTGCGCGGGCTTCCTGTCCTAATCTCAGGGCCTCCCGGAACCAGGAGCGTGGTCT
>CAZHKX010000036.1:0-14262 GCA_964532805.1 uncultured Clostridia bacterium
GGTATCCTAAGCGTAATCGCCCCCAGGAAAAGCAGGATAAGGGCGCCGACAAGAAGTGCCAGGGCCGAGGTCTCCCCCAAAGATCCCGCGACGTTGCCGAAGAACAGGGGACCGTAGAACCTGGACAGGGTAGTCCCTCCTATCTCGCCCGACTTGAGAAGGCTAAGAGGGGTAGCTGTCGTAAGCACATCGAACCCGCGCGTCCATTCCATGCTGTTTGCTGGCCACACATAGCCTGCGCTGACGACTCCTGGCCATGCAAGCGATGCGAACACCCTTCCCACCAGTGCGGGGTTGAAGATGTTGTAGCCGAGCCCGCCGAAGACTATCTTGCCGGGGCCGATTGCCATAAGCGATGCCATCGCGACCACCCAAGGCTCCACCCTCGGAGGCAGTGTCATGGCTACGAAAAGGCCTGTAAGGGCCGCCGAACCGTCGCTGATCGTTATCTCAAGCTTCCATATCCTCTGAATAAGGTATTCGAACAGGACCGCGGAAGCCACTCCGACGACCAGGTTCACTGCCGCCCAGAGGCCGAAGAAATAGACGCCGCAGGCCGCCGCGGGGATGAGCGCCATGAAGACGCCCCGCATTATCATCGGGGTTGCGCCCTTCTGCCTTATGTGCGGCGCGGCTGTGATAATAAGACCGTTATCTGACATGTCCATCACCTCGTCACTTCTTGCCGCGCTTGGCGAGAGCATGCTGCTTCGCCAGCTTTATGGACTGCACCAGGGGCCTCTTGGACGGGCAGACGAACGAGCAGCATCCGCACTCCATGCAGTCTGCGGCGTACAGCTTCTCCGCCTTGTCCATGTCGCCCGCGAGCGCATGCTTGTGTATCTCGGAGGGCTCCAGGAACATCGGGCACGATTCATTGCACCTTCCGCACCTTATGCAGGGCATCTCTTTCCAGAAGAGCGCATCCTGCCTGTTTAGCGCGATTACGCCCGAGGTGCCCTTGGTGACAGGGAATCCCAGCCCAGAGGCCGCTACTCCCATCATGGGCCCGCCGAAGATCACCTTGCCCGCCGCCTCCTTGAGGCCTCCGCACTGGTCGACAAGCTCCTGTGCAGGAGTGCCGATGAATGCTTCGATGTTGCCGGGATTGGCGACGGCGGTGCCGGATATGGTCACTATCCTCTTGATGAGGGGAAGCCCCGTGCGGAAGAGCTCGGAGACCGCAGCGGCCGTCCCTACATTCACCACGACCACGCCGACATCCCTCGGAAGCCCGCCCGGCGGCACCTCGCGGTTCAGGGTCGCCTTCACCATCGACTTCTCATAGCCCTGGGGGTACTGGGCCTTGCATGCGACGACCTCTATCCCCTTGTACGATGCGGCCGCCGTGGTTAAGGCTATGACGGCATCCATCTTGTTGTCCTCGACCCCGATGACCGCCCTGTCGACGCTGATGCCCTTCATGAGCACATACGTTCCGTGCACGACCCTCTCGGCCCTTTCGACCATCACCCGGTGGTCTGCCGTGAGGTAGGGCTCGCACTCCCCTCCGTTTACTACAAGGGTGTCCACCTTGCAGCCCTGGGGCAGGGTCATCTTCACGTGCGTCGGGAACTCGGCCCCGCCCAGTCCCAGCATGCCCGCCTCGCGGATGTACTTCCTGATGTCCTCCGCGCTCAGCGAATCCGGATCCGGAAGGGGAGCGATGCTCTCATGAAGCTCCTGCGCCCCGTCTGATTCGATCGTGAAGCCGAGGTATTCCATCCCATTGTGGCCCCTGTAGGGCTTCACATCCACCACTTTGCCGGATACGGGCGAGTGCGTTGGGACGCACATGAACCCCTCATTGTCGGCGAGCTTCTGTCCCACTTTAACTTCGGTGCCGCGCGGGGCGAGGATCTTGTAGCCGACCCATGAATAGCCCGCAGGGACCAGCACTTTCGCCGGTAGCTTGCCGGCCGCTATCGGCGTCGCACCCGTGAACTTGCATGAAGAGGGGTGTATCCCGCCGACGAATGTCCTCACAGCCATATATCTCACTCCTTAGTAGGTATCTGAACCCTTTGCTTGCTCCTAGAAGAGGTTAAGTATCCTGCCGTCCTCGAGTATGTCTATCGAATCCGCGGCGGGTACCTTGGGAAGGCCGGGCATTGTCATGACTTCCCCGGTAAGGGCCACTATGAACCCTGCTCCTGCCGACACCCTCACTTCGCGTACGGTAAGCTTCCAGCCGGTGGGCCTTCCCTTAAGGTCCGGGTTGTCCGAGAGCGAATGCTGCGTCTTCGCCATGCAGACGGGAAGCTGCCCGTATCCGATCTTCCTGATCGTTCCGAGCATCGTCTTGGCGCCTTCGGCGAAGACCACCTCGTCGGCCCCGTATACGTCCTTGGCGAGCTTTCTGATCTTATCCTCTGCAGGTATCTCGAGGTCATAAAGCGTATGGAAGTTGTTGGTGTCGCTTTCCAGCGCCTCAAGGACCTGTTGCGCGAGCTCCGCTCCGCCCTCGCCGCCTCTTGCGACCACTTCGGACACCGCATAGCGGACCTTCCTGGCCTCGCAGCGGCTCTTGACCAGCTCGAGCTCCTCGGGGCTGTCCGTCGGGAACCTGTTTATGGCGACGACGACTGGCAGGCCGAAGTTCTTCGTAAGGTTGTCTATATGGGCTTCGAGGTTCTCTATGCCCTTCGAGAGCGCCTCGAGGTTCGTCTCGGATACCTTGTCCTTTGCGACCCCGCCGTGCATGTTGAGGGCGCGCACCGATGCCACCAGGACGGCGACGTCAGGCTTAAGCCCGGTCTGCCTGTGGACGATGTCGAAGAACTTCTCCGCTCCGAGGTCGGATGCGAAGCCGCCTTCGGTCACCACGTAGTCGGCCAGCTTAAGAGCGAGCCTTGTGGCGATTATCGAGTTGTTGCCGTGAGCGATGTTCGCGAACGGGCCACCGTGTATGAAAGCCGGCTGCCCCTCCACTGTCTGAACCAGGTTGGGCTTGATCGCATCCTTGAGCAGGACAGCCATGGCCCCAACCGCCTTGATGTCGGCTGCCGTCACAGGCTTCCTGTCGTGCGTGTATGCTACAATCATCCTTCCGAGCCTTGCCTTCAGGTCCTCGGTACCGGATGCGAGGCAAAGTATCGCCATCACCTCTGAGGCGACGGTTATATCGAAGCCGCTCTCCCTGGGGACGCCGTTGTTGGTTCCCCCGAGCCCGCAGACGATGTTCCTCAGCTGCCTGTCGTTCATATCCATGACCCTCTTGACGGTGACCCTCCTGGGGTCAATGCCGAGGACGTTGCCCTGGAAAATGTGGTTGTCAAGCAGGGCGACCATGAGGTTGTGGGCGGCCGTTACGGCGTGTATGTCCCCTGTGAAGTGGAGGTTTATGTCCTCCATGGGCAGCACCTGCGAATATCCTCCTCCGGTGGCTCCACCCTTCACCCCGAATACGGGGCCGAGGGAGGGCTCCCTGAGCGCGACTGCGACCTTCTTGCCCAGCTTACCCAGGGCCTGGGTCAGGCCTATGGCGGTGCATGTCTTGCCCTCGCCGGCGGGAGTGGCGGTTATCGCTGTCGTGTAGATGAGCTTGCCGTCCTTGTTGCCCTTAAGCCTTTCAAGGAGGTCCAGGGGAAGCTTCGCCTTGTACTTGCCGTAGCTTTCCAGATCGTCCGTCGAAATCCCGATGGTCGCCGCGACCTCGGTAATCGGTCTAAGCTTGGTGGCCTGTGCAATCTCAATGTCGCTCGGTATTGGCATTTGGCACCTCCGTCAGGCTTTCGCCCTAATATACTGGTCTATTCCGCGCGCAGCTACTTTTCCCGCCCCCATGGCGGCTATGACCGTTGCCGCCCCGGTGACGATGTCGCCGCCTGCGAAAACACCCGGCATGCTGGTCTGTCCGTACTCGTCCTTGACAACGATGAGCCCGTGCCTGTCCAGTTCGAGCCCCTTTGTGTTTCTGGTTAGCACCGGGTTGGGCCCCTGCCCGATGGCTATCACCACAGTCTGCGCTTCAAGGGAGAACTCCGAGCCCTTGACCGGTATCGGCCTGCGCCTTCCGCTAGCATCGGGCTCCCCCAGCTCCATCCTCTGGCAGATGAGCTCCCTGACATTGCCGTCCGCATCTCCCTTGATCTCCAGCGGGTTGGTCAGGAGGTTCATTAGGATTCCCTCTTCCTCTGCGTTCTCTATCTCTTCGATTCTGGCGGGCATCTCCTGCCTGGATCTCCTGTAGACTATGCTCACCTGCTCAGCTCCCAGCCTTAGCGCCGTCCTCGCCGAGTCCATGGCCACGTTTCCGGCTCCTACCACGGCGACCTTGCCGCCGATTCTCACTGGAGTGCCGTAGCAGGGGAACTTGTAGGCCTTCATCAGGTTGACCCTTGTCAGAAACTCATTCGCTGAGTATACCCCATTGAGGTTCTCGCCGGGTATCCCGAGGAAGTTCGGAAGGCCAGCCCCCGTGCCTATGAACACGGCGCTGTAGCCCTCGCTTCCTAGAAGCTCCTCGAGCGTGATGCTCATGCCGATCACCGCGTTGGTTATTATCCTCACGCCCAGCTGCCTTACATACTCCACTTCCCTGTCCACTATGTCCTTCGGGAGCCTGAACTCAGGAATCCCGTATCTGAGCACCCCTCCGGTCTCGTGCAGCGACTCATAGATGTCCACCCTGTAGCCCATGAGGGCAAGGTCCGCCGCGCAGGTGAGCCCCGAAGGCCCCGATCCGACGACTGCGACCCTGGGCGCATCCTCGCCGGTCCTTTTTGCGACCTCGAGTGTTGAGTGCGCCCTCTCATAGTCAGATACGAAGCGCTCCATCATGCCGATTGCCACCGGCTTGAACTTCTTGGCCAGCGTGCAGACCTGCTCGCACTGCGTCTCCTGGGGGCAGACCCTCCCGCAGACCGCAGGCAGGCTGTTCTTCTCCTTGATCTTAAGCGACGCCTCTGTGAACTTGCCCTGCGCAGCAAGCGCCAAGAACTCAGGAATGGGCACTTCAACCGGGCATCCGCTGACGCAAGGCTTGGTAGGGCACTGTATGCACCGCTGGGCCTCTTTAAGTGCCGTCTCCCCGCTTAGGCCAAGCGCTACTTCCAGGAAGTTGCCGCCCCTTGCGGCAGGCTCCTGCTTGGGCATCTCAGGCCTTGCGGCCAGGTCCTTCACCGGCATCTGCAACCCTCCCCAGCCTTATGCTCCTCGACTGCCCTGCGCTCCTCTTCCCTGAAGAAGGTCTGCCTTTTTATAAGCTCGTCGAAGTCTACGAGATGAGCGTCGAACTCCGGGCCGTCCACGCACGAGAACTTGGTCACACCCCCGACGCTCACCCTGCAGCAGCCGCACATTCCTGTGCCGTCGAGCATGGTAGCGTTTAGGCTCACTGTGGTTTTGATGCCGTACTTCCTGGTGACGTCGGCACATGCCTTCATCATGCGCACAGGGCCTATCGCGACCACCTCGTCCACCTGGTTCCCCTCCTGGATGTGCTTCTCGAGGGCTTGCGTCACGAAGCCGTGGAAGCCGCAGCTTCCGTCGTCGGTGCATAGGATCATCTCGCTTGAGACCAGTCCTGCCGTATCGCGCATGACATACAGGCTCTCGGTCCTAGCGCCGAGTATGGTTGTCACCTTGTTGCCTATCCTCATATGCTCCCTTATCTGGGGTATGAGGGGGGCGATGCCGATACCGCCGGCTACCGCCACCACGTTTCCTACCTTCTCTATGCGCGTGGGGGTGCCGCAGGGGCCAAGCACGTCGGTGAAGGACTGACCCTGCTCAAAGGAGCACATCCTCATCGTCGATGCGCCTATCTCCTGCACTACGATGGTTATCGTGCCCTTCTCCGCATCGTGCTCGACGATTGTGAGCGGCACCCTCTCGCCGTGCTCGTCTGACCTTACCATCACGAAGTTGCCGGGCTTCGCCGCCCTTGCGACGAGCGGCGCTTCCAGAACGAACATGTATACCGAGGAGGCCAGAAGCCTCTTGCTCAGGATCTTGTGCATCTTGGCCGCCTTCCTACCACTTGTGGCATATCACGCAGTCGTACTCGAACCACTCGCCATGGCAGCCCTCGCAGGAGGCATGGCTCATCGCTTCCCCAGCCGGCACCAGCTGGTCGGCGTGGCAGCTCTCGCAGCCGAAGCCGATATGGGCGGCGTGGGGGATGTTGTAGTCTGCAGTCTCGGTGAACTCGAGGTTGATGTGGCAGCTGCCGCAGGAAGGCGCGCTGGGGTTGAACCAGTCGCCATGGCAGTCCATGCAGGTGGAGTGGCCCATCTCGCCCTCGGATCCGATCACATACTCCACATGGCAGGCCTCGCAGCTGTAGAAGTTGTGTGCCTCATGCGGGATCCTGATGTCCTCGGACTGCTCGATGTCGGCCTTGATGTGGCATTTGGCGCAGTCAGCGGTGCCTTCGGCAAACCAGTCGTAGTGGCAGCTGCTGCACTTATCATGGCTTATGCCGGCCGGCATCGCCCCGTCTATGCCGTGTACCTGGCCCTCATGGCACTCATTGCAGGTGATGCCCATCCCGCCCACATGTATGGTGTGGGGTATGGATATCTCTTCGGTGCCCTTGGAGCTGGGAGCTGCGGCATGGCAGCGCACGCAGAAATCGTCAGTCACCTCGAGGTCGGCGAACTCGGTCGTTCCACCGGCTTTCTCAACGCTTCTCATCCTAGCTATAGCGAAACGGTTCTCGAACCAGCCGGTGAATCCTGGCTCCATGTGGCAGTCCGCGCAGCGGACCTCGCTGTGGTTGCTGTGCGCCCAGGTGTCCGCAAGTGGCTGCATTGAGTGGCAGCCGCTGCAGTACTTGTCCGTTTCGGTGTAGCTTGCCGCGGCTATGGTCCCGCCGATTACGATAGCCAGGACCAGAAGGATCACTCCCTGCGCCTTGCCGCGCGCGAAAATCGATGGCTTGCCGGACATAGGAATACCTCCTCGCAGAAATTTACGTTACTCTGTGTAGTATGAAAGGCTCTGTAGCAGCACCGTGACGTCTGAATCGTTGACTTTTACGCCCTCTGGCACAAGAAGCGTCGTTGGCGTGAAGTTCAGGATGCCCTTGATGCCCGCCTGCACGCAGATGTCCGCCATCTTCTGGGCTGCCTCCGCAGGGACGGTAAGCACTGCTATCCTTATCCCGTTCTGCTGGATGACCTCCTTGAGCATGCTGATGCTGTAAGCAGGGACGGAATCGAAGGGGCCTTCCTTCAGGACCGCCTCGTCGACGTCGAATCCCGCCTCTATGACCAGGTTCTCGGCGCCGCTCGCCCGCTGCCCGGTACCCCGCTTGTAGGCGTTGTAATGGATGATGGCCTTGCCCATCCTTCCCAGGCCTACGATTGCTATCTTGACCTCCCTGTCGAGCTTCAGTTTGCCCATCAGCTCCTTCTTCAGGGTGCTAATGCGGTAACCCACACCCTGCTTTCCGAAGCATCCGAACACGGTAAGGTCCTTCCTCACCTGGGTGGGGCTGGTTCCAGTTACATCGCCCAGCTGTTTGGACGAGACTATGGACAGCCCCGCGCTTTCAAGGCTGTCAAGTGCCCTCAGATACATCGGCAGGCGCCTGATGACAACGTCCGGTACTTTCTGCTCACCCATCCAAGACCCTCCATTCATTGCTGGATGTCCGCCGGCCTTCCGAAGCAGGATTCTGACCCGGGGTCCGCAAGTCCGGTCACCACGGGAGCGAATTTCCTGCTGTCAAGACCGAGGTCGTACTTTCTGACCCCAAGGTACGCCAGAAATAGGAATATGAAGCCGCCGGCTGCGGCGAAGGCATCGGCCTTCTCCTGAAGCTTGAAATATCCCGCGAAGCCATTTCCGGTCACTATGCCAGCAAGGAAGCCCAGAAGCGGCACTCCGTAGGCCACCATGGCTGCTTTGAGCACATCGCCGTCTTTCATCTCGACTACAACGAAGTCGCCCTTTGCGACCTCAATGTCGCAGATCGCCTTGACCCTCTTCGCGTTGTCCGAGGGCTTGCACATTCCGCAACCCTTGCATGCGCTGGGCCTGATTATCTCGAGAAGGGCCCAACCCTTCTCCATGGATATGACCAAACCGGTCTGCTGCATCGATACATCTCCGTCCGATTTCCGCGCTTTAGCGGCACAAATATGCTTGGGCGGCTAAACCCATATTGAATTATACAACAATCTTTCACAAAGTCGTAGGAATCCAACACCTTCGATATTCTACTCCAAACAGGGGGCAATGTTAACATTTTTCGATATATGGCCGATAGCTGGGTATATGAGAAGGCGGCCGGTTTCTTCCGCGGCCGCCATCCATGAAAACGCCTTGTACTGATAAATATACAATATCAGTGCCTGAACAGGGTCATCCTCACCATCGTCCCGGTGCCGGGGTTTGACGTTATCTCGAACTTATCCGAGCATTTCTGCATGTTGGGAAGCCCCATGCCGGCCCCGAAGCCCATCCGCCTTGCCTCCTCGTCCGCAGTCGAATAGCCTTCCGTCATAGCAAGCTTGATGTCAGGGATGCCCGGGCCGACGTCTATCGCTGTTATCAGGATCAAGTCAGGTTCTATCTGCGCGCTGAGCATGCCGCCCTTGGAGTGTATGACGATGTTCATCTCAGCCTCGTACGCGGCCACTGCGGCCCTTCGCACAAGGTCCTTGTCGAAGCCGTTCTGGCTGAGATACCTCTTAATGGTCGACGCAGCGTCGCCGGCTCTAATGAAGTCCCGCGATATTATCTCGAACTGGAGCTTCGTGTTGTCGGCAGAAGACATTCTAGGCCCCCCTCACCGAATTGCAGTCTGCAGGCGCCACTCCGGCCTGGTAAAGCTTGCCGCACGCCTCGTAAAGGGTCATCCTTGTCGTAAGAAGCGGCATCCCGGACCTTTGAGCAAGCTCGGCCATGTCCTGGGTCGGCCTCTTGCCCTTCACGAAGATAATCGCGGATATGCCCGAGATCTCCGCAGTCCTTATTAGCTGCCCTCCCATTAGCCCGGTAAGAAGCAGGTGCCCCGGCCGGCCGTAGGCGAGCACGTCGCTTAGAAGCTCGGCGGCGAAGGCGAAGCTTGCCTCCTCGTCGAGGGAGTCGGCGCTCCTTCCCACTATCTCGGCCTCCAGCAGCCGTGCGGCATCATCGATTCTCATGGCTTCCTCCGGCTAATTGGTAATCTTCGCGGAAAAGCCCGATGCCTTGACCTTCTGCACTAGCGAGTCCGCGTTCGCCCAGACTGAGAAAGCGCCGACCTGGACGAAATATGTGCTCCCGTCCTTCACGGTCAGTACCGGAAGGCCCATTTCCTTAAGCGCCACCGCTGCCTCATCCGCCCCGGCCTTCTCGGAGTACGGGCCGACCCTCACCTTGTACATGGTCTGCTGGGAGGGCTGCTGAGAGGATTCAGGGGAGCCGGAGCCTGTTTGCGACGCTGCAGCCTGCCCCTGCTGCGGAGCCTTGACCTGCTCATCCGCCTGCTGCGGTTCGGATGGCTCCTGTGCCGCCTGCTGTATCGGCTCATCATCTTCATCCGTCGCCGCAGGCTCAAGCCCCGATGCGGCATCAGCCGGATCTGTCCCCGCCTCATCTATGGGCGTAATGCTGACGTTATTCGCCCAGGGCGGGCTTGCGAATGGGGATGCGCCTCCGTCATCCTGCTGCTCAAAAGCCTCGTCCATTATCGAGGGGAGGCTCACCTGCGGAGCCTCGGTATCCTCTTCCGAGGTCACATCCGCCCCTTCGGTCACGCCTGTCCCGTCAACCGCCCCGCCGGCCTCCGCGTTCAGCTCGTCCATCTGCTCAGCAAGGTCCTTCGAGCCCGGTTGCATAAGCTCGACAAGGGCGATGCCGGCGAACCAGCCTATCGCAATGGCGCCTCCCGTTATTATCAATGCTGCAAGTATCCACGACAGGATCCTCTTCGCCCTGCCGCCAGCGCCTTTATCCATATGTTCAGCCTCCGGATATATTCATTCACCCAGACTCTCGATTATCCTTCATTCCTCCCACGGCTTGAGAAGATATCTTTTTAGCGGCAGCACCGGAAGGCCGGTCTCGTCCTCGATCCGCCTGATTAGTCCGGGCTCGCCGGCTTCGAGCCTCTCGTGGATAGCGATGAACCTTACCGGCACCCCTGCCTCCACCGAGACCTGCCTTGCCGTCTTAAGCCCGTCTATGGCGAGCTCCGGCGTGCTCTCAGTGCCCAGGTTCGTGTTGGCGACTATGCCTGTAGGCTTAAGTCTCGAGGCCCCCTCCACCATGCCCATCATCTTCATTATCTCTTGAGCGTTGGATGAGAAGGGGCGCCTTGTGTTTATGACGTACAGCGCGTCGTAGCCCTTCCTGATCCTGCCTGCATACCTGCCAAGCGCCCTTGCCCCCAGGTGGTCGCCGCCCACGTCGACGATGGTCTTTCCCCCGCCCGATACGAGCGCGTCGACCTCTCCCGTAACTATCGGCAGGTCCGCGTTCTCAAGGCCTGCTATGGTGTCAACCATGCGCACCCCCGCCGCGCGGACCTTGGCCCTGATGTCCCTGGACCTGAACATCGGCTTCACCACGTCGATATCCACAAGTGATACGCCCTTCAAGCTACCAGCAAGCCCTATGGCCAGGTTTACGGCGATTTCCGTCTTGCCGCTGCCGAATGCCCCGAACAGTACTGTTAGGCCTTCGGGGGCGAATCTCGAATAATCTATTTGCACTGCCTCTTCGTTAGATGCCATGGCCAGCCTTCCTTCCCTGAAGCGCCTTCTGCCTCAGCTCGCCGATAAGATACAGGGAACCGCAGACAAGAAGGGGCAATCCTCTCTCTGCTGCCATCCTGAGGCCCATGTCGAGCGCTTTATCCTGGTCTTTCACCGCGAGGGCCTCCAAGCCAGCCCCCCTTGCCGCAGACGCTACTAGATCCGGGTCAGCCGAACCGGACCTTGCATGCGCGATGCCGGTGGCCACCAAGGCTGATATCCTGGGGGCGATGGCACTTATCATTCTTGCATACGGTTTATCCAGGGAGAATCCCGCCACCGCGATAGGTTTTACCCCTCCCATCACCGCTTCCAGGGTCCCGGCGAGCGATTCCGCCCCGTCCAGGTTGTGCGCCCCGTCCAGTATTATCTGGACTTCGCCGTCGATGACCTCGAACCTTCCCGGATGGGACGCCCTCATAAGCCCTTCAGAAACCCTTGCTGCATCGATTTCCCATCCGCATCCGCTGAGCACCTCCAACGCCCTCAGCGAGACGGCCAGGTTGTCGACCTGATGAACTCCGACGAGGGGAGCCTTGAAGCTGCCCTTGAAAATGCTCCCCTCATAGTTGATCTCTGTTCCCCCAAGGCCAATCCCAAGGGGATCATAGACATAGCCTGAGCCCGGCTCATCCAACTTTGAGCCCTTAGCCGAGGCCTCCCGCCTAATCATGCCGAGCGCCTCCGCCTCCTGCCTCGCTGTGACGGCCCTCACCCCCGGCTTTATTATCCCGCACTTGTCGAATGCTATCTCGGACAGGGTGTTGCCTAGCCTTTCCATGTGGTCGTATGAGATGTGGGTGATGACCGATGCGTCAGGCTCGATTACGTTCGTGGAGTCGTACCTTCCCCCTAGGCCCACCTCCATGACTGCAAGCTCCACCCCCCGCCTTCTGAAGTGCTCAAGGCAGATCGCAGTGCACATCTCGAACTCCGTAGGCCTGTCGGCATGCCAGCCGGGGAGGGCCTCAGAGGCCCTTCCGACCTCCTCGGTCAGCCCCGCCAGCTCTTCATGCGAGATCTCCTCGCCGCATACTTTTATCCTCTCGGTATATGAGCTAAGGTGCGGGGAGGTGAAAAGCCCAGTCCTGATGCCGCATCCTCTAAGCGCCGCCTCCGTCATCGCCGCAACCGAGCCCTTTCCGTTGGTGCCGGCTATGTGCAGGAAGCGCATGCCGCCTTCGGGGTTGCCCATCTCTGACAGCAGGGCTTTCGTCCTAAGAAGCCCTGGCTTAATTCCGAAACGCATGTGTTCTCTGAGGAATTGGAGCGCCTCCTCGTACGTCATCATCACACCACCGCCGATTTGCATATGCCAAACAGGGGGCATCCCGAGCAGACCGGCGCCCTCGAATGGCATCTCTGCCTGCCGTGCTGGATCATGTTAAGATGCAGGCTGTAGCAGATTTCCATGTCCGCAGCCTCTGTCATGAGAATTTGCGTCTCCTCCGCCGACTTGGTGGTCACAATACCGAGCCTGTTTGCCAACCTGTGGACGTGCGTATCCACCGGGAAGGCCTTCTTGCCCAGCGCAAACAGCATGGTGCAGGCGGCGGTCTTCGGACCGACACCCTTCAGCGAGGTCAGGTAATCCATGACCTCCCCCTCAGGAAGCCCCCTTAGGAATTCAAGGCTTATCTCCCCTCTGTCCTTCTTAATGCGGCCGAGGACGGCCTGAATGGATTGGGCCTTCTGGTCAGCAAGGCCCCCCTGCCTAATCGAGTCGGCCACCTCCGAGACGTCGGCAGACAGCACGTCCTCCCAGCCGGCGAACCTTCCAAGAAGCGACGCGAAAGCCCTATCGCTCGTCCTGTCGGTCGTGTTCTGCGAAAGTATCGTATGAACCAGGGAAGTCACGGCATCCTCATCCCTGTCGTTCGACTTCGGCCCGTAAGCTCTCAAAAGCATCCCATCCAGCTTCCTTAAGGCCTCTGGTAGGCAATGCCCGCCGACTGCCTTCATGCCGCACCTCCCTCAGCTGAGCTCAATGATCCTCGCCCTTATCTTCGATAGCGAGGCTTGAAGCTCCTCCGCCTTGGACCTCTCCCTGTCTACCACCGCCTGGGGTGCCCTGCTCACAAACGATTCGTTGGAGAGCTTGGCCTTCACGCCTTCCAGCTCCCTAGCCTGCGCGCTTGCCTCTTTCTCGAGCCTTTCCAGCTCTTTTGAGATGTCTATCATGCCTTCAAGCGGAAGGAAGATGCTGATGCCTGTCGCTACTCCCTGGGCAGCCTTCTGCGGCTTGGGCGACTCAGGCGTTATCGTGCTGAAGCCGTCGAGGCCGGCCAATGTGGAGATGAGGTCGCTGTTCGACGAGAAGGCCCTAAGAGCATCCTCCCCGCCCTGGAATATGGCATCGACCTTCTTGTTGGTAGCCACACCGAACTCCGCCTTGATGTTCCTGATTATCCTTATTGCCTCCATCAGCGAGCCCATGTCCTGCTCCGCCTCAGCATCCCTGGCCTCTTCTGACTTATCGGGAAGGCTTGAGCTGATGAGCGCACCGGTCGAACCGGGCAGCATCTGCCAGATCTCCTCTGTGATGAACGGCATGAAGGGATGCAGGAGCCTTAATGCCCCGTCCAGCCCTCGCCAGGCTACATTCTGCGCCGTCTGCTTCGCCGTGTCCCCCTTCTTCCCATACAGGCGGGGCTTAGCAGCCTCGATGTACCAGTCGCAGAACTCTCCCCATATGAAGTCCTGGACCACCCTTGCGGCCTCACCTATCTCGAACCTGTCGACATAGCGCTGCGCCTCGCTCGAGGCCGTAGCAAGCCTTGAGAGTATCCATCTGTCAGGAAGCTCGAGCGCATCTGCCGCAGGGGTGTGCGCTTCAGGGTCGAAGCCCTCGAGGTTCATAAGGACGAACCTCGACGCGTTCCACACCTTGTTTGCGAAGTTGCGGCTCGCCTCCACCTTCTCGGAGTTCCACCTGATGTCGTTTCCTGGCGTATTGCCTGTGATGACGGTCATCCTCAGGGCATCCGCCCCATATTTGCTAATAATCTCGAGAGGGTCTACCCCTGCGCCCTTCGAGCGGCTCATCTTGCTTCCGTCGGCGTTTCTTACAAGCCCGTGCAATAGAACATATGAGAAGGGCTTATCCCCCATGAACTTAAGCCCTGAGAAGATCATCCTCGCCACCCAGAAGAAGATGATGTCATACCCGGTCTCAAGCACCGTGCCCGGATACTAGTGCTCAAGCTCGGGCGTCGAGTCAGGCCAGCCCATGATGGAGAAAGGCCAGAGGGCGGAGGAGAACCAGGTATCCAATACATCCTCGTCCTGCCTTACAGCGCCGCCGCATCTGGGACACTGCTTCACGTCCGTCCTTGATGCGGTCTCGCTTCCGCAGGCGTCGCAATACCAGACGGGTATCCTGTGGCCCCACCAGAGCTGCCTCGATATGCACCAGTCCTTGCAGTTTTCCATCCAGCTGAGGTAAGTCTTCATGAACCGCTCGGGGACGAACTTCACTTCGCCGGACTTGGCAACCTCCACTGCGGGCTTCGCCAGGGGTTCCATCTTGACGAACCACTGCAGCGACGGACGCGGCTCAACGATGGTGCCG
>CAZHKX010000037.1:0-14120 GCA_964532805.1 uncultured Clostridia bacterium
AGTTGCTGTTTATGTCAAAGGCCTCGTCGGCCGGCATGAACGCCCTGTAAGACAGGCCGAATATGACATCGGTCGCCGAGGCTGAGGCTGACAGGGCGAGTATCATGGCTGCTGCTACGATGAATAATCTAAGTCTCTTCACTTCCATCCCTCCAGAGGTCTTATTTGCCCTACCATTCGATAATAACGAATCTGACTCCTTCAATAATACTGCATCTGCATGCTTTAAACCTTCCGGCTGCCCAATAAACCTCATGGCTGCCGGATGGCCTACCCTATTGGGCGCTTGATGCCTTTCCGAAGGTCGGCCTCAGGCTGCGCTTGGGCCCTTCCGTGCGGCGCTCACTGAACAGCAAGCCTCCCCGCCCTTATTATCCTGTACGACGGCCTATAATGCGCCCTGTAGGCCTCGCTGTGCGACACCTGTGGGAACCCTGCGCCTTCCAAGCCGCCGATGAACGAAAGCAGCCTCTCTGCTGTGCATCCTGCACCTCCTTCGGCAAGGAAGCCCACAAGGATGCGTACCTTCTCCCTCATCCCGTCATCGCTGCCGCAAGTTTCACCGGCACCGGAGAGGAACGCCCCGAATACTGCCTCAGGCGGGACGCCAGCATTCCTTGCGGGCCTCAGGTGCACGCGGCATAGCCCGCTTCCCACGGGCTCCTCGATCATCTCATCGCGGTCCGGCGTCCCCGCCTTCTCCCACTCATCCATGAACCTCGCCCTCGCCGTCTTTGCATCCGCTATGAGATGGCCGCCCCCGAACTCGCCCTGGTATACGAGCTTGTACCAGTCCTGGGCCTCCATCATGGGATACCTGGCTGCATGAGCGCTGAATACTTCGATCATCGCCTCTGACATGTCCAAAGAGCCGCCGTCCTCCCCTCTGGATGAAACTGGTTATTGGCATGTTGCCTTCAATGCATTACAGGATTAATATTAGCATCGCAAGAGCAAGACATGGCGGCGGCATTTAAGCCGGAGGTTAGGATGGAAGCGAAAGACCTAGTAGATATCCTGGAATCCCGTGGGATGGAGTTCTACACGGGCATACCTGATTCACATATGGAGCAGCTCTGCAATTACCTGGTGGAGCGGTTCGGCACGTCCGGACGCCACATCCTGCCCGCAAACGAGGGCAGCTGCGCGGGAATCGCTGCCGGCTATCACCTTGCGACAGGGAAAGTCCCGGTGATTTACATGCAGAACAGCGGCCTTGGCAACTTCATGAACCCATTCGTCTCGATGCTGAGCGACAGGCTGTTCGGGATACCCTGCCTTCTTATAGTTGGCTGGAAGGGAGAGCCTGGAAGGCCCGAGCAGCCGCAGCACGTGCTCCAGGGCGAGCTCACCGAGGGGACCCTGGATCTGCTTGGCATACCCTATGCAGTCCTTGAGAAGGGCATCGATAAGGCGGGCTTCTCTGACATGATAGACGGGCTGCTACCAGTTATTCATGGGGGAAGGTGCGCGGCCATGATTGTCAGAAGCGGCGCAATCACTGCCGACATCATTGCGAAAGGCGAGCAAAGTGGGCTTATGCGCAGGGAGGCTGCGATAGAGAGGATCATATCTGCTGCGGCTCCTGACGATGCATTTGTCGCGACGACGGGCAAGGCGTGCAGGGAGCTTTACGAGATAAGGGAGCGTCTCGGGCTTGCACACGGCAACGATTTCCTCGTGATAGGTTCAATGGGCCATGCCTCGTCAGTGGCGCAGGGTATCGCCCTTAACAGGCCGGAGACTAGGATCTGGTGCCTGGACGGCGACGGCTCGTCAATAATGCACCTGGGTGCGCTTGCATCCATAGGCTCCTCATCCCCGGCGAACCTCATCCATGTGATACTGAACAACGGAGCCTACGATTCGGTGGGAGGTCAGCCTACCATAGCCCCGGGCATCGACTTCAGCAAGGTCGCAGAGGCTTGCGGTTACAGGAAGTGCTACATGGCGGAGAGCCCTGAAGGGCTTGTTGAGGCGCTTGCATCGGCCAAGGACAGCATTGGCCCTATGCTTATTGAGGTCAGAATATCAGACGGCTCAAGGGAGGACCTGGGCTGGCCCAAGGTTTCCCCCAAGGATGCCAAGGCAGCCTTCATGGGCTTTCTTGAAGAGAGCTCGCCCCGCAAGTAACCAGGCTGGTCGCTACAGCTTCCCCCATCAATTCCCATCGTGATGAAGCCCTGGGTAAAGAAAGGACGGCAGCCCTAAAGGCCGCCGTCCCCTCTTTGACTTTCAGTCCTGCTTAGAACTCGATTAACAGGCCCACCCTGTACCTGTCGGGCATATGCTGCAGGTAGGTCCACGAGAAGTCGAACCTGCCGCCCTTCCATAACTGCAGCCCCGCACCTGCGGAGACTGACAGCGGCCTGTCCATCCACCAGTTGACGCCAGCCCTGAGGCTCAGTACGGATATCTTGCCCTCGACTCCGGCGGAAAGGCCCCTTGCCGAGTCTACATCCACTGCCACAAGCAGCCGCTCGTCCAGCAGGTGCACCGCAACGCCGCCTGCATAGGCTAGGTCAAGGAACACCATCTCGGACACTGGCTCTATCTCTGTCGGATAAGAGCCGGGATACCATATGATGCCGGGGGCGTTTCTCAGCACGAACGCCGCACTTACCCCGACCTTGCCGAAGCTGTACTTGCCCTGGAGTCCGAAGTCCAGCGCCAGGCCGTAGCCTTCCACCTCGGGCATGAACTGACCGAGACCCTTCACTGCTAGACCCGCTGCCACATATCCCTTGGTGCCCAGCTTGAAGCTGTAGCCGCCCATGAGCGCGACGTTTCCCTCGTAGTAGTCGCCCACTCCGATGACAGCTCCGTACTCGTCGGTTATCTCGATGTCGCTTGCGCTTAGGACGTCCACAGCGATGCCGGCGTACTTGAAGCCGAACACTGCGCTGAACTTGCCGTTTGTCGCATACACCGAGGTGTAGTTGGTATAGAGCGTGAACATGTCGGTCGTGGGAAGAGCTGCAGGGTTAAGTCCTGCGGTGCTGAGGTCTCCCCCAAGCGCAAGGCCTGCTCCGCCCATGCCTTCTGACCTGACCGAGTACCCCAGCTTAAGGGAGGGCAGGGTGCCCCAGTACTCGGCGGCAATGCTCGTTCCCGCCGCCGCCATGGCCATCATTACCGCCATGGCGAGTATTATGATCGCCCTTCTTTTCATTATTCCGCACCTCCCTTACTAGAAGTTGATGAGCACGCGGCCGGTCTTGGATGCGCTGCCGTCGTTGTAGACGACCCTGAACGCATACAGGCCGCGGGCTATCCTGAGTCCGTTGACCATCATGTCCCATGTGACTTCGCTTATGCCCGCGGGGACTTCCTCCGAGAAGAGCAGTCCGCCTGCCAGGTCATAGACATACAGAGTGCCGGGCTTCTCGGCGTTGACGAAGAAGATTATCTCTTCGGCATCCCTGTCCACGCCTGCGCGCGCGCCTTCCTCAGGGTTGGCAGGCCATATGGAGAACGGGCCCTCGAAGTCGTAGGCGACCCTTGAGGGATCGGCGGCATCGAAGACTTCCATCTTAACCTGGTAACCTGCACCTATGAGCGTGTGTCCGAAGTCCCATACATACTCGAAGTCCTCGCCGGGCACGAAGAGGGTTATTGGCTCCCATGCAGCTTCCTCGTCAGCACGGAACCAGAGCCTCGTGCCGTGGTTGGTGTCCTCGACATCCATGATGCCCCAGGCGACGTCGACAGGATTGGAGACCGTGCCGCCGGTAAGCGGGTTCTCGAACCATGCCGTGAGCCTGTCTGGGCCTTCGCCCATGAGGAAATCATAGCCATATCCGATGAAGTTCACGTAATTCTCGCCCTGGCCCTGCAGGACCTCTATCGGGAACCCGAGGAATATGAAGCGGTAATCGTCGCCGGCGTAGCTTACGCCCAGCGCCGCCCTGTCATACTCGTCTATCGCGCCGCCGTACTCCGAAAGCAGTATCGGATAGGCGCCGGGTCCGAAGTCAGTGACTACATCGCCGTAGTTGGGGAATACCGGCGAACCATCACTCATATACGTCCACAGGTCGTAGTCGAGGTATAGGTCTATCTCGTTTTCATATAGTATGGTGTCGCCTGCGACCTCGATGGCATCCTCATAAAGGGGCATGCCGTTTGCCGCCATGAGCTGCTTTAAAGTGAAGTCGGTGATGAAGCCCCTTATCTTCAGAAGCTCCAGCAGCTCCGCCTTCGTATCCTCGCTTAGAGCGCTCTCATGCATTACTTCAAGCGTATCCTCATCCACCCTGTCGTAGCCTTCTATCATGTTGAGCATCTCGAAGCTTGTGAGGAACAGTTTGCCGCCGTGGTTCAGGAAGCCTATGAGCCACTGGGCGTCCTGCTCGGTGATGACGCCGGAGGTGTTCAAAGATGTGTTCCAGAACACGACGTTCGGTATGTCATGGGGAAGCGTAAGCGGAGGTGCCACTATATGGTAACGCAGCCCAAGATCATAGAATGCTTCCATAATATTCATCGTAGGGCTTATCCAGCCGTCCCATGTGTCATCGAACACCGCAACGATGTCCTCGGGGGCTGCGAACAGCACCTGCTTGTACGAGCTTGCAACCACCACGTCGTTGTCTGAATCGTACATCTCATAGAGTACGTAATAGACCCCGAAGCCGTCCGGGTCACAGACAAGCTCGGCATCAAGCCCGTATGCGTAATCGCTGACCTGATACTTGTCATACGTGCCGTAATATGTGTCTATGTAGTTTAAGGACCATCTGTGCACTATCGGATCAATGCTTGCAGCGCTTGCAGAATCCCCTCCGTCTATCTCCACGCTGCAGTCCACAGTGACAGGAATAGTGCTGCTGTACGTAGGCGTGACATCTATGGATGCCACTCCGGGATACCTCGTCCAGGTGAGCGCACCGATCATACTGAGCCTTCCTCCGGTGCTGACAAGCCCCTTCAGCTGCTGCTTCTTCTCCGCGCTGTTGAGGATTATCTCCTTTACGGTATCCCAGTCGCCGCTCGGATCCGGGTCGTCGTACTGCGGTATCGAGTAGCCAGGATGGAACTTGTCCTGGGCCACCAGGAGGGATGCCACAGCGCTCACCTGAGGCGTCGCCATCGATGTCCCCGAGTAGAAGTAGTAGCCGTAGGAGTAATCGCCGTCGGCTGCCACATTCAGTATGTAGTTGCCGGGGGCCGCGATGTGCACCGACTCGGGACCGAAGTTCGAGAACGATGCGAGGTTGTCGTTCGCGTCGGTTGCCGCGACCGAGATTATGTTCTCGCAGAAGTAGGGCGAGCCGGGCTTCGCGTAAGTGGACGGGTAGTGGCCGAAGAAGTCGCCGTTGTCCCCGTCGTTTCCTGCTGACGAGATGAACAGCATACCGCTCTCGCGTATCGCGTCAGCCAGCGCCATGCTGGGATCCCCGCCGCCCCAGCTATTGGATGTGAGGTCTGCGCCCATCTCCACCGCGTAATCAAGGGCCCTGATGGCGTCCGAAGTCCATCCGCCACCTTCGCCTAGGAACTTCAGAGTCATTATCTTGGTGTTGTAGGTTACTCCCGCCACCGAGCCGTACTCCCATGAGGCGGCTATGGTGCCTGCCACATGGCTTCCGTGGTCGTCCTCGGCATTGGGAATCCACCCAGCCTCGGTGCCTATCCCGAGGTCGTGGTAGAAGTCGTAGCCATATACGTCGTCGACGTATCCGTTTCCGTCGTCGTCGACGTCGTCTTCGCCCTCGAGCTCCTCCTCGTTCACCCACATGTTGGGTGTAAGCTCGGGTATCCAGTAGGCAACGCCGGTATCGATTACACCTACTACGACGCTTGAGGAATCAAGCCCGAAGTCGTCGTTGGCATAGTCCCATCCGGCGAACGCCTTAATGTCAGACCCCTGTGTCCCGTAACCATAGCCCCAGTCCCCTTGATTGTCAAGGTAATACTGGTAGCCAAGGAAGAAGGATTCAGGCGGTGTCGGGGTAACATAGTCCGCATACATCGCATAGTCAGGCTCCGCATACCTGACGCCTGCAATCTTGGCGACCTTCGCCGCCATCTCAACGGTGTCCACATCCTCGCCGAAATCGAGGAAGGCGAACCTAAGGCCGCCGGCGGCCGATACGCCTACCCCCTCAGCCTTCCCGCTCATCTCGAGCTGCCTTTTGACCGTCCCGCCCAAAGCCGCCACGGCACCTTCGAACGCGGACAATGACGAGGCGGATGCCCCGCCCTCGAGCCTCACTATCACGCTTCCGGGCCTAGTCCTCCCGGGTGTGGAGGTGTTGATCGTGTCATTCACCTTCACGTTCTCAGGCAAACCGTCCTTCTTGATGCCTTCGACGACGAACCCCTTCGGCTCCGCAGCCATCGCCGCCATGGAAAGCATAAGAACGATGGACATCGCGATAACAACCAGTTTTCTTGAACTCAAGTGCCTGCACTCCTTTCTGGTAAGACATTGGAACAATTGATATCTATTTCTATGTATCACGGATAATCCCTGCTAACATTTCCATAATTGCTTACTGCCGTGAACGATGTTTGTTTGACAAACGAACCATCTGGGATGCGCCTCCCAGATGAAGGCTACACTATGGGACTTCCGCCGCCAGATGAGCTTGGCGGGCTCTTCCCTGTTGGGCCCGGGGTCCTGCCGGCCATATACAAATCTTTGGAACGGGGCGTCGAATGAAGTATAATAAATCTCGTAAAGCCCCATTAAAACAATAGTGCAAGGAGGGTAACCCATGCGTAACAAGAGACTACTGGTAGCCCTGATGGCCGTCGTGATGGTGTTCGCGGCGACCTACATGGCCAGCGCGGCAAACGGCAAGTTCACGATCGTACACGTAAACGACGTGCACGGAAGGCTCGAGCCCTGGATTCCCGCCAACGAGAAGGTGGCGATCGGCGGCATGGCCAAGCTTGCGACCTTCGTGGACGGCATGAGGAAGGGCGGGGCCAACACCCTGCTTCTGGCCTCCGGCGACATGATACACGGAACCAACATCGTGAACCTCTTCAACGGCGTGCCCATGGTGGACATCATGAACGACATGGGCTTCGCCGGCACTTCAATCGGAAACCACGAGTTCAACTACGGCCAGGCTCAGCTTACGAACCTAGCCAGGACCGCGCGCTTCCCCTTCCTCGCAGCCAACATATTCAAGGCTGACGGCTCCTATTTCGCCGTCCCCTACACAGTGACGGAAATCGGCGGCGTCAAGGTCGGCATGTTCGGCCTGTCACCCGTCGACACCCCGATAGTCACCCACCCCAACAACGTAGTCGGGCTAACCTTCGCCGACCCGATCGACTCCGCTATGACGGTAGTCGCCGAGCTCGAGCAGAAGGCCGACATCATCGTTTGCCTCTCGCACCTGGGATACGACCAGGATCAGCTGCTTGCAAAGGCGCTGCCCGGCATAGACATCATAGTCGGCGGCCACTCGCACACCGTCCTTGATAAGCCCGTGAAGGTAGGCCCGACCATCATCGTGTCTGCCGGCGAATGGGCGGCAAATGCAGGAGTGCTTGAGGTGACGGTCACCAACAACGCGGTCTCCGCATTCAACGGAAAGCTCGTGAAGCTGGACGACAACTACCCCGCAGTCCCCAAGACCCACATAGTCGGCGCCCGCATATGGCTCTATAACTACGCCATGGCAGGCGAGATGAACAAGGTAGTAGGGCACACCCTGGTCGACCTTGACGGCGAGCGCGCAAACGTCCGCACCAAGGAGACCAACCTCGGAAACCTCGTGGCCGACATCATGAAGGCCGCGGCGAAGACCGAGATAGCTGTCACCAACGGCGGCGGCATCCGTGCTTCTCTTAAGAAGGGCGACATCACCGTCGGTGGCATCATAACCGTGCTCCCCTTCGACAACAGCCTCGTAGTCATAGAGCTCACCGGCAAGACACTCCTTGAGGCCCTCGAGCTATCGGTGAGCAAGTATCCCGAGCAGCTTGGCGGCTACCTGCAGGTAAGCGGCGTGGCATTCAAGGTCGATCCCGCGAAGCCGGCCGGAAGCAGGGTCAGCGACGTCATGGTAAACGGCGCCGCGCTCAGTCTGACAAGGCTCTACACCGTTGCCACCAACGACTTCACGGCGGCAGGCGGCGATGGCTATGCGATGTTCAAGTCGGCGAAGGTCCTCTATCAGTCGGGCATAATGCTCCGGGACGTTGCCATAGAGTATCTGAAGGGCAAGTCGATAGAGCCCAAGGTCGAAGGCAGGATCGTCATAGTCAAGTAACCTGCACATTCTAGAAAGCTGAAGTGCCGGCGGCGAAACCAATCGCTGCCGGCCCTTTCTTATGCCATTTTTGGCTGTTCTCCTGTTATTGAGCTTTCAGCCTGTAGACTATCTCCCCGTCCAGGACCCTTCCGTCTGGTATGAAGCCCATGCTCTCATACAGCCTCTTGCCGCGCTCGTTCCCCGGTTCGAAGCTCAGGAATATGTCCTTGTTGCCCGCCTCGCCCATCATCCTTGCGATAAGAAGCTCCATGGCCCTCCTGCCGTAGCCCTTGGACTGGAAGCGCTCGTCGATCATAAGCCTTATGACCCACTCCGCGTCCTCTTCTTCGAAATGACCGTACATGCAGAAGCCCACTGGCTCCTCCCCGAAGTATATTCCAAGGGGCGTCATTCCGCCCTCATACTTCGCCTGGGCTAGGGAGAGGACGTTTGCGGCGACGAAGCTCTGCTGACCCTCGGCCACCTTGAGCTTGGCCAGCTTGTACCAGTTCTTCGAGTCTACTTCCCTGAGGGATATCATCAAGCATTCCTCTCGCCGCCTGCTATGGTGTCTGGGTCGCAGGCGCCTCTTGCTGCTGGGGCTGAGGCAGAAGGCCGATTATCTGGTCTATCATCTGCTGCGTCAGCTTTCCCTTGTTGGCCTTGATAAGCTCCATCGCCTTCATCACGACGCCGGCCGAGGGGCTACCGTAGAACTCCCTTACGTACTTCTCGAAGGATGCCATCACGCCGGGGTTCAGGCTCCCGTCGGTGTAGCTGAAGTTCGGGGTGTTGTCCATGCCGAGAAGGAACGCCGCCAGCTTAGCCACATACTGCTCCATCGCAATCCCCGCAAGAGGCGAATCCTGATAGCTCTGAAGGAAGTACTCCCAGTCGTGAAGCCTGTTTCCTACTTCCTCCTGCTGTATTTGAAGCGCCCCGTCCGCGACCCAGATGTCATAGACTTCGACCGTCTCAAGAAGCAGGAACTCCACTGCGTCCTTGGGGAGCAGCCTTTCGAACTTCGTGAGGTGGAACTTCGGGTCGGGAATAGCCGCGATTCTTCCCTGGCCGACGTAGAATATGCCGATTCCGACTCCTGCCAGCTTGTCGGCGTACTCGTAAACTTTCGTCATTGTCGCCTGGTCCGCGCTTGCCACCTCCGGAAGCGCCGCCGTGACCTTCTCGGCTACCGCCTCCTGATAGCTTCTCAGCACCATGTAGCCCTGGTAGCGCCAGCTTTTTGGCGCCGCCTCGAAGGCGGTTAGGTACTTCGCCACCGCAAGCTTCATCGCCTCGACAGGGTCCGTCTCGGTTATCGAGTTTATGTAATCCACGAAGCTCTGCGGGTTGAAGCTGGGCTTGACCGACACGAACCTGGGCTTTACGGCATCACCCTCCCAGCCCCAGGTGGACCTGGCGTAGCCGAGGCCGTTTGCATGGTAGACCGCCCATATCCCGCGGTAAGTGACCAGCTCGAAGATGCCGTCCCCGTTCAGGTCAAGAAGCTCGGACGAGCCTACCGGGTCTATGACCGGCTTTAGCGTGCCGACCTTCCTTCCGTTCTCGTCGTACAGGCCCTTGTAGATGCCCTCTTCGTCCTTGGCCTTTCCGTTTAGCAGGTCGAGAGTGTAGCCGATGCCCTCGTACTTCACTGTGAGCTTGTAGCCGTCCTCGACTACGAAGTCGACGGCGGGCCCGTCGTTAAGGAGGTACAGGTCAGCTAGCAGCGCATACTTGCCGTCTTGGAACGTGACCGGCATGGCCGTGGTGATGCCGCCCGATCCTCCGGACGGGAACTCAAGCAGCATGTCGACGCTCGCGTCCGGGTTCATCCTGCCGAAGGAGATCGTGCCAGGGTAGCCCGCGCTCTCATCTCCCAGCCACTTCTCTATTACAGTGCCGTCCTTGCCGCTTATTATGTACAGGCCGTGCTGCCCCATGAAGTCCGCATCTGCCTGGACTCTCTTCCCTGCCAGGAAGACCTGGTCAAGGACTCCGTCCCCCGTGACATCGTCAATGCCCATGTAGACTATGACTGCGCCTTCAGGCAGCGTGAACGGCGCGGGTGCCGCAGTTGCCGCCGCTGAGGCGATAAGTAGCAGGGCAACAGCCATTGCCGCTGCGGCTGCCCTTTTAACGAACGTATAAACCAAGAAGCTCACACCTTTCAGATTTACTGACAACTTAAAGCATACATTAGTTTAACGACAGGGCAAAGAAGCGGGTTACCGCAACCTCGCCGAAATGTCGCGGGCTTGCTAGAATGGCCCGATTTCCCCGCCGGAGAGCATCGCCTTCAATGCATCCGAGAATGCATCCGGCTCCTCCAGCATAGGGGCATGCCCAACAGAGGCAAGCTCGTGATACTCGGAGCCCGGTGTGATCATCGAGTTGTAGCGCACGACGGAAGGGGGAATGACCTCATCGAGCGCTGAGCCCAGGAAAACGATCCTCCCTTTGAAGCTGAAGAGGCTGCCGTACGTGCCGGCGTTGGTCAATATCCTGGGGTTTTCCGTGAACCCAGCAGGGTCCATCCGCCTTGCCTCATCGAACATCATCTGAAGGGCGGGGTCATCTTCAGTCAGGGTGAGCGCCACCCTCCTAAGAGACATCTTAAGAAGAGCGTCATCCACACTGTACCTTGCTGCCCTGTCGAAGTAGTCTTTGGTTATCGGGGAGTTACCTAGGAAAGGCACATTTGACAGAAGCAGCGCGCCATATCTTCCTGGATCCGACGAGGCCATGCCAGCTGCGATGAGGCCTCCCAGCGAGTGCCCGACAAGAAGCGGGATCTCATCAAGCCCCAGTGCGTCCAGGAATGCCTCGGCTGCCATCCTATAGCCGTCCAGCGTGAACTCCCCGGACCTATAGCTAAGCCCGAAGCCCGGAAGGTCGGGGGCGTAGAAAGCAACCCCATGAGGTGGCACCAGCCCGGTGAACCACCTTCCCGATGCGGTGTTCCCATGCAGGAGGAGCACCGGCTTGCCTCCTCCTGCGAAGTAGAAGTGCAGCCTGCCCGCGGAAGTCGATACATAACCCTCCTGCCATACAGGCTCAGGCCTCCACCCCATCCCCCTCGCGCCTACCGGTGGGGCCATCAGAAGTGGAACAAAGGCCATAAGGCATAAAGCCAGGGCCCTTCGTAAAACCCTCACAGGATATCCCCTCCTACATATGATGAGGGCGGCCATCCTCCACGGAAGGCCGCCCATCCTCTCATACCGCATGTTACTTTACGAAACTGCTTACCTTCTCCCTGAACAACTCCGGCGCCTCCACCATGAGGGAGTGTCCTATGCCGTCGATGACCTCGACTTTCGCTTCTGCGAACTCAGAAGCCGACTTCCTCGCCATCTCCTCTGTTATAAGAGTGTCCTTCCTGCCGATGATGATGCTCACAGGCTTTGTGAAGGCACCGCACCTGCCGGAGTAGTTGAACTTGGCAAGCTGCCTTGCATGCTCGACGAAGCACATGATGTTCATCCTGAAGGCGCCGTCCACCAGCCTGTCCAGCTTGGCGTCGTCCTTCATGCCGGGTGTCATTGCGCCGAGCGCCGCCTTCATCATGTCCCTGGACGTCTTGTAGAGCTCGATTACGGGGTAGTGCTCCTCCGGCGTAACAAGGCCGGATACAGGGCACGGGTCAATAAGCATGAGCCTGTCGACCCTTTCCGGGTGGCGCGCCGCCATCGATATCGCGACCGCCCCTCCGAGCGAGTGGGCGACCACCGCTGCGCTCTTTACACTGAGCTCATCCATCAGCCCCAGCATATAGTCCGCGTAGTCGTCCATCGCGGCCGATTCGATCCTGTCGGAGTAGCCACAGTTCGGCAGGTCGGGCACGATTACCTTTAAGCCCTTGATGTCCATTACGTCCTCGAACCACAGTGCGCTTCCGGTGTTGCCGTGTATCATGATCACCGGCTTGCCCTCGCCGTGCTCGAGGTAGTGTATCTTCTTTCCCTTCACCTCGGCGAACTTCGAACTTGCCCCCATCGCCTTCATGAGGCTCCTCCTTGCCCAAATGATGGGCCTCTGCATCCATCTGTGCCACAGCATGGTCAGCCCGTAGGACACGCCCTTGGGGAAGAACATGACGAACACGATGAGCATTATGCCAATTATCATCGTCAGAAGCTGGCCGAACCCGCGCGACATGAAGTATGGCAGGCCGAATATGAGGACCACGCCGTAGAGCGAGCCCTGCACGAAGCCTATGCCTCCGATCATTATCGCGGCAAGCAGGTTCACCGAAATCCCTATCCCGAAGCTGGAGGGGATTATGAAGCCTACCGTGTGCGCATAAAGCGCGCCTGCGATGCCCCCGTATATCGCGCTTATCATGAACGCGTGCAGCTTGACCTTCGAGACGTTGATGCCATAGGCCTTGGCTGCCACTTCCGAGTCGCGCACCATGCGGTACTTGGTCCCCATCGGCGAGTCTATAAGGGCGAACGCCGCGACAGACAGCACCAGGAAGAACAGGAAGTTCACACCGTAGCTCAATATCTCGGCCTGGAAGAAATGCGGGATCTCCCTCATGCCGGTATGGGCCCCGAGCCACGGTTGGCCCGCTATGAGCTGCTCTATTACCACTCCGAAGGCCATGGTGGCAATCGCCAGGTAGAATCCCTTCATCCTAAGGGCCGGAAGGCCTATGATGTAGCCGAAGAGGGCCGCAAGGGCTATCACTGGCACGAGGTTCACGAGAAACGGCAGGCTGAACCTCTGCGAAAGGTATGCCGTGGTATAGGCCCCTATGGCCATGAACGCCGCGTGGCCTATGGATATCTGTCCCGCCATTCCAGCCAGGATGTTAAGGCCGATTGCTGCGATGGCGAATATGAGAAGCCTTGAGAAAATGGCCAGCATGTAAGTCTGCGAGTAGAAAATGAGCCCCGCCGCGGCTCCCGCGACTAGGGTTATCAGTATGTACCTTCTTAAGCTCTTCTTCATCCTAGGTTCACACCTTCCCCTTGAACCTGGAGGCGAAGAGCCCGTCGGGCTTCACCGCCAGCATGACGATAATGATGATGAGGATTATGGAGAACTGGTAGTCCACTGGGTTCGCGCCCGTGATGTTAAGCGCCGAGAAGCCCGCCGCCATGAGCGCCACTACCACGTCTTGTATGAGACCCAGCATGAGGCCCCCGACTATCGCGCCGAACAGGCTCGAGAAGCCCCCGAGCACCGCCGCCGTAAGGCCGTAGATCTGCATCTCCACCATCATGCTGGGGGTGACCGACGACTTGTAGGCGATGAGCATCCCTACAAGCGCTGCCAGCGCTATGCCGATGCCCCAGGCCGCGGCGTCCACGCTCTTTACATTCACGCCAACCGCCTGTGCCCCTACCACATCCTGCGCCTTCGCCCTAACCGCCGTGCCGAACCTCGTGAACTTGAAGAACAGCGCAAGGCCCAAGGAGACGCCAAGCGCGATAAGAGTCGCCGCCACGTCGTTTGCGGGAAGTATCAGTATACCGCCTGTAAGCCTCACGATAAGAGGCGACATGTCGACCACCCTGGGGAAGATGAGAGGCTCGGTGCCCCAGATGAGAAACGCCAGCGCCTCGATTATCATAAGAAGCCCCAGCGTGATGATGAGCATGGAGCTGTGGGAGAGGCCCTTCACACGCTTCATGAGGAGCTTGTCTATGAGTACTCCGAGGATGAGCCCCGCCGCTGCGCCCGAGATCAGCGTAAGCACGATGTTCCCTGTCAGAAGGTATACGCTCAAGCCGACGAAGGTGGCGAACATGCCGGAGTTGCCGTGTGCGAAGTTCATCACGTCGACCGTCCTGAATATGAGGGAGATTCCGAGGCCCATGAGGCCGTACAGCGATCCCTTGGTCAGGCCGAAGAGGATGGCCTGCAGAAGCTTAATGTCCAAACTCATGCCGT